>CAMKDH010000187.1 GCA_946411215.1 uncultured Treponema sp. | reverse complement strand
AACTTGTTGTTCTTGCACACTTAAGCAGCGACAAGAATATGTGTAAATCATTTATAGAAGGAACAGACGTTCACAAAGCAACAGCAGCATTAATTTATGGAGTTGCCCCGGAAGCCGTTACTCCAGAAATGCGCCGCACCGCAAAAACAATCAACTTTGGTGTAATTTATGGAATGAGTTCTTTCCGTCTTGCAAACGATTTAGGAATTAGCAGAACACAGGCTGCACAGTTTATAGACAACTACTTTAGAATGTACGCCGACGTAGACCGCTTTATAAAAGAAACGGTTGCAAGTGCAGAACAGACAGGCAAAGTTACAACAATCTTTGGACGCTCCCGCCCGATTATTGGAATAAACAGCCGCAACAAAGTAGAAAAAGCAGCAGCCGAACGAATCGCCGTAAACTCACCGGTTCAGGGAAGCGCTGCCGACATTGTAAAAAAAGCAATGATAAACGTTACAACAGCGTTAGAAGAAACTAACTCTCCTGCACGCCTTTTGCTTCAGGTTCATGACGAGCTTATTTTTGAATGCCCAGACGACAAGAAAACAATAGAAGCAACAATCGCACTCATCAAAGATAAAATGGAAGGCGCAGTAGAACTTAGTGTCCCACTACGTGTAAGCATAGAATACGGTAAAAACTGGGGAGAGTTCCATTGATGAAAGAAGTTATTGCAGTTGTAGGCCCAATGGCCTCGGGCAAAAATTACATTTGTTCTCAAAAAGAAAAAGAAGGCTGGATTTCTGTAGATGCAGACATTCTTGTTCACGACGCAATAGAGCTTGTAAAAGATAAAATCCTTGCAAAATTTGTTCCTTTTGCAGAGAAAGAACACATCAAGCTCACAAACAACGACGGCACTATAAACCGCCGAGCCCTTGGAAGACTTCTTTTTTCTTTCCCTGAGCTTCTCCAAATCCAGGAATCAATTGTCTACCCAATAATCATCCAGCAGATTCTTGAGTTTATTAACGAGCACGAAAAATCAATCATAAACGCAACACTGCTTTATAAAACTCCACAGCTTCTTGCCTACTGCGACAAGGTTATATATGTAACCTCTCCATTTTTCAAGCGTCTTATACGAGCCCGCCGCAGGGACAAGCTTCCACTTGCACAAATCTTAAAACGCTTTCATGCTCAGCGCAATCTTTTGCAGGAATATAAGAAATCTGTGTCTGCTGAAAAGCTTATAATAGTAAAAAATTAATATAAAAATCCTTTTATTTTTTCCTAAACTATTTTTTTCATTCACCGATATTGTAGGTAAGGTGGCCGATGTAAAAAATCGGTGAAGAGGAAAATTTTATGGAACAAAAAAAGACTTTATGGATTATTGCCGCAGTTAGCGTGTTTATGCTCGTTGTTATGGGCGCTGCTATGATTATATATAATCCATCAGCAGGAGCATCTCGTAAGGTTGCTAGCATTAAGCCTGTAGAAAAAACAGTACAGACTCCAACTCAATCATCATCAGGATGGACAAACAGCACTCCTGTAGAACCTGCAAGCACAAGTTCTCCACAGGTAAGCGACATGTTTGTTGTTTCTGAAAATACAACAGTTCTTGATTTGGGTCAGGCAAATGCTGCAAATACCGCCGCACCAGAAAATCAGTCTACAACTATAGATCTTAACGCACTTAAACGTGAGCTTGCTGCTGATGCGGCTCTGGCTCAGCCAAATCCTCAGAATATAAATATTACTGTAAATGTTTCTGATAAGGAAAAAACAGCAAAGGTTGAAGAACCTCCTGTAATCCTTACAACTGAATATTACACAGGAAAAGCAAAAGAAGCAGAAGAAACAGAAAAAGCAACTGCTGTAAAGAAAACTGAGACTGCTGTTGCAAAGGCAGAACCTGCTAAGCCTGCTGCTAAAACAAATACAAGCACTGCTTCTGCAAAGGCTCCAGCAAAAACAACAACTGCTGTACCTGCTAAAACTACTACTGCTTCAACAAAAGCTGCTGCTGTAACTCGTTTCTGGGTTCAGGTTGCTGCTTATAGCAATAAAAAGACTGCCGAAAACGCACGTTCAGTTTTGTCTGATAAAAAGATTAATTCAGACATCTATACTTACGAGGATAACAAAGCAAAGTTATTCTATAGAGTTCGTGTTGGACCTTTTACAACAAAGAGCGAAGCTGAATACTGGCAGTCAAAAATCGTAGAGATTTCGGACTTTTCAAAGGCCGGAAGCTACGTAACTAGCACTGTTAATTAAAAAAATTGCAATTTTTTTCATAAAAACTTCCTAAAAACGAAAAAAAAAGGCAATTAACTGTATATGAAATATATATGGTTAATTGCTTTTTTATTTATGGGGTCTCTTTGTGTGTGGGCGCAAAAGATTTCTTTTCGCACCGATTATGATTATTACAAAGAGGAATTTGTAAATTCTGCAAAACTATCCCTGCCGTTTATTGAGGCGCATGGTTCCGTGAAAAATGATTTGTGGAATTACGGGGTTGCTGTCACTACACAAAATCTGGTGCCGCTTTTTCCAGTTACTTTTATGACGGGAAATCTTTCTCAAAGTGGCAGCATTTCTAAGCTGAACTCCCCTGCTTTGAGTTCAAGTGTAAGTGCGTTTGGCGGGACGTCTGTAAAAGCGACGGGGCTGCAGGCGATCATGCCCGCGGTGAAGAGTTTTACAAAACCACAGAGTTATTTTGCGCAGGCGGGAATTGCACCTAAAAAGATAATCAGCGGCTTTGATGTAAGTAGTTTTTATGACGGCGATACTTTTACTTACAGCACTTCTCTTAAGTTTTCTCCTTTCAAAAAAGTTGATTTTTCGTTTTGCACAACTGGCGGTATTTTTGATTATCAGAAAAAGAAATCTGATTCGTGGTTTTTGACTGAGGATTTTTATAATGCGGGCGAACATCTTTGTTTTAATAATCAGATTTGCGTAAACACAAAATCCTTTTCTTCTCTATTTATTGTGGGAACTTACGAAACGCCATTTGGAGATTTTTTGAATACCTGGCGGAGTGAAAATGTTTTTAAGTTCAAGCACATCACTTTGAATCTAAGTGGATTTTATAATGGCAACGATCTTGTAATTACAAGCTCCGATAAAAAAATAAATCCGCTGTTGCAAGTCAAAACTGGTGGTAAATACCAGTTTATTGGAGGTAGCAGGTGGCCTGTGATTTGTGCAACGGGAATAAACGTTCTTGCAAACATCAATCTGGCAGACACGGAGCATACAGTAAAGTCGGCGTTTGGGGTAAAGCTTACCGCAGCAAATTTAACGAGTCAGCTTAGTGCAAATCTAAATGCAACTGTAAAAAATCAGGAGAACAATCTTCTTGTTGATTTTTCTAGTGGTTCTGTGCAAACGACAAACAGCTTCTATATTAAACAGCTAAAAACTACTGCGAGTGGAAAATTTACTTTTACACCAAATGCTAAAAAAACAAGCTGGACGTTTACAGAAAAGGCGGGATTAAATTTTGAGTACGCTTCTCCAAAAGGATCAATTTGTTTTGGAAATAAAAATCAGATTACTTTTACACAAAAGTCTGAACAGCAGGTGTCACAAATCAGCTTTACTTCCAGTTTGAACGCAAAGTTTCAATTTCGTTTTTGTAGCCTTGATGTTCGTTTGGAGTTTCAAGAATAAAAGGAAGATTTTTAAGAGCCGGATGATTTATTACGCGAACAAGAGCCTCTAATCCAATGTGGCCCTGTCCGATTTTTTCGTGACGGTCTTTATGTGCGCCAAGATCATTCATGCTGTCATTAAGATGGATTGCATAAAGATTTTTAAGACCTATGATTTTGTCAAACTGTGTGATTACTCCGTCAAGGTCGTTTACAATATCGTAGCCGCCGTCCCAGATGTGGCAGGTATCAAGACAAACACCAAGCTGTCCTTTGAGCGGTTCGCCTGCTTTTTGTTCTGCATGATCCATTATTGCGCGCACTTCTTCAAAGGTACGTCCAATTTCTGAGCCTTTGCCGGCCATTGTTTCAATTAAAAGAATTGTCGAAGGATTTTTTTTAAGATCAGCTTTAACTTTCTTGAACGCGCTGGCAATCATTGTTGAAGTATGATTAATTCCAACGTCTGTCCCCTGCCCTGTGTGACTTCCCGGATGAAAATTGTATAAGCAGCCAGGTGTATACTCAAGACGCTTAAAGTCATCAATCATCATGTCTAAGGCGTACTTGCGCAAGCCTTCATCTGCTGAACAGGGATTCATTGTATAAGGAGCGTGTGCAACAGGAGGAGCAAAATTGTTCTCCTGTCGCAAAGTATTTAGATTCTGGGCATCAGCGGGATCAACAGGCTTTGCAGTTCCACCACGAGGATTTCGTGTAAAAAATGCAAAGGTGTCTGCACCAACCGACAAGGCTTCTGTTGCAAGCCCTGCCAGTCCATTTGATGTTGATTCGTGATACCCTATATGTAACATCACTACATTCCGTAAGTAGAAATAAATACACCTGCCGCAATTGCAGTTCCAATAACGCCGGCTACGTTTGGTCCCATAGCGTGCATCAAAAGGAAGTTTGTTGGATCTTCGGCCATACCAACTTTGTTTGCAACACGTGCTGCCATTGGTACTGCCGATACACCAGCC
>CAMKDH010000186.1 GCA_946411215.1 uncultured Treponema sp. | reverse complement strand
GATGATTGTTTATAATTTCAAGCGACTCTGTAGTTTTGAGTAATTCTTTAGTTGCTGTAGCCGCATCGTTTTTCAAACCTTTAATAATGGCATTCTTTAAAAGAGAATCACTCTCCGGGGTATTAGGGGCAGAGCCCCTAGGCGAAGGGGTAGGCGAAGACTGTAAGACTGAGCCGAGGGGAATGCTTTCCCCTACCTTATTAATCCACTCAATATAATTCGTGCAGTTGTTATCCAAACCTAACAAAAGACTTGTGGTATACCATGCCTTTTTCATTTCCAGCTGTAGTGGATTCATGATTGCTGCACTAAGACCGTTTTGCATTGCCATGGTAAAAAATGCAGATGTAACAAATTCTCTGTTAGGCAAACCAAACGAAACGTTAGATATGCCTAACGAAGTATTGCCTCCCGTTTCATAAATCCCGCGGACTGTTTCAAGAGTAGCAAGTCCTGCCTGTGAGTCTGAACTAACAGCCATGGCAAGAGGGTCTATAATAATATCTTTTTTTTCAATTCCATAACGGGCAGCTTCTTTATAAATTTTCTGCGCAATCTTAAGACGGTCTGCTGCTTTTACAGGAATGCCTTTCTCATCAAGAGTAAGTCCTATAACAACTCCTCCGTATTTTTTTACAAGAGGAAATACTGCATCCATAATTTCTTTTTTGCCGTTTACAGAATTTATAAGAGCTTTTCCGTTGTAGCGGCGAAGTGCTGCTTCCATAACTTTTGCAGAAGATGTATCGATCTGAAGAGGCAAATCTGTAACAGCCTGGAGTTCTGTCATTACACGAACCATCATTTCTTTTTCATCAATTTCGGGCAGGCCTACATTTACGTCCAGAACTTCTGCACCGGCTTCTTCCTGTTCAAGTCCCTGGTGAATTATGTAATCAATGTCATTATTTCGAAGGGCTTCCTTAAACTTTTTCTTTCCTGTTGGATTTATGCGCTCGCCAATAAGAACACAAGGTCTGCGATCTCCCTTTTCATCTTTTCCAAAACACACAACTTTGGTATTTGAACTTATTACGCAATAATCTTTTGCTGCAATCAGGTTTTTGGTAGAGGTAAGGGCGCCCTGTTTCTGGAGAGTTTTTTTCATCAGAGAAATATATTCCGGCGTAGTTCCGCAGCAGCCGCCAAGAATCTTTGGCTTTACAGAAGGCACAGCGTAAACTTTTTTCATTGCCTGTACAAAATCTTTTGCATTAACATCAAAAATTGTTTTACCGTCTACAACTTTTGGAAGACCCGCATTAGGGTTTACAATTACAGGAACATTTGCAGCTTTACAAAGACGTTCTACTGCGGGAAGCATTTCTACCGGGCCTAAACTGCAGTTTACACCTATGGCAGAAACTCCAAGGCCTTCCAGCATTGCAACCATTGTTTCTGGTGTAGAACCGCTTAAAGTTCGGCAATCGGCATCGTAAACATTTGTAACAAGGATAGGGTAGGAGATTTTTGCTTCTTCCATTATTTCTTTTGCAGCAATTACTGCGGCTTTTGTTTCATAGCCGTCATTCATTGTTTCTATGAGAATACAGTCAAAGTTCTGTGATTTTTCTTTTGCGCAGGTAAAGGCAACCTTAAATGTTTTTTTGTATAGTTTGATACAGTCTTCAAAATCAAGATCGCCCATTGGCTTTAGAAGCTTTCCGGTTGAGGAAATATCAAAGGCAATGAAAAGGGCAGGGGAGTTTCCTGTTTCAGTTTTAATTTTTTTTGCAGCCTGCTTACGGGCGTTGTTAGCATTAACTAACGCTGCTGAAATTATTTTATTTATATTTGTCGGATATTTTGTTATAAAAGCTCCAAAGGTGTTTGACTTAATAATGTTTGCGCCTGCAATAAAATAATCATAATGAAGTTGAGTAATGATATCCGGGTGTTTGAGGTTCCAGGTTTCTGGAAGTTCGCCGGGCTTTAATCCCTTGCTTTGTAAAATTGTTCCGGTTCCTCCATCAAAAAAAAGTGGGGTTTTTCCAATGAAGTTTGAAATAGTATTTTTCATTTTGTCCTTCCAATAAAACTTTTTTTATTCTGCAAAAAATTAATGATGGGTAGCGTGATATTTGTGTTTTTCTTTATATTGTTCTTTATCTGCCAGTTTTAATAACTGCTGCAGATTGCAATTATCCGGGCTATATTCTACGGCTCCAAAACTGATGCTTATTTCAAAAGGAAGATTATTTTCCTTAGAAACAGATTTACAGGCCTGCTTTAAAGCTTCCTTTGTTTTTTTCAGATGTTCAAGAGGAAGTCCCGGAATAACCCCTGCAAATTCATCTCCTCCAAGTCTGCCGATTACGTCGTTCTGACGGAAAACAGTTTTAAAAATCTGTGCTTCAAGTTTTATTGCAGTATCTCCCATTTCGTGGCCATAATTGTCGTTGATTTTCTTAAGATCGTTCATATCTGCAAAGAAAATTAATCCGCCTGCTCCCATTTTTATAGACAGCTTGATTGCCTCTTTGCCCATTTCTTCAAAGCCTCGTCTGTTAAAGCTTCCTGTCAGGCTGTCTATCATAGAAATTTCATTTAATTCAGTATTGTCCATCTGCAGGATTTTATTTTCTGATGAAAGCTTTTCATTTTCTTCAAGCTGCTTTGTATAAATATATGACTGGGCAATTACATTCGAGAAAGTTTTTAAATAAATCATCGAAAGTAAATATTCATTTGTAATGCATTTTGCTACAAAATATCCATATTGCTTGTTACTGAAGAAAATTGGCTGCCATATAAAAGACCCCGGTTCTGTTCCAAAATACTTAGAAGGTAAAAGCATTTTTTGAGGATTAAATACTTCGTTCAGGTTTGGCATTTTTATATTCTGAAGTTTATCAACATACAATTTTACTGTTGCTTTTTGAGGAAGCTCCATTTGAACGTTATCCTGAACAACTATAGGGTTATCGTACATACAAACAGCAATCGAAGGTACATATTGTCGGGGCATTATCTCATCAAAGGTTTCAAAAAGCTTGTCCATAGTTACTTCGTTTTGAATTGCCTCCAGTAAAAAGTAGATATTCTGCTGAATGAGATTTTTTTCTACATGAAGCGATACCGAAACATTGTGATTTACAAAAGTTCGTTTACGGATTTTATCAAGGAACTCTGATTCTTTATTTTCGCAGCCACACGATTGTCTGAAAATAGGTTTTATAGAAATGGGAGTTCTTTCTTCTACTTTCTGCCCTTTTGCTCTTTTCCATACAATTTCAGCTGCTGTGCTTCCCTGAAGTTCCATCTGCTGGCTGATTGTTGAAAGAGAAAGATCTGCAACCTGCGATTGAATGATATCGTCAAAGCCAACTACTTTTATATCGTCAGGAACTTTTACGCCAATTGATTCAAGAGCCGCTATGCTTGCAAAAGCCATCATGTCATTAGAGGAAATCAGTGCGTCAAAGTTTATATCTTCTTTTTTTGAATATCTGTTTTTTATAGCATAGTAGGCCTTATCGTAAACAAAATCTCCTTCAAAAATAAGGTTTTTATCAAATTCCAGACCGTTATTTTCCATAGCCTTTAAAAAGGACTCGTATCTGTCTTTAGCTTCTTCAGAACCTGTTTCAAGGGCAGATGAAAAAGCAAATCGTTTACAGCCATGTTTGTTTTTAAGGTGATTTATTATTTCATCGTAGGCAGAGTCACACGAAACATAGGTTGAACAGGATTTTTTAATATCAAGATGAGTAGAAATTGAAACAAGATTTTTAGTTTTAAGATTAGATAAAAAGCCTGTAAGTTCTTCCTTTGAAATAAATGAAAGATAAACTGAAGATAAAACAATAACGCCGTCAATCTGTTCTGTACCGGCCAGCTTCATTCCTATCCAGTATTGTTTTGTTAAAAGATTCTGGATCCATTTTGTTGTGATAGTAATGAGGTTTACATCTTTATCTTTAAAAAAAGAGGTAATACCGTCAAGAACAGCATAAGAATAGTCATTTGCAATTTCACTTACTAAAACAACAATGTTCTTTTTCATAGATTTTTCATTATATAATAATTTAAATAATATGTCATCTTGATGATTGTATTAAAAGTGTCTGATATGATTTTTGAAAGATTCTCAGGGGATTAATTTTCTTAAGTATTTCAATTAAAAAGTGAAAAAAATGATGATTTTTAGTAAAAAAAGTTTAAAAAAAATCAAAAAAAATAGATTTAACTGTTGACATATTTTGTAAATGAGAATATTATAGTCCTCACCGTCGCAACACAAGGTTGTGACAGTATTAAAAATCTTCAGTTTTTTGACAGAATAGGGAAGGAAAGAATAGAACAAGTAAGGTTCTATGAACGAAGACGTTAGTTTTTGTTCTGTACATTGACTACAATGTTTTTTAAGTTTTTTTAAAAAACTTAAGTCTATCAATTCAGCAAATAGAAAAAAGCCTGAGTTGAACTTGAAAGTGAAATCATTACCCTTCGGGGTATTGAAATAATCATGGAGAGTTTGATCCTGGCTCAGAACGAACGCTGGCGGCGCGTCTTAAGCATGCAAGTCGAGCGGTAAGTTGTAGCTTGCTACAACCTAGAGCGGCGGACTGGTGAGTAACGCGTGGGTGACGTACCCTTTTGACGGG
>CAMKDH010000185.1 GCA_946411215.1 uncultured Treponema sp. | reverse complement strand
AGACGCTGACAGAAAATGTAAAGTACAATCAAAGGCAGCACGGCAACCAGCATACCGGTAGAAACAATTGCATTTGTATAGCCAACTGGAGCAATTGTTGAACCACCGTTAATTTTTGAAAGATAAATACCGAATTTATCTGCTATTGATGCCAGTTGAATTGAAAGAAGCTGTATCTTACCAAGGAAGAGGTTTGAATAAAAACTATCTGTCCACTGCCAAACAAAAGAAAAGAGGAAGCAGGATGTTAAAATCGGCTTTGCTCCGGGAACCATAATCTGGAAGAAAGTTCTGAGCGGACCACAACCATCGACATAAGCTGCCTCTTCAAGTTCAAAAGGAAAGCCCATAAAGAACTGACGAATCATAAAGATATATAGTCCGTTTTTCAAGCCCATACATCCCAGACACATCAAAATATATGGAATCATAGAGCCGCGAAGATTTATGGTTTTTCCAAAGAAATTAAAATAGCGGAAATGCAGGAAGAGCGAAGTTGAAATTGTCTGAGGCGGAATTACAATTACAAGGATTACGCAGAAGAACCAGAAACGCTTAAGCGGGAAATTAAAACGCGAGAAGCCATAACCAACAAGACCACACATACAAACTTCGATAACAGAAACAAAAGCCGAAACCCAGAGTGTATTCCAGATTGTTGTCTTATAATTTAAGATTGTTGTAGCAATTTTCCAGTTGCTTACCGAAAAGTGCTTTGGTACCAGAATAATTGTAGTATCATACAGATCTTTTTCTGCCATAAAACTTAAAGCAAGCTTATTGAGAAGTGGCTGTATAATCATAAAGCACATACCGAACAAAAGAATTCCACGGAAAATAGAAATTGCATACTTCTTTATGGTTTCTGTAAGAAGAATACCATTGGAAGCTTCATTTCTTTCCCAGAAAGAACGGGTATCTGTGTTTACAGTTACTGTCTTTTTATCTTTCTTGATTTTATTTTCTTTCTTAGTCATAGTTGTATACCACCTTAGAAATAATCAATGAACTCAAGCCAATGAGAGCCATACAGACAACAAAGTAAATCCAGGCCATAGCAGAAGAGAAGCCGTAGTTCAAAAGCTCAGTCATCTGAGTGTTGATTTTATCCATAATCTGATTATCACTCTTCATAAAGAAGTCTACGATTGTATAAATCCAGCATACGAGCATGAGAGGACTTACCATTGGAACTGTAATTTTCCAGAGAGTTTCCCAGGCAGTACAACCTTCCATATGAGCAGCTTCATACATACCAGGGCTTATTGTCTGTAAGCCTGAAAGGAAGATGATAATCTGAATACCAGAAGCCATAGCTACATCATAAATAGAATCAATAATCTCAAAGACCTTTTCAAAAACCTTTGAGCTGATTCCCCCTACTCCCGTAGAACCTGAAAGAAGAATTTCCTCAAGGACTTCTGTTACAGAGTTTACATTTCCGGACTCTTCAATAAGCTGCTTAATTTCTGCCATAAGGGCATTGCTGGATTCAAGTCCTACAAGTACACCCGATGAAAGAATAACTGCAAGAAAGAAGATTGAGCGGGCAAGGGTTCTTCCCTTGAACTTTTGATTCAAAAGCAGGGCAACAAAGAAGCTGAATACAATAGTTGCAAGCGAACGGAAGAACATCTGACTTATTGACTCAACAAGCATTCTGTTGAATTCAGAGTCTACAAGAAAGGCTTTCTTAAAGTTTGCAAAGCTATTCCAGTTCAACTGGAAGCCCTGGTTTGAAATTACAACATCAGAGAGAGCCATCCGCAAAGACTGGCCCAGAGGCTTAATCATAAAAAATATAAAACCAAGAATGAAAGGAAGGATAAAAAGATATCCGTAAACTGCCCTTCTTCCCATTAATCCGACTTTTTTCTTCATCTTAGTCCTCCACCTTCATAACGCGATAATCTCTTCCAGGAATAAATTTTCCCGAAGGTGTCATATAATTTGCATAACCGAAGTTTACATAAATTTCATAGCCGTTTTCGAATGTGGTTTTTGTAACCTTTTCTCCAACATATTCATGTCCAATAATCGGGCTGTTCATTACAGGAGCAAGCTTTGAATTATACTCCTCGTAAATTGCTGCAAACTTTGGTTTCCAGGCATCAAAATTACTTGAATAATACTCTGTGTAATAGGTTTCCTGTATCTTTTCTGCAGGAGCTTCCATAAAGGAGAAGTTAAGACCTGCTGCAACCTCGGCAGATTCAAGAATCAGCTGATCCTCTTCATAAGCAAGATTAACAGGAGTTCCTGCATAATTAACATAACCATGCAAAGCAATTTCATAGAATGGAACAAATTCATCTATAATTGCATATTCATTTCCATGCAGAGTGAGGTTTGTAATAAAATCTGCATTTCTCACTGCATAGTCATTTCCGGCATTAATCATTATTCCAAGGCCTTTTTCACGAGCCTTTTCAAACTGTTCCTTCTGCTTTGAAGCTTCATTAACACGAGACGAGAACTTCTTTTCATTAAAATCAGAAGAAAGAAGATTTCCGTTATCACGATAAGAAATACCATTCAGCTTAAGTTTAGCAGCGGTTTTTATGAAACTTTCAGAACTCTGCTCTCTGAGCTTAGAATTCAAGAGATAATAGGTATCGCGGTCAGGATCCCGTCCATACCAGATTTGAGAGTATTCGTAAAGCTTACAAAGCTCATCACTTACAAAACGGGCAGAATCCTTATATGCAAAGAAACCATTTGTAATACCAGAGCGGTAAACTGTCTGAACAGAACCATCAAGATACAACTTTGCAGAAGTATTTTCTGTATTTTTAAGCATTTTTTTGAAATTTGACTTTCCGCCCAGTACTGAAATGAACTTTACATTCTTCATCAATTTTTGGCGTATACCACCATTAATGAAGCCAGAAAGCTTATAACTTACATCTTTTACTCCAAGATCCTCAATTTCCTGGATGATATCACCTGCTTCCTTGTAGCTTGTGAGACGGTATGGCAAAACCTTAGGCATTCCAGCTACCTGCTGGATTTTTTCAATTGCGCCTATAAGTTCTACAGAAACTGGTACATTTTCGGCCTTTGTCTTCTGAGCTCCAGGTAAAAGAATGTTTCTATAAGCCTTAGCCATGTCTACATAAGAACCGCTGTCTACAAAAGTAAAGCTCTGTTCAATACATTCGTTCTGAGGCAAAGCGTCTTCATAAACAAACTGAGAACTCTGGCTTCGGGCTGTTACTTCGTACTGCTCACGATGAAGCATTTTGTAATCGGCACGTACATAATTGTAGCTTCCAAGTTTTCCTGCAATTTCAGCAGTAATTCCGGCATATTCGGCACCCTTATTAATTACTGAAAGTACACTGCTGTCAGGATAAGCTATACCAAAAGCAGGAAAAACTGCCCTTGTTTCTGTAATTACAGCTTTACGTTCTGTGGCATAATCCCAGCCATAAACATCAGCATAATAACCGTTCTGCTTTGTTTTTCCGTTATTAAAGTTAATAATACTACCGCTTCCTTCCGGAATAAGCATATAACCTTCATCTTCAGGACCACCCGCACCAAAGTAAGGCAAAAGAGAAACCTGAGTAATAGGATATTTTAATCTGTAAGAAATCTCACTGAATGGAACTGTTACAGTAAGAGTATCTCCGTCAAGCTTATAAATCATTGAGATATTGAAAGCCGGAACTTCCTTTATATTTGATTCCTTATAAAGCTCCTTATTTTCAAGATAATCTTCATAAGTAAAGCCCTGCTTTCCGAAGATGTCTTCCATCTGCTCTTTTACGTGTTTCTGAATATTTTCAAAAACCAGATAGAGGTTTTCATCTTCCATTCCAGGATATTTATCCAGCATGTCAGAAAGTTCTGAACCTTTAAAGGAACTCTTGTTATATTTATGATATGCACGGCCAACAGCATTTACCTGTGATTTAGAAAGACCTTCGGTCCACTTATCTAAATCTGACTGGTAAAGAACCATTGGGAAAATATACTCACGGTCCATCTGACCAACGGTATAATTTACAGTAAGCTCGTTACCCTTGCGTTCAATGCTGTAGAATTTTCGCTGAACGCTGTTTGTATAAGTATCATAAGTGTCGTCTGTTCCGTTCTCGGTAGAATACTTGAGGAGAACGGTAGACATCATGTTGTTCTTTTCCTTTGTAAGAGCAAGCTTATCTGTCATTGCTCCTGTAGGATTAGAATGCCAAACCCTGCCTGTATTTTTCTGAAGGACGGTAAAGTTTGTTGTAAGCGGATCCATCTCAAATTTGATTTTATCGTTTTCGAGAATATAATCCGAAGCCTTTTTTGATTCTGAATATTCATAATAATCAAACTGAGGCTGAACAATTTTTCCAACATTAACGAGTCTGATTACAATATATGTAAGGAAGGCAAGAACCACAAGCACAAAGCCCAATTCAAACCAGAATTTCTTAGTAGGCTTATGAAACTCGTATGTCTTCATTTTCATCGGCTTTGGACGACCGATATACCCTTCCGGATATTTTGATTTTTTTACCTTAGGTTCTTTAGGAGCTTTTGGCGCCTTTGGAGCCTTAGGTTCTTTCATCTTATTTTCTTTTTCCATTTCTCTTACTCCTCCCCCGTCAGTTCAACCTGAAGATTACT
>CAMKDH010000184.1 GCA_946411215.1 uncultured Treponema sp. | reverse complement strand
AATAGAACTTAAGAGCCTGTCCACCAGTTGTAGTTTCAGGGTTACCAAACATAACACCAATCTTCATACGGATCTGGTTGATGAATACAACAATACAGTTTGACTTACCGATTACTGCTGTAAGCTTACGCAAAGCCTGGCTCATAAGACGTGCCTGCATACCCATTACAGCATCACCCATTTCACCTTCAATTTCTTTTTCTGGTGTAAGCGCTGCAACAGAGTCTACAACAACAATGTCTACTGCACCACTGCGAACAAGGTTCTCTGTAATTTCAAGAGCCTGCTCACCAGTATCTGGCTGAGAAACCCAAAGCTCATCAATATTTACGCCAAGATTTTTTGCATAAACAGGATCAAGCGCATGTTCAGCATCAACAAATGCTGCAACACCACCGAGCTTCTGTGCTTCTGCAATTGCATGCAAAGCAAGTGTTGTTTTACCAGAGCTTTCTGGTCCGTACATTTCGATTACACGACCGCGTGGATATCCACCGATCCCAAGAGCTTCGTCGAGCAGAATTGAACCAGAAGGAATAACGTCTATTCCTGTTGCATCTGCTTTATCACCGAGCTTCATCAAAGCGCCCTGTCCAAACTGTTTTTCAATCTGCAGACGTGCTGCTTCGAGCGCCTTTAACTTCTCCGAGGTATCCATCGGAGTTGAATTTGTATTTGACATTTTTGCCACCTTCCTCCCACATATAATATGGCGAAAAAAATCGACTTCTTACAAAAATTTTGAAAAATTCTTTAAAAAAATCAAATTTTTTTTAAAAATTTACTATTTTAACCCGTCTTTTATGCTCTGGTAGATTGCTTTTCCTTCAAGATAGATTTTTTTATCTTCGGAGCAAATCTTTCCAAGAATCTTCACCGGTTGATCAGGCATGATGTTAGGCGCAGATGCAAAACGTATATTTACTATTCCCTCAACTACTTCACCCGATTCATAACCAACAAGCAGCTGACAATAATAAGTACCATTTTCGTTTAAAACTGCATTTGTAACTTTACCGCCCCAGCTAACCCATGCATCAAGATATAAAGCAGGATCTGCTTCTACCGCAGCGTAGGACGGATTATCTGTAAGAGTATCAAAAGTAGGTTCCTCAAGATAACTCATAAGAACCCGTGCCTTCTGCTTAATACTTACAGACGCATTTGAATTTAATATTCTATTGATTTCTACCTGAGCAGCATTATCTCTGCGTGACTGGAAATAATCAACTGCAGAAGTATATGCCTTTGAAATCTGCTTATCATTAAGAATAAAGCCGTAAGTCTGACCAGACAAATCCTTTTCCTGAGGATTATTCTTTTCTTCTGAAGAAAGAGTAAGCTCTGTAAGGTCACGACGTTCACCTTTGTAGAAATTCTTTTTATGAGGGAACAGGGCAAGAACAAGTACAACACCCGCCACAAAACAAACAGCAGGAATAACAACTGCAGCAACCTTTTCCGGATTAATTCCTAGAGGAGGATAGAACTGTTCTATTCTTCCTGTATCTACCCAGCGGCAGATTGTATCATAGTCACCACGGGTACGTATAAACTCAATTGCATTTGCAGCAGTTTTATTTCCAGGATCAATATCCTTTATTTCCATGTAATACTGGAGTGCACGATCTGTATCTCCCCTTCTAAGGAAGATAGCAGCTTGTCCTAAAAGAAGTCTTGAATCATTTATTTTAATCTGTCTTGCACGCTGAAAATACGTTACTGCAGAGCCGATGTCACCAACATAAAGACATGAAATTCCAAGCAGAAGATAATATTCAAAATTTCCTTCATAAGTTTCTTCTCTTGCTTCGAGAAGCTTTATGGCGGTAGCGAATTTTCTTCTGCGCATGAATTTCCATGCAATTGTTAATACATCCTGTACCATCTGCAAATCCGTTTATTTACAAGACTAGTTTGCGTTCAAAATTGTAAGAATCGCATCAAGTTCTGCATTCAAAGCATTAATTTCGTCTTTATTTACCTCTGGATCCCCTTCTTCAAGCTGTTCAATTCTATCCAAAAGCTCCTGAATATGATCTACAGAGAATTTGTCTTCGAAAACTTCATTCTTTTTAGCAGGCTGCCCTTCTTCTACTGCTGCAACATTCTGAACTTTTGGAGACTCTTCCTGCTCCTGTTTTGGAGCTTCTGATTTTGGAGTTTCAGCCTTTGGTTCTTCAACAGCAGGCTCTTCTGCCTTTGCAGGCTCATTTTTCTTAGATGTTGTATTCTGTTTTGCAACATCCTCTTCTTTTACTGCCTGAATATTCTGAACGCCAGGTTCTTTCTTTTCCTGTACAGGTTCAGCAGCTTGTTCAACAGGTTCTTCTTCTACAGCTTCTTCAGTTTCTTCTTCCGGTCCAGCAGACAACGCTTCAATATAAGCAGCACCACCAGGAACACCTTCGTCTGTAGCAAGAGAAATGTAGAATACTGATGTTGTTTCTTCTTCAGGTTCAAGCTTTGCAAAAGGCCAGTAAATACCAACTGCAGAGTTATTATATGAAAGAACTGTATCAAATGAGCGGGAAGAGGTCATGTCTACATCCCATTTTCTTGTATCAAGAGTAGCATAGTTTGCAAGAGCAACAGACTGGATATCTGTAATATCAGCACCACTTAAGATTATCTGCATGGTTGCTTTTGCATTTTTAGAAGTGATGTATTTTTCATTCTTCATTTCATAATAAGAATAAGATACTTCCTTCTTTACAGCAGATCCGTCTGAAGTATAGAAATGATGTCTGTCTGTTTCACCAAGCACTGTATCCATGAGCAGTTTAAGTGCAAAATCGTTCTTTTTCTTTGACTGACTCAAGATTGTTGATGTAATTTTAATAGAATCTTCTGCATAACCTTCTTTTGAAGCAAAACATTCAAAATCTATGATTACAACTGCAACTTTATCGATTGTATAGCGGATTTTTAAACCTTTGGCAGTCTTTTTAGCAGCAGAAACTACGCTGGAATCATCACAAAGCTTAACGATTTTTTTACCTGCCTTAAGATAGAACGATGTAGTTGTATATTCATTTGCGGTTGAAAAAACAGGAATTGCTTTTTGATCTGAATTGATAACAGCAATTGAGAAAGTTCCCTGTTTTGGGCGGGCATTAATCTTAATATTTCCAATAGTATTTGTAACAGGACGAATTGAAGTAGAAACCCAGCCTGTATAATTCTTTTTATTTTCTCTTCCGGCAGGCGCTGTTGCTTCAACAAGGAAAGAAGACTGTTCTTCTGTTTCTACAACTACAGCGTTTACTTCGGTAACTTCCTGTTCTTCTTCGGTTTCAACAGATTCTGCAAGATCTGTATCTGCGGAATCGAATACAACCTCTTTTACACCATCATCAGTAGTAGCACAACCAGCGAATAAAAATAAAAGTGCAGCGGCAGCAAGGCCTGTAAATATTTTATTTCGAAGCATTCTGGTTACCTCCATCCATCATCCACTGAACAAGACGGGCTTTTTGTTTCAAAAGCTTCAAATCTTCTTCTTTAGAGCTTGTTTCTGTAAACACATCATCTTTCTTTGCCGCAACGATAATTGACTGTTCTTCATCAGAACGTGCTTCCTGCTCTGCTTTAAGCTCCGCAATCTGATTTTCAAGGTCGCGAATCTGTTCTTCAAGCTCCTGATTTTTTCTCTGAGAATCAACCAGACGTTCTCTTGTTGTATTAATTGCTTCGGAATTGTACAGTCTGAGTTGTTTTTCATAATCTTCTTTGGCAGCAAGATATTCTTCGCCAGTTTGTTTTAACAGATAAAGAAGTTTTTCTTCACGAGAACGCTGCGCAATGCTTTCCATTCTGAACTGAGATGCTGAAACTTTATCACTTTCGGGATACTGAGTGATAATTCTTTCGTAAAGAGTTTCTGCTTCATCATATTTGTAGCCTGCATAAAGTGCTTCGGCAATATAAAACAAGGCAGATGGATAAAGTTCACTGTTTTCATACTGATGACAGAAGTCGCTCAAAACAATGATTGCTTTTTCGTAGTCGCCGGTGTTATACAAAAGCTTTCCGCGCATATACTGAATGCGTGGAGTATAAATTGAACCAGGATAATTATGAAGAAAAGCTTCTGTATCTTTTAATGCTCTGATTGAATCGTCAGCATAAATTTCGGCAGTGATGAGCATATAATTTGTGTCTGCATTATTATTCTGAGGATATGCTACAGCCTTTCGCAAAAGAAGTTCTGCAGACTCCCATTCTCCACGGGAAAAAGCCTTACAGGCCTCCAGATATGCAGCAGAAGAAGCATCACTGGCAAAAACAAAGCCCGATGCCCCGCAAAAAAGCGCTGCTGCAAATATAATTCCAAGTAGTTTTTTCAAAACAACACCTCTCAAATCTTCCATTCGAGCTTTCCGGTAAAAAAGCTTGAGCCCGAAACAACAATATCAACTCCCGCATTCAGGACATCAGCAAGAGTTTCGCTGTTGATTCCGCCATCGCAGGAAATAAGATAATTGTATTTTTTCTCTTCCCTAACCTTCTTAAGGGCTGCAATTTTTGCAACACAGGAAGGAATAATCTTCTGCCCACCCCATCCGGGATTAACAGTCATCACTAATATAATATCGGCACATTCGAGGATTTCCGACAATG
>CAMKDH010000183.1 GCA_946411215.1 uncultured Treponema sp. | reverse complement strand
TATCAGCAAAAGCAATCCAAATCTCAGGCACCAGAACGCCTTCAAGGTCAAGACAAGTAATAATCATTTTTGTTCCTCTTTTATTTTATTCTCTAAGTAAAATACCCTATTTGTTGAAAAGTATCAAGGAACTAAAAAAAGGAGGGCGGTTCCCCACCCTCCTCATGCTTAAGTCATAAACTTATTCCACAACCTTCACCGATTTTACAATAATGCTGCGGCCATTTATAACAATTTCCTCTGTTTCCTCAAAAACTTGGGCCAGCTTTTCATCAATAGTCAGAGAAACTGTGCCGGATTTTTTTATTTCAATACACCAGCCGTCTTTAAGGGTACCGCCTTTTATTTTGACATTTTTCTGCTGAACAAGATCACACCATTTCAGATCCGGATCATTATAACCAATCTGCATTATTGAATCAGAACCAGTGGTTTCAACTTCAATTTCAAGCTTATACTTTGCAGGAGTAGAACGTACCAGAAGGCTCGAATCAATACCAAATCCATCATCAAAATCCTTTTCGACAACAGGTTCAGAAATAAGATTTTTACCGACAATGCTTTCAATCTTAATAGTATTCTGTTTTACAAACTCATCGCTTAAAGGATATTCCTTTCCTTCACAGCCATAAATCAGAGTATCAACATATTCATCATCATACCATTTCAAATCCTGATATGAGAGAATTCCGAATGCATTCCACCTGCAGGTGAAATCAGCATCGTTAATCATAGTTACGTTGCAGGAACGACCAGGCTTTTTTGCTTCTTCAAAAAAAGCTTTAAGACAGTCTATACGTTCCATAACCGGGATTGAACGGTCATGCAAACCTTCAGACATATAAACCGGAATATGCTTAGAAAAATACAGCTTGTCATAAGTTGCAAACCATTCCTTAAGATGTCTCTTTACAGAATCATGTAAGATCTTTTTTGAATAAGGCTTTCCGCAGCCCATAGGATAGCAGTGGAAGGTTGGAATGAGTTTGTCCTTAACCTTGTCCTTTGGAAGGGAGAAGACCTTACTGTAAAGTGATTTCTCTGCTCCACTATAACCTTCTACCATTATAAAACGTTTTGTGTTGTTTCCACCTGTCGAACGGATTGTATCTACAATCGCCTGATTATATTCCTTCAAAATAGAATAATTCTTTTTGCATATTGAGCAATCATCTTGTGGATGCCAGTCATGCTCATGGAAGCAGTTAATAGGCTCGTTCATAGTTTCAAAAATAAGATGTTCATCATAAGAGTTATTAAATGCTTTAGAATACTGAAGCCATATTGCCTTTAAGAATCTCAGAGATTCTTTTTTATGTTGCTCATCTACAGAATAACCGGCAAAGTGAACGCTTTCTTCAGCCATTTTGCGGTAAGCTTCATCCTGCATCATTTCTGCAACCGGACCACACACAATTACATACATATCTTCTTCAATAGCCCAGTCAACAACATCCTTCAATATCTTCATAAAGCGAGGGTCAATTGTGTAATCCTCATCAATAAGGTGAGCATAAGAAGCAACCTGAAGTCTTAAGGTTTTAAAGCCCCTCTTTCTGATTGCCTGAATTACTTCCTTTGAAGGCTTTACATCACCAGACCAGGAGAAAGAGTCAAGTCCAAAATTCTGCCAGCCACTTACAGAATGCAGGGCTCCGTAATGAAAGCCTGCTCCAAGTCCTGCTACAAAATCCCAGGCGCTGATTGAATCATTAAACTTTCCGTTTGTCGCATTGTCAATAATCGGCGGCGTGCCATCTGGGGCAGCAACATCAGTTTTCTGAGGGTTGCTGACTTTTTCAAAAGTAATTTCATCAATTCTGAATTTATATTTACGGATATGGTTTACAGACATAAAATTGAGGATTTCCAGATTTGTAACTCCGTCTTTAATAGGAATTACCATTTCTGTAAGGTAAGAAGGACAATATGTGCTGTCGCCCCAATAATCTGCTTTTGGATCATTTTTATAGCATGTATAAATATGAAAACCATAGTCACCAAGAGCTTCATACTTTATTCTTATGATATTGTAAGAGCTGATATCTTTATCCAGCCATAAACCTAAGCCAGTCTGATCTTCATAATCACGGTCTACCGTAATAATCCTGGACGCCTTGTTATAAGTCATTGACTTATCTTCATTAGTGGCGTCAATGTCATTCAAATCAACTGTGAATGGTTTTACGTTCTGTGCAAAAGCAAGTGCCGCACAGCAGGCAAACATCAAAAAGCAAAATTGTTTTTTCATAAAATCTCCTGATGAGACCCTGAAACAAGTTCAGGGTGACAATTATTATTATGAACCTGGTTTTTCTAAAAAAATACAGAGTTGAACTCACAAAAATAGATTGTCGGGTCAAGCCCGACAATGACCAGAAGCCCGTCATTGCGAGCGCAGCGCGGCAATCCATAAAAAACTGTGTCATTCCCGTGCTTTACACGGGAATCTATTACTCCACCACCTTCACTGATTTCAAAAGATAATCCTTACCATTAATATATAGTCCAAGATACTCTATGTACGGCGAATATTCTTCTGTGATACCTACGACAATTTTTGATTCTTTTGGAATTATGTTGTTACTTTTGCCGTTATCATAAATTTCGAGAGTACCACCCTCCACCTTTTTCTTTTCTGGGATTATATAACACCATTTTTTGTCGGCATCTATATAATTCAGGGTAATTCTTGGATCTGAACCTGTTTTTTCTATCACAAGTTCAACCTTATATTTTGAAGGAACCGATCTGGCAAATTTTGCTATGTTTAAATCATTCCAGTTTTCAAACTGATGAGGCTTTTCCAGCAGTTCTTTTCCTACAATACTTTCAATCTTTACCTCATTCTTTTTGATAAAGTCCTCACTCAAAGGATATTCTTTTCCTTCAGCAGCATAAATTACTGAATCTATAAATTCTTCCTGAGTCCATTTTCCCGTAATTTCATTGTAATAGCACCAGTGACTGTCTCCGAATGGAATAGGATCCATCCAAAGTGAAATTCCACTGGAACGGCCAGGCTTCCTGGTTTCAGCTATCAGGTCTTTAATCATGTTGATTTTTTCAAGCATTGGAACCTTGACTGTTGCACCGGTTTCTGAAACATAAACCGGAATATGCTTCTTAAAGAAGTATTTATCCAGCAATTCAAAATCGCGTGAAATTGCATTTATTCTAAGTCCTTCTGTATAAATGAAGGTTTCAAAGTTTTCTACACCCATAGGATACATATGCATAATAGGGAAAATTTTGTTTTTCGCTTTATCCTTTGGCATCTTAAAATAACTTGTATATGGCCAGCCGTATGCCGCAATCATAATGAAGCGGTTTGCATTGTTTCCGCCTGAAGCACGGATTGTATCTACAATAAGCTGATTGTAGCCGTTACCGATTTTGACATCACTCTTGCAGACAGGACAGTTCAAATCAATAGGTCCATCATGACCATCTACATCCGGATGCAGATCATCACCAGGTTCATTCATAGTTTCAAAAATCAGATGCTCATCATAAGAATTATTAAAGGCTGTACAAATCTGTGTCCAGAAAGCTTTAAGAACTTTTTCAGATCTCTTCTGCTCTTTTGCATTTACAATAACACTTTCATAACGGATAGGATTTACTTTGTTTTCCTTATCACCTGTTCTGTATTTCAAGCCTGCCCAATGTAAGCCGCAGATTATCACATACAAGTCTTCCTCTATCGCACAATCAATAAGATATTTCAGTTCACTGATAAAACGTGGAGCGAGTGTATATTTATCATCAATAAAATGTGCTGAAGGATTAACCTGAATTCTTATATTCTTAAAACCCTTATTTTTAATATTCTGCAAATCTCTTTTTACATTTGCCCTTGCATATCCTCTGTGATAAATGTCCTCACCAAAATCAATTGATAAACAAAAATCAACTCCAGATTCAAAAGGCCAGTAATTAAAACCTGTACCAATCTTCGGAACAAAATCCCAGGCATCTGCCTTTGCATTAATAGTTGGATTTGGAGCAGTATCAACAACAGGTTTATCATCAGTTATGTGGATATTTGTTAAAACAGGATTATCAACCTTTTCAAAACTGATTTCTTTAATGATAAACTGCTGATAAGAAGTATGCCAGTCGGCCTGAAAGAAAAGTCCGTAAAAAGTTTTTGGATAAGGAGTAATAGGAATTACCATCTCTGTCAGATAAGACGGACAGTACACAATTCTATCGGCCCAGTTAAAATTATTTGCTTCATTCGGAAAATCTACATTCAAAATAAAACCATCATCGTTCAAGGCTTCATATTTAACCCGGATTATGTTGTAGGCAGAAACATCCATACTATCAAGCCAATAGTACACGCCTGCATCTTCATCTAATTTCCCAGGCTTGTTGATTGTAACCATTCCTGTTTTCTTATCGAAGGTTGCTGTTTTCTCTTCATTCGATGCACCCATTCTGCTTAAGTCAAGTTTATACGGTTTAACATTCTGCGCAAAAGCCATTGCCATACAGCACGCAAAAATAAAAATGCTTAAAAGTTTTTTCATATGGTAAATCTCCTTAAGTATAATTATCTGTCTGCACAGGAGAAAAAGATACAGAGTTGAACTCACAATTTTTCATAAGAAATTCCCGTGTCGAGCACGGGAATGACACA
>CAMKDH010000182.1 GCA_946411215.1 uncultured Treponema sp. | reverse complement strand
AAGATTCAGGAAGCCCTGACAATTGATCCTTCAAAAATTACAGAATCATTCAGCCTTGATGAACTGGCAAAAGAAAATACTGCGCTTGGAACACTAGTAGAAAAATATAAGGAACTCAAAAAAGCAAGAGGAGAATCTGCAGCAACTGATGAAATAAAGACTCTTGAAAAGACAATTGCAGACTGGGGCAAGAAAGAAGACGAGCTTTATATTGCTACACTCCGGGCAAACGGTGCTTCTGCAGAACAGATTCAAAAAGTAAAGGATCTCAAAAAAGAGATTAAAGAACTTTCGGTTGAAGATGAAATAAAAGATCTTGAAAAGGCAGTAGCAAGTCTTGGTGCAACAGAAACAGAACTTTATCTGACAAAGCTTTATGAAAACGGAGCAACTGCTGAGCAGATTCAAAGAGCAAGAGAACTAAAAGAAATCATAGAAAATTATAAGGATCCAAAAGCTTTTGATTCAATCCCAGAGAAGCTTGGTTATATTACAGAGCAATGGCTCAATGACATGGATCTGTGGGATAAAAAAACAAATGAGGTTGTGGGTAATGTCACACAAAGTCTTGCAGAACTTTCATTCAATGCAGCTTTATCCGGTTTTAAGGCACTTGGACAGGCACTTGGCGAAGGGGAAGATGCTGCAGACTCTATGCAACGTGCACTTGAAACAATGGCCTCTGAAATTTTAAACCAACTTCCTCTTCTTTTTATGCAGGCAGGCTTACAACTCATAGCACAGGGACAATGGCCTCTTGGTCTTGGACTCATGGCGGCAGGCCTGGGTGATGCCGTAATAGCCGGGTATGTAAACGGAAAAACTCAAAGCACAAAATCAAACGCTCTTGGCGGTGTATACGGTGATGATTCTTACAGTGCCTTCGCGAAAGGCGGAACGTTCACGAATCAGGTTGTAGCAAAACCTACGTATTTCCGATTTGCAAAAGGTTCCGGTTTTGGAACAGGACTTATGGGAGAAGCTGGACCCGAGGCAATCATGCCGCTTACACGCGGTGCCGACGGTTCCCTTGGCGTTTCTGCATCCGGTATTGGCAGTGGAGACGTTCAGGTAAATATTCCGGTCACAGTTTATTCCGATGAACCTGTAGAAGTTCACGACACAGAAGATGAAAACGGACAACGCAAGATTGAGATTCTTGTAGGTTCAATGATTAACCAGCATATTGCAGGCGGAAAAGCTGACCGTGCTTTAAAAGGTCGTTACGGATTAAGGCCACAGGGGGTATAACATGACTAATATAACATGGCCACAAACACTTCCACGGGTAATGAGACTTGAAGGTCTTGGTGCCAAAAAGAAAACTAATGTAATCAGAACACAAATGGATGCAGGACCCCAAAAGGCACGCAGGCGTTATACAGTTTCTACAAAAGAATTTACAGGCAGTGTAGTTCTTACAGAAGCTCAGCGCGAGTCTCTTGAAGACTGGTATGACAACGTTCTTGGTAGTGGAGTTCTTCGCTTTGTAATGAAGGATCCTCAGACCCTGCAGCCTGCAGAATTCCGTTTCCTTGAAGAATATGACGAAGAAGCCAGCGACGGTCTTTGGATAATAACAATGAAACTGGAGAAGATGAATGCCTAATACACAGCTTACAACCAACGCAAAAAAAGCGATGACAGCCCCGGAAACAGACGAAGTTCTTCTGAACCTTCTGACTGTAAGTTATGACGGTACAGCAATTCTTCGTGTTGTAGACAATACACAGGAAATTACCTCAAATGGTCAGACCTACACTCCATGTGGTTTTACAGTTCAGCTGCCGGATCAATCTGGAGACGGAAACAAGAGCTGCCGTCTGATGATAGATAATACGGACATTGCAATATATCGTGCCATTAAATCTGCAGTAATTCAGAGCCGAAACGAAAACAAAGAAATTTCATGTACAGCAGCCGTAATAATGGCAAGTGAACCAGACAACTACATTGAAGGTCCTCTGAATTTTATTCTTCGTAACATCAACGCTGATGTAAATGCAATAAGCGGAGAACTGTTTGACTCGTATATGCATGATAGAAAGTTTACAGCCATGACTTATAATCCTAACGATTTTCCGGGGCTGTTCTTTTAAGGAGCGTGCAATGTATGAATGGTGTTCAAAATATGTCGGAATTCCGTTTGTTTCCGGCGGTCGTGACAAAAGCGGCTGCGACTGTTACGGACTGGTCAGACTCATTTTGCACAATGAATACAATACAGTGCTTCCCCTGCTAATCGGCGACTACACAAACGCACTGTGTATCCAGGAAACAAAAGAGCTTTTTACACAAAACATTCCAATTCTTTGTACAGACAAAATTGAACAGCCAGAAGAAAAAGCTGTAGCCTTAATGAAAATGAGGGGCAGGCTTTGTCACGTAGGCTTGTATGCTGGAGACGGTTATATAATCCATTCAAGGCACAACTTGGGCGCAGTATGCGAACGTCTTTCGAGTCCGCAGCTTGCCGGATGTGTCGAGGGGTGGTACCGTGTCGATTCAAGTTACAGCATGTCTTAATCCGTTTTCTGGGGAAAGAAAAGAATTCTCGTTTGAACAGGGAATAACAATCAATGAAATTATAAGAAATCTTGATGCACTAAATGCCGTAAACACAGGCTGGCGTGTGATGATTGATGACGAAATTATCACAGATTTTGAACGTGTGCCAGAAGAAGGACAACGGGTATATATCAAACTTGTACCGGAAGGAGATAATAATAAAGACTCTGGTGCTGGAATGAAAATTGCTGGCGGGCTCCTTACTGTTGTAGGTGCAATTCTTGCTTTTACTCCTGCTTCTGCCCTTGGTTTTTGTCTTATAGGTTGCGGTGTAGGAATGTTTGCCGGTGGTGTTGTCCTTTACAATACCGATATACCATCTTTAAGCGACCGTGAAAAACCGGAACAAGATCCTTCTATCCGTGGCAGTCGTAATCAGATGAGACCATATGGCAAGGTTCCTGTACTCTTGGGCAAGCGGCGTATTTATGCAGATGCCTGTGCAAATCCTTACACCTGGGTAGATTCAGAAGGTGCTATATGGCTTCATCAGCTTTTCTGTGTTGCTCAAAAAGATATCCAGATAGACACTTCTACGCTTAAAATTGACGAAACCTTGCTTAAAGACTATTCAGCTACAGGAGATATTTCCAGAGTTCTGGATCAATCAAATCCCGATCCACTCATACAGATGAAAATTTCTTATGGCGACAGCACACCACCGCTTTATGATAAATGCGTACATGAAATCCAGCTTAATACCGTGCTTAAACATCAGACAGAAGATGAACAGGACGGAAGCGTAATAAGAACAACTCCTGCTGAAACGACAAAAATCAACGTAGACGTTTTCTTCTACAACGGTCTTGGAAAATACAATGATGAGGGAAATGTTGTAAGTACAAGCGTAGAGCTCAAAGCTGAATATAAAAAGTCAACTGATCCGGATTCTGCGTATCAGCTGCTTGGATATTTTTCGGAAGGAAGCAATACAATTTCAGGAAGCGAGCTTAAAACCAAACGCTATGCCATTACAAAAGACAATCTTACAGCAGATTCTTATACAGTAAAAATCTCTCGTGTTACGGCAGACAGTACAGATACCAAAATAATTGATACCGTGTATGTCGGTTCAATCCGTGCTGCGAACAATGATACACCAGTACGTTCTGCGCGCTGCCAGCAGGTAACTTTGATTGGACTTAAAATCAAGGCAAGCGAAAAACTCAACAACATTGTAGAGCAGCTTAATTTCGTAGCACAGTCAAAAATGCCTGTATACAACTCGCAATCACACCAGTGGACAAATGCATTAACGAGCAATCCTGCTTCTGCCGCAATGTATGCGATGCAGGGCGAAGTTGCACAACAGATGCTTTCAAACTCCGATATAGACCTTGATAGTTTTGCAGCTCTTTATGATTGGTGTGAGGACCACGATTATGAATGCAATGCATATATCACCGATGACATGACAATTAATGATTTACTTTCAAGCATTGCCTCAACCTGTCGTGCAGAAATCCTTCGCATGAACGGGAAAATTACAGTTATTCAGGATATTGCTAAAGACTCTTTTGTTCAGCTTTTTACTCCGCGCAATTCTCACGATTACAAAGAGACAATGGCTTTGGCAGATATTCCTGATGTATTGAAAATGGGAATTGTCGATAAAACTAACGGCTATGCAGAAAACGAAGTTCCTGTATATAACACTCCGTCCGGAAATCCTGTTTCTGGTGTTGAGCCTCAGACTTCTCAGAGTGTTCCTTTATGGGGCATTACCGACAGTGTACAGGCCCGCAAACTTGGTATGTACAACTATGCAGTAAGCAAACACCGTTTTACTGTAGTTAAGTTTTCCTGTGATTTTGAATATCTTATGTGCCGTAAAGGTGACTGGATTAAGTATGCAGGAGACATAGCACTGGCAGGATTAAAGCAGGGACGTATTGAAGCTGTAGATGGACAGACACTTATTCTTGATGAACAGGTAACAATGGAAAGCGGAAGTTCCTATGCAGTAAGAATCCGTAAATCAGACGGAACTGCAGCTTTGTGTAATGTTCAGACAGTTGTGGGAACATCAAATGAGATTACAATTTCCGGACAGATTCCGTCTGGCGTTGAAGGCTGCCTTTTTGCATTCGGTATAACCGGAAATGAAACCTTAGATCTCATAGTTACCGACATTCAGTGTGGAGAAGATCTTTCTGCAGATTTGACCTGTGTAGAATATGCCCCGGAAAT
>CAMKDH010000181.1 GCA_946411215.1 uncultured Treponema sp. | reverse complement strand
TATATGTTCTCTGGTTGTACAAGCTTAACAGAAGCCCCATCATTACCAGCAACAACACTTGCAAGTAGTTGTTATGAAGCTATGTTCTCTGGTTGTACAGGCTTAACAGAAGCGCCATCATTACCAGCAACAAAACTTGCAAGTAGTTGTTACTATTATATGTTCTCTGGTTGTACAAGCTTAACAGAAGCCCCATCATTACCAGCAACAAAACTTGCTATTGGTTGTTACTATTCTATGTTCTCTGGTTGTACAAGCTTAACAGAAGCCCCATCATTACCAGCAACTACACTTGCAAGTAATTGTTACTCTTATATGTTCTCTGGTTGTACAGGTATAACAGAAGCCCCATCATTACCAGCAACAACACTTGCAAGTAGTTGTTACTGGAATATGTTCTCTGGTTGTACAGGTATAACAGAAGCTCCATCATTACCAGCAACAACACTTGCAAGTAGTTGTTACTCTGATATGTTCTCTGGTTGTACAAGCTTAACAGAAGCCCCATCATTACCAGCAAAAACACTTGCAAGTAGTTGTTACTCTTATATGTTCAAAGGTTGTAAAAGCATAACAGAAGCCCCGTTATTACCGGCAACAACACTTAGATTAAATTGTTACTCTTTTATGTTCTCTGATTGCTCAAGTTTGAATAAAATAGAATGCTTAGCACAAGATATTTCAGCAACGAAATCTACAACTGATTGGCTTTCTGGAGTTTCCGCAACAGGAACTTTTACAAAAGCTAAAGACATGACAGACTGGACAAGTGGTGTTAACGGTATCCCAGAAGGTTGGACCATCGTTGAAGCTTCAGAGTAATCTTTTATAATACATATTCAAATAAACTAACTTTTATGGTAGAATTAATAATATGAAAATCGGAATTGATTCCTTTGGTTGTAATCATGGGCAATCGGGGGTTGGAGCTTATCTGCTCAATTTTATAAAGAATATTCCCGAGGATGCTCCTTTTGAATTTGAACTTTTTGGTTTAGAAATTGACCGATACACTTATACAGGCGACTCAGAAATTCCTTTTACTTCAGTACGCATAAACGATAATCCCAAAGCAATAAAAAGATGGCACAAACGACGAATTAGAAAATTCTGCAAAAAGAATAAATATGATGCGGTACTTTTTCCAGCCAGTATGCAGGTGCTTCCTGGCAAAATCAAAACAAAAGCAATTCTTGTAATGAATGGAACTTACAGCACAATCAAAGTTAGAAGAGAACGAAAACGGCTTAAGAAGGCTTTTAAGCATGCCACACTAATCATTGCAGCTTCTTACTTTATAAAAGATGACCTTTTGCAATCTGGTTTTGACGGCTCCAAAATCATCGTAATTCACAGCGGGATTGATCACAAAATATTTTTCCCGCTTGAAGATATAGATTCTGAGTTTGTAGATATCAAACCCTTTGCAATTAAGCGTCCGTATTTTATTTACAGTTCCCGACTTTCTGGCAGCGACAAAAAACATATTGAACTTATAAAGGCTTTTGAAATCTTTAAGAAGCGCACAAATTATCCGCATCGTCTTGTCCTGACTGGAAGCGATGGAGAATACTCAAAAATCATACATCAGACTGCTTATGATTCAGAATATGCTTCGGAGATTCTTATAACAGGACATTTTCCACAGGAAAGTCTTAAACAGCTTTATTGTGGTTCCCAGGCCTGTGTTTTTCCTGCAGTAAACGAAGGTGTAGGGCTTCCTGTTATTGAAGCTATGGCTTGTGGGGTTCCGGTTTTATGTTCAAATCAGGGTGCACTTGTAGAAATGGCAAGCATGGCACCGCTTTATTTTGATTCTGATGACATTGAAGAAATTGCAGTAGACATGCAAAAGGTCGTAGAAGAAAAAGACCTTTCCGAACTTATGATTCAGAAAGGTTTTGAAGTTTCAAGAAGAATTAATTGGGAAACCACAGTCAAAGAAACTTTAGCTGCAATCGAAAAGATTTAGGCAGTGGTCCCTGAGCTTGTCGAAGGGCTATGCAGTCTCAGTCTGCTCCGGCAATGATTTAATCAACTGCTTAACATCAATCTTTTTAGCCTGAGTTACAACATCCTTTGTAACAACAAGCTGCTTTTTACCTTCAATATCAGGTATTTCAAACATAATATCAGTAAGCATTTTTTCAACAATTGTACGAAGTCCACGTGCACCAGTTTTCTGTCTGATAGCTTCGTTTGCAATTTCTTCGATTGCTTCTTTATCAAACTGTAAATCGGCATTATCAATTGCAAAACTTGCCTGGAACTGCTTTGTAATTGCGTTCTTTGGTTCTGTAAGAATAGAAACAAGGTCATCTTTTGTAAGTTCTTTAAGTGCAACAGTAATAGGCATACGACCAATAAGTTCTGGAATAAGTCCAAACTTTACAAGATCATCTGGAGTACACTGATTCAAAAGATTCATTTTTTCTTCTTCATTCATCATGCCTACATTTGAACCAAATCCCATTGAGTGAGCTGCAATACGCTGTTCAATAATTTTGTCCAAACCAACAAAAGCACCACCAAGAATGAAAAGAATGTTAGTTGTATCTATCTGAAGCATTTCCTGATTAGGATGTTTTCTTCCACCCTGAGGAGGAACGCTTGCATTTGTACCTTCAATAATTTTAAGAAGAGCCTGCTGAACACCTTCGCCGCTTACATCTCGAGTAATAGAGGTGTTTTCGCTCTTACGACCAATCTTATCAATTTCATCAATAAAGATAATTCCACGCTGAGCTGCTTCAATGTTTCCGTCTGCCGCATTAATAAGCTTGAGCAAAACGTTTTCTACGTCTTCACCAACATAACCGGCTTCAGTAAGGGTAGTGGCATCTGCAATTGCAAAAGGAACCTTAAGCTTCTGAGCAAGTGTTTTTGCAAGAAGAGTTTTTCCGCTTCCTGTTGGACCAATCAAAAGAACGTTAGATTTTTCAATCTGAACGCTGTCTGAAGTATCAGAAACAGTATCAACGCTGTAGTTTGTAGCCATTCTTTTATAGTGATTGTATACAGCAACAGAAAGAACCTTTTTAGCTTCATCCTGACCAACAACATACTGGTCAAGATATTCTTTAAATTCTTTTGGAGTAGGAACTTCGTTTAATTCAATTGGAGCAAGTTCAGCAGCCTGTAAATCGAGCTTATCCTGGCAGGCAGAAATACATCTGTCGCAGATAAAAGCACCAGTTGGACTTGCAATCAATCTTCTGTCTTTGTCCGCAGGCTTACCGCAGAAAAAACAATAGCATGTTTGTGGATTAAAGCGTTTCATAAAAGTTCCTCTGTACCAGTTTATTTTTTACGTGAAGGCATTACGTGGTCAACAATTCCATATTCAAGAGCGTCCTGTGCCGACATATAAAAATCACGCTCAATATCCGAAGAAATCTGTTCCACAGTTTTGCCAGTATCATTTGCAAGATATTCAATCGAAAGCTTTTTAAGTCTGATGATTTCTTTTGCAAGAATAGAAATATCGCTTTCCTGACCTTCAACACCACCACGTGGCTGATGAATCATAACACGGCTACTTGGAAGTGCATAGCGTTTTCCTTTAGTACCACCTGCAAGAATGATTGCAGCCATACTAGCAGCCTGACCCATACAGATAGTCTGAATATCGCATTTTACATATTTCATTGTATCATAAATTGCAAGCCCAGCAGTAACAACACCACCAGGAGAGTTAATGTAAATGCTTATATCTTTGTCCGGATTTTCAGATTCCAAAAACAAAATCTGTGCTACAACAAGGTCTGCATTGTATTCGTTAATTTCACCATCAAGGAAGATAATGCGGTCTTTCAAAAGTCTTGAAAAAAGATCATACCCGCGTTCCCCGTTACCAGTTCTCTCCCAAACACTAGGGATGTTATTATTCATCATTTCGTTCATTGTAAAAATTCCTATATATAATAATATAATGATTTTTTTGAAAAAAGAATATATAAATTTATAAAAAAAAATGTGTGCGGAGTAGACAGCGGCAGAAAACTGCATCTGAGGGATTTTGGCGCTTAGCCATAGAAGAAATCCGAGGATTTACGAAGTAAACCGCAGGATTTCTTCCAAAAAATCAGCTCAGCCAGCAGTTTTATGACGATGGCTACGTGAGCACACATTTTTTTTTCTTAAAAATGCACTATCTATTTTCAAACAGTTCTTTAAAGCTCTTCTTATCACCCTTAGAAATCTTAATTTCAGAGTAAATCTGTTCAAAAAGCTTATTTTCTTTTGTATCGTCAATCAAGTATTCTTTTGAACGTGGGTCTTCGTAGTGCTTTTTAACTTCTTCTACAGACATTCCGCCCTGTTCTGCAATAACTGCATACTGAGCTTCAACTTCTTCTGGAGTTACGCTGATGTTTCTGTCGCGGATCAAAGAATCTACGATGATACGAGACTTAAGCATCTTTTCTGAATCGCCAGTCCATTCCTTGAGCATAGCTTCTTTTGTCTGACCGCTTGCAGCAATCATTTTGTCGAGCTGTTCTGGAGTTGTCTGGAACTGCTGAGCCATCATATCCCAGCGGCCTTTAAGTTCCATATCGAGCATAGAAGCTGGAATATCAAACTTGTTCTTTTCAATAAGCTGTGAAAGGATTTCGTTATTCTTAAGTTCTTTAAGTCTTCTAGAAACTGCTGTTTCCATGTTGCGCTTAATGTCTGCTTTAAGATCATCAAGAGTCTTGAACTTTTCGTTACAATCCTGAGCAAAATCATCATCAAGGGCAGGAAGGTCACGGATTTTTACAGCCTTAATTGTTACGCTGATATTCTTTGTTTTTCCTGCAA
>CAMKDH010000180.1 GCA_946411215.1 uncultured Treponema sp. | reverse complement strand
TTGCTCGCAGTGTCCGACAATTCTGCAACAGGAGTTCCCCTACTGGGTCGTGTTGGAGAAGCAGAGGACAAATACCACTATACCCGCAGCGTTATAATTCCAGATATGATTTCTAAGATTGCTCTGTAGAAATTTCATATCTGAATTGTCAGATAATTTAAGGAGAGATAAATTCTACTTTAAAAATCCACCCGTGTGTTGTAAACTATATTTGGGTGGATTTTTTTATGAGGGCAAAAACTTTATTCGCAGCAGCAGGCGTATTATGCCTGGTGTTAGCATCGTGTTCAAAGCTTCCCGAAATGACTCTGGAAGAAATAGAAGCATATTCCCAGAATCTTAATACGGAGCTTATTCAAAAGACAGTTTCAAAACCATGGAACGGCGAAAGCTTTAAAGATGGAAAGGTTGGTGGTACCTGGTATGATACAATTTTGTCAGACCCGAAAACCTTCAATCAGTTAATAGCAGAACGAGACGGCACAAGCGCTTCCATCGTAAGTATGACGCTTGAATATCTTATTGATTATGATATGACAGCGCGCGAATGGAAACCAAAAGGCGCATCGTACACAATCGAAACGGACGAAAAAGCAAACACACTTACAGTTCATTATACAATCCGCGATGACTTTTTCTGGAGCTGGTATGGTTCCGACAAAAAAGTCCCTGTCACATCTGACGACTTTGTTTTCTGGTATAACGAAATAGACGGCGATCCTGCCTTTGCTTCAAGCGGCTACGGTTCCCAGTGGATTTTAATGGAAGATGGTTCCGAGGCTCACATTGACTGTGTAAAAATAGACGACAAAAATTTTGATTTCATTTTCCCGCGCATTGTAGCAGATCCGTTAATTGCAACTAACATGGAGCTTTGTCCTTCTTTTATTTTCAAGCCCGCAAAAGAAAAAGATGGCCCAGATGGAATAAAGGCTTTGTTCAGCGTAGACAAAGATCCAAAAGAACTTCCTTCGTGCGGCATGTGGTACATCACAGAATACATCCCGGCCCAGCGTCTTGTTTTTACCCGCAATCCAAATTACTGGGAAAAGGACTCAAACGGAAATTCCATTCCATATCCGGAGCAGAGGGTTTACCAGATTGTAGGCGACACCCACACAGATTATCTTCTTTTCAAACAGGGACAGACAGAAGTTTACAGTCCAAGTCCTGAACAGGTAGAAGAGGTTGTCGCAAATCAAAAAGAAGATTACACAGTTTTTAATGCAGACGGTTCCATGGGTTCATCCTTGTGGAGCTTTAATCAAAATCCACAGAACAAAGATAAGCCATATTACAAGTGGTTTACAAAAAAAGAATTCCGCCAGGCAATGAGCTGCCTGTTCAACCGCGAAAGAGTTGCAATTCAAACTTACCGCGGACTTGCAGAACCAAAGTATTCTTTCTTCCCTGAACCAAATCCATATTACAACCCGGACATCACATTAAAATATAAATACGATCCGCAAAAAGCAGAACAGCTTTTACAGTCAATCGGCTTTGAAAAACGAAACGGCCTTTACTACGACAAGGACGGAAACAAAGTAGAATACGATCTTATAATTTCCAGCGGCGGTACTGTAGCAAACGATATGGCTCAGATTATTGCCGACGAATGTGCCCGCGTAGGAATCACCGTAAATGTCCGCCAGATTGATTTTCAGAAAATTGTAGAAATGCTCACAGCAACCTACGACTGGCAGTCAATTTTCATAGGCCTTGGTTCAAATCTTTTCCCAACTCAGGGATCAAACGTATGGCCAAGCGACGGAAACCTTCACCTGTGGTATCCGTTCCAGGAAAAACCGGCAACAGATTGGGAAGCCCGCGTAGATTATCTTTACAACGAAGGCAGCTATACAATTGATCATGACAAAGCAAAACAAATCTGGGACGAATATCAGGAAATCATTCTTGAGCAATGTCCTGTAATTTATCTTATGCGTTCAAAGTCATTCTTTGGAATCCGCAACAAATGGGATCTTACAAACGTCTACTACGACAACCGAAATGGCGCACTTACAGATCACATCTATCTTAAAGAAGTAATAGAGTAAGGAAAGAAAAATGAATAAAGTAAAAATCTTTTTTTTGAAATTAGAAGCAACTATTACAGCACCCGCAAAAGCTTTTAAAGCAAAGGCACCGCTTGCTTCCTTCATCACAGGAAGAATTATTACAATGCTTGTTCTGCTCTTTCTGTTAGGCTTTGCACTTTTTGGACTCATGGAGCTTGCCCCTGGTGATATTGTTGACCAGATGATGACACAGCAGCTTCTTACAAACACAGATAATCCCGGAGCAAAAAACTCCTCCGCTGCAATGGGAGGCTCCGGCGCTCAGGACAAAAACTTTACAACAGAACAGATGGATGCCCTTCGTGCAGAGCTGGGTCTTGATAAACCATTTTATGTTCAGTATGTAAAATGGCTCAAGCGCGTAATCGTAAATCACGATTTGGGAACAAGCCTCATTTCAAAAGCGCCCGTAGGATTTTTAATCAGAAGCCGCCTGTGGAATTCAGTGCTTCTGAATTTAATTGCACTTGTCTTTATTACAACGTTCTCGTTCCTGCTCGGAGTCTTTTTCTCAAGTAAAGCGGGAACACGACTAGACGTAGGCGCTACCTTCTTTGCACTTTTCTTCCATGCGTTCCCGGGCATCCTGCTTTTAATCTTGCTGCAGCTGTTTGCGTCAATCACAAATCTTTTCCCGGTCACAGCATATCCAGATTTTGCATTTAAAGATGCACCAATGAAATTTACCTTCAGCTACATGCATCATATTTTCCTGCCGCTGTTTGCTTCCTTCCTTGGAGGTCTTGGCGGTACAATGAGAATGATCCGCGCTACAATGCTCGACCAGATGGGCATGCCTTACATTTTTGCATTAAGGTCACGCGGCATAAGTGAAAAAAGAGTTTACCTGAATCACGCCTTCCGTAATACATTAAATCCCTATATCACAGGAAGCGCAAACCTTCTGGCAGGCCTCTTCTCAGGCTCACTCGTCCTCGAAATTATTTTTGCGTATCCCGGAATAGGACGACTAATGTACGACGCAGTCCTCCAGGAAGATATAAACCTCGTTCTTGCAAACAGCATGTTCATCTCAGCGCTCGTACTCATAGGCATGGTAATAAGCGATATTCTGCTCGCCATTGTAGATCCAAGAATCAGATACGGAAACGAATAGGAGGAGCAGAAAATGAAAAAACTTTGGCAATATCTAAAGAAACGACCACTTGCATTCACCTCACTCATATTCCTTGCAATCGTATATTTTATAATGATTTTTGCAGAATTTTTTGCACCGTATGAGCCAACCCAAACATTTGAAAATAACACATATCATCCCGCAAACATGCAGATGACCTCGCACGGATTAAAAGTCCGCGAATGCCGAACAATAAGTAAAATCAGTTGGAAGTACGCACTTGTAAAAGACGAAGGCTATACCCACGATTTCCAATTTTTTGCAAAAGGCTTTGAGTATAAGCTGTTAGGCTTTATTCCATGTAGCAGGCACCTTTTTGGCACAAAGGACCAGGCCTATCCGGTATACATCCTTGGCGCCGATCACCTTGGCCGCGACTTATTCAGCCGCATAATTTTTGGTAGCCGCATTTCCCTGACAATAGGTTTTGTTGCAACCGCAATCTCAATGATACTCGCAATAATTTTTGGAGGCATCTCCGGTTACTTTGGCGGAAAAACAGACTGGTTCATAATGCGCTTTGCAGAATTTTTCATGCTCATACCAAGCCTGTATTTTATTCTCTTCCTGCGTTCCCTCCTTAATAGCCGCATGGACTCCGGTACCTCCTACATGATAATCACGCTCATCCTGTCTCTGGTAGGCTGGCCTGGCAGTGCAAGAACAGTGCGCGGAGTAGTGCATTCCGTAAAACGCGAAGAGTTCATCCTTAATACAAGACTCGAAGGCGTTCCATCGCTCGTAGTAATTTTTGGACACATCATTCCGCAAATCTCGAGCCTCATCATAGTAAGCATCACCTTGAGCGTTCCGGGCTTCATCATGAGCGAAACAACACTTTCATATTTAGGCCTTGGTATAAACGATCCTGCCGTAAGCTGGGGTTCCCTCATCAACCGCGACATTTCAACACTTTCAAATCTGCGCAACTTCCCATGGCTTTTGTATCCGGTCCTCATGCTGCTGCTCGTAACACTTGCCTTCAACTTTGTTGGCGATGCCCTCCGCGATTTCTACGATCCTTATAGCGCCGTGTTCAAGAGACGTAAGAAAATTTCTAAGAAAAATAAAGAGGGGGAAAGCCTTCCCCCTGGGCTCAACCCGCAGGCGGTTTTCGCCACACCCCCTTCTCCTAAGGGCTCCGCCCCTAAAACCCCGGACGCCTCTGCTTCAAATGCAAACAGTCTCGTCAGCGTACAGGACCTTCACGTAACCTTCCAGGTTCTGCGTGGAACAACATGGATTCCAATCTACGCCGCAAGAGGAGTTTCATTTGAATTAAACAAAGGAGAAATCCTTGGACTTGTAGGAGAATCAGGAAGCGGTAAGTCAGTTTCAACAACAGCCATTCCGGGTCTTCTTCCACAAAACGCAGAATGCACAGGACACATTTATTACAACGGAATAGATCTCCTGAGCCTTTCTCAAAAAGAACTTCGTGAATACCGCGGACAAAAAATTGGAATCATCTTCCAGGAGCCTGGTCGTTCCTTTGATCCGCTTCAAAATGTTGGAAGCATCTTCTTTGAAACATTCAGAATTCTCGAACCAAAAATCACTCGAGAAGAGGCAGACAAAAAAACAGTTGAGCTTCTTACAAAGGTTGGAATTCCAGAACCTCAAAGACGTTTAAAATCTTTCCCACATCAGTTCTCCGG
>CAMKDH010000179.1 GCA_946411215.1 uncultured Treponema sp. | reverse complement strand
TCATCATAAAGCTGGAAGGCATTTTCAATTTCTTCCGGATAAACATTTTTACCACCTGCTGTTACAATCATATTCTTAGCACGACCAGAAAGCATTACGTAGCCTTCTTTGTCTATCCAGCCAAGGTCACCAGTTTTAAACCATCCGTCAGAAGTAAAGGTTGCTTCAGTTTCTTCAGGCATGTTGTAATAACCCTGCATAATCATAGGCCCCTTTACACAAAGTTCACCTACTCCATTTTCATCAGGATCAATTACTTTGAATTCAACATCACGAAGATTCTTTCCAACACTTTCAATCTTAAATGCATAAACAGGATTGAGCGCAATGATTGGAGAAGTTTCTGTAAGACCGTAACCCTGAACAAAGTCAATTCCAAGCTGGTTATATGCTTTGAATACACTTGGTGCTAAAGGTCCGCCACCACAAATTGCAATACGCAAGGTATAAATATTTGCTTTCTGCAAAACAGACTTAAACAAAACCTTTCCAGGATTGCAGTTTGTAAGCTTTTTAATTCCATAAGAAAGTCCCATAAGGAATTTGATAATTCCAAATACAACAGGGCCTTTTTCTTTAATACCCTTCATAATTCCAGCAATGAGCTTGTTGAACAAAAGTGGAACGCCAAGAAGCATTGTGATTTTTCCTTCTCGAAGCTCTTTCATCATGCGGCTAACTGCCATTGTTTTTCCAAATACAACTTCGGCACCAACACCAATTGCTTCAAGGAATACAGCAGTCATTGTGTAAGCGTGATGAATAGGAAGAAGTGCATAGAAAACATCGGTTGAATAAATGTTCATGTTTGTCTGTGCAAGGTAAACATCGCTTACAAGATTTTTATGAGTGAGCATTACACCCTTTGGAGTTCCTGTTGTACCACTTGTGAACAAAATTGCAGCAAGGTCATTTTCGGTTGGATATGTAATATCTGGTATTTGGGAAGTAGTCAAATTATAAACATATTTTTCTGGGTTTGCTGGAGAAAGTGAATAAACTCCATAGCTGCTCTTTTTACCTGCAAAGTAATCATATTTTTCGGCATCAACAAAAAAGAAGTTAGGCTTTGCAGTATTCAAAAGATTTTCGATTTCTTCGTTATGAAGACCATAATCCATAGGACAGATTGTTGCACCCGCATAAAAAGCAGCAAGATAAACGATTGCCCATTCCGGAGAGTTTTTACCAGAAACAGCAACACGGTCTCCATGCTTTACGCCGTTAGCAGCAAGCCAGTTTGCCAGGGTCACAATCTTTTCTTTTGCCTGTGCATAAGTAAGTGTATTTCGGGCACCGCCAGGTCCATCAAAATCTGTAAAACAATTTCGGTCGCCGTATCGCTTTACATTAATATCAAAAACTTCTTTTAGGGTTGGCCAGGTACCGGTAAAATCTTTACCACGGTATTCATCAAGCCACTTCACTGGATCTGTTTGTTTCATGTTGATTGATGCCATTTTTACTTCCTATATATAAAAATTTTTTGAGTTAATTTATTCTATTATGACACAATTGTGAAATATGTCAAGATTGAAAGGCCTTTGCTTCAAATTCATTAATTGGCAGCGGCTTGGCAAAATAAAATCCCTGAATAAGATCGCAATGCTGTTGTGCAAGGAAGTCTACTTGCTCGCGGGTTTCAATTCCTTCTGCAACAATCTGCATACCAAGCTTTTTGGCAAGTTTGATTGTGTCGCATACAATAAGGTCGGCACGTTTTTTATCTTCAATATCACGGAAGAACTGAGCATCAAGTTTGATAATATCAAGAGGAAGTTCTTTAAGCGAATTGAGGGAAGAATAACCCGCACCAAAATCATCCATTGAAACTTTGAAACCAAAATCCTTGAGTTTTTTGATTGTGTCTAACAGGATCTGCTTGTCGTCAAAGAAGGCACTTTCGGTAAGTTCAAGTTCTATAAATTCATGCGGAACTTTGTAAGTATCAACAATTCTGCAGATATGCTCAGCAAGATCATATTGAGAAAAATGTGCACGAGAAACGTTTACAGAAATTGGAACAAGTTTGCGGCCTTCTGCAAGCCATTTTGCCTGAAGTTTAGAAACTTCGGTGAGCATATAATCATCAAGCTTTGTGATAAAACCGTTACGTTCAAAAATAGGAATAAACTTTGCAGGAGAAACAAATCCATACTCCGGATGAATCCAGCGGACAAGAGCCTCGGCTGCCGAAAGCTCTTCTTTTTTGGTTGAATACTTTGGCTGAAGATATACTTTGAATTCCTTAGCTTCGAGTGCACGGTCCATATCATCTTCTACACGACGTTCCCAAATCTGTTCTTCGCGCATAGATTCATCAAACCACAAAACAGAATTTGTATTATTTTCCTGTTTAGAAATTGCGGCTCCGGCATTAGAGATTTTTTCTTCAAGATTATCAACGCGGGTATTTATGCGGCAGGCACCTACGCTAAAAGTGAGATGCTGTTTTGGTCTGCAATCATTGAGCGCCTGGGTAATTGCCTGCATTCTGATATTGAGTAATTCTTCGTTATCAAAATGAAGCAGAAGAATAAAGTCGGATTTTTCAAGATGGGCAACAAGCTCCTTTCGCTTTTTAGTGAGTTCGGTGAGCTTCTTGTAAAAATCCTCCATCAAGTTTTCGCCGGCTTTAATTCCATAGGCAGTAATGTAGTTGCGGTATTTTTCCATACGAAGATAAACTACAACATAACGACGCGAACGTTTTTTAATCATCCTGCTCGCTTTTGGAACAAAATAATCTTTGTTGTAGCCGCCGGTAACAGAATCGGTATTAATGATTTTCTGGATTTTTCGACGCTGCAAAATAATCACAATCAGTTTGTAATGTTCATAAAGACAAATAAAAATAAAGATGGCAATGAGCATGATAAGCATAAAATAGTGGCGGCCCATGTCAATTTTAGTGCGGATATTTTGTTTTTGGATTGCAACATTTACGTCGGGAATTGCGGTTTTATACAAAATCCACATTGAAGTAACGCCATCTTTTTGAATTGCCCAGTTATAATATTTGGAAGAATTAAGCGAACCCATGCCTACAAAAAAGTGTGAGAAGAACATTTTAATGGAAGCTTTATCGGGTTTCTTAAAAGAAATATCACTTTCTCCATCAGAGAAATAAAAACCGTACAGCTCAAAATCAACAGGATCAAAATCGAGAAGGAACGAAGAATCGTGAATATCATTTTCACCAAAACTTGCAAGGATATTAAAATCTTCATCAACAACATTGATTGCACTAATGGTGTCTGCGTCGTATTTTACGATGTTATTAAATTCCTGCTCTACTTCGGCAGAAAGTGATTTTTCCGAAAGATTCCAACCCTTGCCAATATCCTGAACAATGGCATTTGTATTTTCTATGTCCATCGTAACAAGATTATGATTTTCCGAAATCATATCAACCATAAAAACAAGAGTTACCGCAAAAACAAATGCAAACTCAACAATAAAAGTTTCAATAAACTGCGGCCACAAAGAATATTTTCTGAGCCGTTTAATTCGTTTTTCCTTCTTTTTGCTCATAAGGATATTATATAGGAAAAGATGGGGTGTTTAAAGATATTCGGTATAATATGAAGTTTTACACCTCAACAAGTATCTGCTGTTTGAGCTCAAGGACTTTTTCGAGAGGTAGTCCTATACACCTTGAAATTTTTTCTGGAGGATCGCCTTCTTTCAGAAAGTTTATAGCATCTTCTATGGCTTTTTCTTCTTTACCTTCTCGGAATGATTGGGACATATAATGCTGGAAATCCATAAATTGTTTTCTCCATTGTGTATTTTGTTTTGCATTATCTACCAGTTGAGAAAGTTTGTCTGCAAATAGACTGGTGCTTTCATTACTAGTAACCAACCGAAGAAACGCTTTCTGTTCTTCATTCAATATTTTATCATAGTTCTTTGCAATGAAAAAGTACTTATAGGCTCTGTCATTCAATTTTATTTCTGAATTCTCAATACAGGTATTTTCAAAAGTGTACTTGCCTAATCCTTTTCCAAAAATATCTGGAACACAAATGAAAATAATATAACTTGTTTTGAGTTCCTTATAATCTGTTCCTGAATTTAAATCATCAAGATCTAATGCACTCTGATAATAACGTGCACGTTCGGGTAATTCATCTGTATCAGATGCCTGCATTTCCAGATTAAATGCCTTTGTAGAACCAAATGCATAGACATCGAGTCTTATACCTTTTTTCCCGTAATCAATCTCAATTTCTTCTTCTTGTTTCATTTCTATGTGATCAATTTTAAATTCTAGAAGAATCTCCAATAATTCTTTACAAACATCAGGGTTATGACGCATGACTTTGTAAAAAATGAAATTGTTTGCAATAGTTGCTTTTTCCCATTTTTGTTCAGGTGTAATTTCTATTTGCGTATCACTCATTTCTGAGCCTCCAGATATATAGGATTTAGGAATAAAATTTCCTCACCTATATATTTGCCTTTATTTTGTTTTTTTAGGAAATGATTTTGAGAAAAAGATATAAATTCTTTGTTATAAGTTCATTTTATTCAATGAAGTGAAAATTTTAATCATTATATTCACAATTTCTAAATAGCAAATGGATTCACAATTTTTACGCCTTCGACAATCTGACCATTTGTAAGATCTTCGGAATAGCAGATAATACAACCGGACTGAATGGCAGCAGATAAAATAAGTGAATCCCAGAAAGATAACTGATTTTTTATTGAAATATTTATAGCCTTTAGAATAAGTTGAACAGAGACTTGTTCAACAGTAAAAGAGTCTGAAAAATTTTCTACATATTCCTTTGCTTTTTCTTTGGTACAAAGAAGTTTGCGTGTTGTGGCGGCAAAAAACTCCTGAAGGCTTTGAGTTGAAATTACACCATTGTCGTTGATGACAGCATTTTTAAT
>CAMKDH010000178.1 GCA_946411215.1 uncultured Treponema sp. | reverse complement strand
GATGGGATGGGGAAATCTAGAGGCAACGACGGGGACTCTAAAAGGGACGTCTGGTAGGTAGAGGCGTCGGTGCGGTGGAGGGTTTTGGTGGTGGTTAGGGAGTCGGCGATGAAGGCGTTTTCTATGTTGCCGGAGTCGTAAATCTGGGCTTCGTCTAAAAGTTGAGAATAGTCGAGCATTGTTTTGGTCCAGGATTCTACAGAAGACGCGCGGAACATTACGGCATCGAGCAGACGGTTATCGGAACGGTTGCGCACAATGATAATATCAGTTTTGTTTCCCAGGGTTGTAGATTCTATGTCTGTCCATAAATCACGGATTTGGGGCGAGGTATATGAAGCTGTTGCCAAGGTAAAATCATCACCTTCTTCGCTTATACAGCCGTTTCCACGGTTTCGCATGTGAACTACAAAAATCTCGCCGGCAGTAACTTCAATAGCGGGGAATACATATTTCTTTGTTTCGCCATCATACCCGCTGCAAAGCTCAAGCCCCGCAAGATTTCCAGATTTCAGCACGAGCAGCTCTACAAATTCATTTCTATAAGTTCCAGAATTTTTCTCTGCTTTATTCTGGCTCACGCTTTCTGTTTGAATCTCAGTAATCATAAGCTCAGGGACACGAGAATTAAAGCCTGTAAACGGAACTGCAAGAGTGAGCGTGTTTCCAACAGAATCCCGCACCTGGGCATATAGCTGGTATAACTGCCCTATTTCCATCTGCTGTTCAAGAACAAATTGTATTACGGGTTCTTCTTCATCGTAGACAACATTGCAAGGAACAGTTCCGTACACTCCCGAAACTCGTTCAAGAGCTGGAGACAAATCAATTGTTGAAGAATGCTCCTCCGAGCCAAACAAATCATCTGTAGCAATTGCAATAACATAACCTGTTATTTCAACCTTCTCTGAAAAAGTCAGGTTTACAGTACTCTCATCCTGCACAATAAAATTATTCAGCACAGGAGGAGTATAATCCCCGCTCACAACCTTAATTCCCTGCTCCGTTATTTTGCACGAAACAGGCAGAACCGCCACAATTGTGATTCCCGCAATAAGGAAGGCCTCGCCAATCACCACAAGCATTTCTTTGAGTTTTGTATTTTTCATATTTCACCTCAAAAAGAAATGCGTACAAACCACTTGGATTTGTACGCATTCTTTAGGAGAACTAACACAAAGAAAATCTATATATAATATAGAATTAAAATTCGACTTATTACAAAATTTTCACAAAATTTCTCAAAAAAATCGAAAAATCTAATCAATTTTTGCAGCTTCTACCATGTAGCGGATAGAAATACCGGTATCATCTTCCTGGATTTTTTCTACTACAAAAATAAAGTTTTTCTGTGTAGGATCACACATAATTCGCTCAATCTTGTATCCGCTGATTCCAGATCTTACAACATTAGGACTTCCAACCTGTGTCTTTGAAAGAACTTTTCCATCACTGTCTCTCTTTTCAACATTGATGATAAATGAAGATTTTACACTCTTTCCTTTACCATTAATTGTTGGCACAAGCTGAATGTGAAATGTGTTAGGATTATCAACTGTAGAATTATTAAAATCTGTAAAGACAATTTCGTCTGTTCCAGTTTTATTTACATCATCAAGAATATAAAGTACCTGATCAGGATTTGCTGTTGTACATTTCAAATCGCGAAGGTAATAGAAATTCTTTCCTTCAAGAGCATTGTAAACATCAATTCCCGCTTTATCTGCAGTAACGGCTGTTGGTTTAATTCTGAATACACCACCATCTACCCAGTCGTTCTTTGCAATATCAACCTGGAAAATCTCTGCCCAACCCTGATATTTTTTATCTGTACGTCCATACTGTCCAAAAACGTAATATTTTCCGTCTGCTGAAAATCCTTTATCTACAAAAGTAGCAACATCACCGGCACTTAAAACAGCGCAGCAAAACAGTAAAGAAACAGCACAAGCAAATAATTTTTTCATTTTTCCTAATCCTCCCAAAAGTCCAGTAAAAATGGTTGTTCACTTAAATTGTCGGATTTTTTTTTTAAGTCTTTACTATTATTTCTTAACCCGATAATATTTTACTATGACTATAAAAACTCGCAACAGACTGAACTTTTCACTGTTTATTGTTTCGCTTGTATTTCTTGCTGCAAATATCATCATTTTTCTTTTTGCACTTTACAATAAATCATTTTCTCTTGAAATCTTCCAGAATAATTATACTTCAACAAAAACAAATTTCCTTATCAGATATAATCCGCTGATTGTTTTCATCTCGCTCTACTTTGAAATTATTTATGTTTGTGTAACAAGTTATCTATTATATCGTGTATTCGAAAAAACACAGGCAACCGATATTTCTTATTTTTTCATGTTCCTGATTTCGCTTATTGCAAACTCCCTCAGAATCTGGCTTCCACTGTTTAATATGGTAAGCACTTATTCAAATCTTCTTGTTTTTTGCGGAAACTGCATTCTTTTTTCAAAGCTTCTTATGCCTGTTTCACTTTTGTTTTCTGTAATAATGAGTAATGTTGAACAGCGTCAGGATCTTGAAAAAAATATTTTCCTTCTGCTTATAAGCTGCATTTTCTTTGCACAGATTATTCCATTAAACACTGCAAATATCTGTATGAATTTTGAAGTTGATTACAGCTACAGAAACGTAATTAAAATTGCAGGAATCCTTGTAATAATTGCTACACTGATAGCACTGTTCTTTCAAAATCAGCAGCATTTTTATACACAGCTTACAACTCTTGGATTAGCACTGATTATTGCAGGAACTTTCTTCTTATTTAATTCAACAAATATTCTCAAGCTTGTAATATCATTTATTCTTCTGCTTTTTGGAGATATTTTTTATTTGAAGGAACTTCACAAGCAATATTTGTGGAACGATTAGTTTTTAGCTACATTGTCAAAAGCCAGTATAATCCGCCTGTAGCAGCAGGAATAATCATATTATCCCAATCTCCAAGCGGAAAAACTTCTATAAGCATTGCAAGTAAAGCAACAAGCAGACTCACAACAGGATTTTTAGAAACAATAAAAGTTGAAATAAAAACTGCAGTAAAACAGGTAAGACTTCCTTCAAGAGTTTTACCACCAGTATGAGGGATTTTTATTCTGCCAAACAGTTTACCTGCAAGGCTTGCAAGACCATCACCAAAAGCAAGAGCAAATATACCGATTTTTGCACATGGAAGCGGAAGAACAAGAGCCGCAAAAACAATTCCTAAAACAAGTGTTACCGGACCAAGTACAAACTTACATTCATCCCTCTGGCGAGATGCAGTTTCTGTAATAAGAGATACAAGCGGAACAGGATGACCTTCGAGTCGAGCAAGCTCGCAAAAATAATAAAGCGAAACAATAATCAAAAGTCCATAAACTGTATACCAGTAGTATGCCGCAAAAAACCACGGAACTAATGAGCTGCAAATATGAATTGATTTTCTGAAGAGTTCCTTCAGGATTGTTTTAGAGTCCTTCATTTTCGGTCAGGTTCTTTGGTATATCAAGATAAATTGCTGGTTCAAACTCGGTTACAGGATGTGTAATATACTTGATATTTTCCTGTGCAAGGTTGCTTCCGTCAAGACGAACAAGAGTTTTCTGATCTCGTGTAAGAGAATCCCATGCTCTGAGTGACTGCTGGAACTGAACAATTGCCTGTGCATTTTTCTGACTGTCGCCAGTGCGCTTTGCAAGACGGTAAAGAGTAACACCATAGTTATTTGCAGCATAAAGATATGTAGTAACAAGGTCGTAACCTGCATCATCAGTCTGAGGGAATACAGTTCCACCCTTCTCTACAATTTCATTATCCATCTGAGCAATAAGCTGTTCGTAATATCCTTCTGCAGCATAATCATCATTTCTAAGGCTCAGAGTGTTTGCCATAGCTAACAGAAGATTTCTTTCCTTCTTAATACCTTCACCTGCTTTCATGAATGAACCAAGTGCTTCAAGATAATTCTTTGCACGATAGCTGATGTATCCAAGTCTGTAGCGGATTACTGAATTATCATAACCAAGTGCTACAGCATTCTTGTAATTCTTTGAAGCAGTTTCGTAGTCGCCTGCGATTGTGTAATTGATATTTCCTAAATCACAATACAAAAGACCAATCTGTTCGTTTCCTTCAAAGCCGGCATTTTCTTTTTCTGTTGTATAAAGTGTGATTCCCTGTGTGAACTGCTCCTGAGCCTGAAGATATTCATTTGTAAGCAGGTAGTTTTCACCAAGAAGTCTGTATGAATCAATGTATTTGTAAATATCACGCTTTTTGAGCTGTGGTGCTTTGTTGAAGCATTCCAAAGCCTTTTTGAGCGAGTAATCAATATTGTTTATGCTGTCATTGGTCTGAACATAATAATTTCCAAGATTGTACCAGGCGATTGGATTTGTATCATCCATATCTTTAGCTTTAATAAGAAGCTTCAAAAGACCTTCAATCTGATAGCGGAGGAATTCTTCAGACGGAGCAATTGGTCCGTAAAGTTTACCAAGAAGATATCCGCCAAGCTCTGTCCAATCTTCGGCAGCGAGCTTTGCCTTTTTATTTTCTTCAAACATCTTGCGGTAACTCAAAACCTGCTGGAAATTGTCGCTTCTCATGTAGTAGCGCATCAATCTTGAGTTATACAAATCGTTTGGCTTATAAAGCTGAATCAACTGCATGTATTGTTCTTTTGCAAGGTCAAGCTTTGAAGGATCTTTTTCTGTACCCCACTCAAGGAAAACATCACCAAGCATAAGAATTCCGTCTGCATCATTTACATGATAATCAAGAACTTCACGGCGTGTAATTTCTTCTGCACGCTCATAATTTGCAAGATCGTAAAGCTCCATTCCTGCATATTCAAGTCCGGCAGTCTTATCGTGATTAAAATAAATCAAAATCTTTCCATATATATCTGCTGC
>CAMKDH010000177.1 GCA_946411215.1 uncultured Treponema sp. | reverse complement strand
AAAGGAAAATCTATAAACGACGTACTAAATATGAGCATTGATGAAGCCTGCGACTTTTTCCAGAGTATTCCACATATATATAGAAAGATTTCAACCTTGCAGTCTGTAGGACTCGGCTATATTCAGCTTGGCCAGAATGCGCTTACACTCAGTGGTGGCGAGGCCCAGCGTGTAAAACTTGCAAACGAACTTGCACGACCTGCTACAAGCAAAACACTTTACATTCTTGATGAACCTACAACAGGCCTTCACTTTGCAGATGTTAAGCAGCTCATGGCTGTAATCCAGCGTCTTGTAGATAACGGTAATACTGTTGTAATGATTGAACATAACCTTGACGTAATAAAGCAGTGTGATTATATAATAGACTTAGGTCCAGAAGGCGGAAACAAGGGAGGAACTCTGGTAACATGCGGTACCCCTGAAGAAGTTGCCCGCTGTAAACAAAGTCACACCGCAGCGTTTTTGCAGGATTTAATTTAGGAGGACGTCATTGCGAGCGATAAAGCATTCGTCATTGCGAGCGAAGCGCGGCAATCTACGTTTAATAAAGGCATTTTTTCTCTCAATAATCATACTGTCATGTATGACATTCCTGCATGCCCAATCAACCTCCGAAGAAACAACTGTAATCACAATTACAAACGCTCGTCAGACAACTTATGAAAAAAACGACAAGAACAAAGATGAGGAAAACTCTTCTGAAGAATCGCAGGATTCAATTGTTCTTGAAGGAAGCGTAGAGATTTCTGTTCAAAAAGGAAGCACTGTTTCAGATATCAAAGCAGATAAAGTTACTTATGACAGACAATCAGAAATGCTTTATGCCGAAGGAAATGTAGAAATTACAACAAAAAGTTCATCTGCGGGTGGCGAAACAACAACAGCAACTTCTTTGCTTATGAATACTGCAACTCTTGAAGGTATCTTTGACGACGGCCGGGTAGTGCAGACAAAAAGTGATGCCTTAAACCTTCCATCTGGTTCAACTCTTATTGTATTTTCAGATATCTTTGGAAAAAGCGAAGACAATACAATTGCATTTAAAAACTCAAGTCTGACTTTCTGTGATGCTCCGGAACCTCACTGGCATATTGATGCTTCAAGAACATGGCTGCTTCCAGGCGGTGAGTTTGCATTTTTGAATGCGCTTCTTTATGTAGGTCCAGTTCCTGTTTTGTATTTTCCGGCTTTTTATTATCCAAAGGATGAACTCATTTATAATCCTGTATTCGGTTCAAAACCACGCGAAGGAAAATATGTTCAGACAACTGTTTACTTAAAAGGCCGTAAACCTTTAAGCAGCGCTTCTTCAAGCAGTTCATCAAGTTCTTCTGATTCAACAGAATCTGCAACAGAGGAATCTCTTAAAGCAGTTTATAACTTTATGCGCCCTACAGAATTAAAGGAACAGGAACGTCAGGGTCTCATGATGCACAACCTTGATACAAATTATTCGGGCGATACTTCTACCTACATAAAAATCCTTGGTGACTGGTATTCAAATCTTGGAGGCATGGTAGGACTTGACGGAAAACTTCGACCTTCAAAAAATTATGTTACAAACCTTGATTTCAATCTTCTCTTAGGTTTTAGTAATACAGTTTTCTTAAATGGTACAACTTATTCCGCAATTTCAAGTAAAGGATATACCTTCTACGATAAATCAAACTTCATGGGAATTAAGATGCCGTTCCGTTATGGTGCAAATCTTGATTTTACACTTTCGAAACCCTTTAAGCTTTCTCTTGCTTTGCCAATTTATTCCGATCCATATTTCTACGGAGATTTTAAAACCCGTGATGAATCTATGGACTGGATTTCTTATTTAATTGATGTTAGTAACGAAGATAATGAGGATTCTTCTACAACAAGCAGTTCAAGTCAGGTAAGCAATCTTGTATGGAAGCTTAATTCTTCTTATTCGCCAAACTTGCCTTCGGTTATAAAACCGTTCCTTAATTCAATTTCGTTTTCTTTGAATTCTTCTATATATATTAATACTCTTGAGAATAAAATGATTACGGAAGATTCAAGATATGAACTTGATGATAGCTGGCAAAAGTATTCTCCTGAAAAAATGTTCTATTACCCAAGCCAAATAACTCCTGCGAATGCAACTCTTACTTTAAGCGGAACAATATTCCAGTGGCCGCTAAAACAGGTTTCTGCAGATACAAAAAAAGTTACATTCCCAAGTACTCTTACAAAGCCTGATGATTTAAAACCTCAATCTGTTCTTGATAAAGAAGCAGAAGAACGTGAAAAACAGGAGCTTGCTGCTAAACAGGCAGAAGAAGCAGAAAACTCAGAAGAAAATGCAGACGAAGCTTTACAGGCAGAAAAAGAAGCATTAGCGCAGGCAGAAGAAGCAGAAGAAGTGGAAGACGAAAAATCAAAATTACCACAACCTGTACTTCCAGAATTATCAGGGACTTCTGCAAGTGCAGCAACAATTTCGGGATTAACATACAAACTTGATTACAATGTAAACTCAAATATAAATACTCAGATTGCATACAGTTCATCAGACAGTTCTGGTAATACATATCTTAAAACTCCGGAAGATTTTGAATGGGATAAAATCCGTTCATCAATGTATACAATCAAAACTCCTGTATCTCTTACAAGCAGTCTTGGTTATGGCGGAAGCTTTTTCTCAATGAAAAACTCCCTTTCTTATGATCCTCTGTGGCAGGACCATCCGAATACAGACGGTTATAACGACAAGGACAGACAGAGCCTTAAAAAAGCAGATTATTCTGCACAAACAAGAAACCTTACAAATACAAACTCAATCAGCATTATGCCGTTTGCTTATATTCCTGCTTTTTCTGAAACAGGTGTTACCTGGAGTAACACAATGAAAATCTACAGACGAAAGTTTATAGGCGAAGCAGATGCTCCAGAATGGGAAGAAAACTGGCTTGATTTTGATGATACAGAAAGTATTACAGTAAACTCCCTGAGCTTTACACTTGGAATGAAAGAACTTGATTCAAAATTCAAGCAGACATTAACTTTCTCTTCAACACTCAAACCACAGGTTGCAAGATATACAGGTTCTCTAAATCTCATTTTCCCTTATGTAAGCTTGAGCATGAGTACCGGTGTTTATGAAAAAAGCAAGGATGATTCTACTTTGCAATATAATCCGTTCCAGCAGTCAATGTCTATAAATCTTTTTGATTCTAAGCTCAAGCTTTCTGAATCCTTCAGTTATGTATACAATGATAACACCGAGCAGGCAGACAAACACGCTGAAAGTCTCAAGCTTTCTCTTTCTTATAAGCAGCTTTCTGTTTCCTACAGCAGTTCTTACACATATAAATATGATTTGTATACAGATAAGATTCCTGAAGGAAAAAAGGCAGGATATAATCAGCGAAGTGAAAAAGAGTTTGTTCCATATTCAGTATCCTTGTCTTATTCTTTACCTTCAAAAACATATTATCAATGGTATAACAGAATTACCTGGGCTCCCGGCTTAAGCACAAATATAAATTATGACTTTATTAAGCCTACAAACAGTTATTTCCAGATTTCTCCATCGCTTACATATAATATTAATAATTTCTTTAAGCTTACTTTCTCTGCAACATCCCGTAACTCTTCAATATATTGGTATTTCCAGGATCAGGGAAAATTCTCTAATGCTGATTTCTACGGAACAAACTTTGCTTCAAGAATGTTTATGGACTTAATTCAGTCCTTTGGTATTTATGGTGTTGACGGCTGGGGCTGGGAAAACGGTGCTTTCCGCAAAAACAGAGAAACGTCTGCCTTTAAACTCAAGTCTCTTAATATGTCTCTTACTCACCAGCTTCACGACTGGGATTTTAATATGACCTGTAAGTTTGAACCAAAGATTGTAAAAGTTAATAATGAACAGAAATATGTATTTGATCCGTATTTTTCAATTGGTGTAGTCTGGAATCCAATGCAGAGTATTAAGACAAACTTAACTCACGAATACAAGGAAGCAGATGATGCAGCTTTGTGGGTGTTAAAATAAGTCTTGCACAGAATCAACTTGCAATATAAAATATAATAATAGAGGAATTTTTGAGCGAATATACAATAGTTGTTCCGGATAATAATATAATATCTTGTGTTTGCGGAACAAATGACAGCAATTTAAGACTCATAGAAGAAAGTCTTGGGGTATCTGTTTTTACAAGGGGAAATGAACTTTCTATTGACTCTAGTGATAAAGAAATCTGCGAGAAATTTCAATTTATTATAGACCGCATTGTAGATGAAATTGATGACGGCGGTATGAACAGCGAAGATGTTGTTGTTTCTGTTCTTAATACTCAGAAAAAAGTTAATGCAGATGAAATTTCCATCACAGTGCCTGGGGCTGTAAAAAAAATCTATCCAAGAACACAGCATCAGGCAGAATATATAAATCTTTTACAGACAAAAGATATGGTTTTTTGTACGGGTAGTGCCGGCAGTGGAAAAACATTCCTTGCTGTTGCAGAAGCACTTCGTCTAGTCCTCACTCATAAAAAGAACAAACTCATTATTACACGTCCTGTTGTAGAAGCGGGAGAAAGTCTTGGTTTTCTTCCGGGAGACCTTGAACAGAAAATAAATCCTTATCTGCGTCCAATCAGAGATGCAATGGAAACTGTCATTGGTGTTGAGACTGTACGCAAACTTACAGAAGCGGGTATAATAGAAGTAGCGCCTCTTGCTTATATGAGGGGACGCACACTTAATAATGCGGTAATCATTCTTGATGAAGCACAGAATACAACAGTTTCGCAGATGAAAATGTTTCTTACCCGTATGGGCGAAAATGCGAAGGTCTTTGTTACAGGCGACCCGACACAAACAGACCTTCCTAAAAAACATGTGAGCGGTCTGGTGCATTCAATTAGTATTTTGTATAAAATAGAAGATATAGGCTTTATGGAGC
>CAMKDH010000176.1 GCA_946411215.1 uncultured Treponema sp. | reverse complement strand
GACAAATACCTTCTGCAAGACCTACGAAAGGAAGTGCCTTACCAGAAAGCTCAGGGTTTTCGCTCATAGCACCCATTGCAGATGAACCGATTTTTGCAACGGCAATACCACCGGCAAGACAAGCAAGTCCAACAGCAATAGCAGCTGCAAGATATTTAATTCCTGCAGAAATACCGCCTGCATTAGCAGCAACTTCTTCTGCAGCTTCTGCTTCCTGTGCAAAAAGTGCAGTACAAGCACACAACAAAATTGTCAGAATAAGAAAAATCTTTTTCTTCATATATTACTCCTTATTTATTCTCGAATTTGAAAGGTTTAAACTCTCGGCCGGTTTCGTGGAAGAACTTTGAGAAGAACTCGTAGTACTGCAATCTTATTACCTGAATTGCAACAATCATTCCTTCAAGAAGAATTATGATTGCATTACCAACAACAAGGATAAGAATACCCGCAATGCTTCCTTCACCACCGCACATATTTGTAAGAGTCAGAATCAAGAAATCAAGAACAGCATGTGAAAGTGCAAATGCTCCAACTCGAACAAAGCTTACGGTATTAGAAAGATATCCCGAAATAACTTCTATAAGTTCAACAACACCCGAAATCAAATAAGTACCAAAACCGTTTTCAAGCAAAGGCCTTCTGCCTGCAACAAGATTTTCAAACGGTTCAGCAAAGGCCGCAAGGAAAAGTGAAACACCAATTACAATCCAGTCATAAACTGCAATTGCATGATGGAATACAACCATGCGGATAATCATTACAATTACATACCAGAAGAATATTGCACCTGCAAGTCCGTTTTTACCAAAGAAGGCTTCATCAAAACGACGGTAGCGCAGGTTATTTACAAAGTTCAGCAAAAGACCAATTGTATTAATTATAAAACCAATTCCAACTGCAACACCAAAAACTCCAAACATTGCAATTATTGATGACGGATCTGAAGAAGGCATCATCTTTAAAATTGGCGCATGAGGATTTCCAAAAAGTCCGGTTACCCATTCTGCAAAAGGTTCAAGCAAAGTTTCGTTAGAAAAGAACTCACCCGTAAGCAAGCCCATAAGCGAACTTGAAATACCAATTGCCATAAAGATTGGAGCAAACTTATTCCAGCCACCAACCTTAATTACTTTAGCAGCCATGAGGATTCCTACAAGAACAAAAACAAGTCCCTGACCAAGGTCGCCGAACATTATTCCAAAAAGCAAGGTAAAGAAAACTGCAACAAAAGGTGTCGGGTCAATCATTCCGTAAAGAGGCGAACCATAACTAAAAATCATTCTTTCAAAACTCTTTACAAATTTTCCATGAGTGAGCTTTACAGGAACCTGTTCTTTTCCCGCTACTACAGAAGGAACTTCAAAAGGAGAATACTCTCGGAATGCAATGCGTCCCGAAGTAATATTATCAAGTTCCTTCATATAAGTTTCTGTTTCTGTAAGAGGAACCCAGCCTGTAATTCTGTAAACAAGCTCTGTAGATTCAAGTCCTTTTACAATATCAGAAATCTGAACACCAATTGCAAAAGATTTTATAAGATTATGAATTGCAGTTTTGTGAGTTTCTGCAAAGTTATCACGTGTTTTCTCAAGCTCTGCAACTTCAGCTTCAACTTTCTTTTTTTGATTAGCAAGGCCTTCAAGTACATCCTCAGGCACCCCCTGAAAATCCTTAGGAATTTCAAGAGCAACAAAACCAAGCTTTTTAAGTTCAACATCAACCTGAGCGCTGTTCTTTTTAGAAGATGCAACAAGCACATGAGATTTATCTTCGCCAAGAGCAATTACAACTGCCATTACAGCAAGACTTGATTTTATATTATCAAAAGCCGCAGCATCAATTTTACCAACGCGCAAAGTAAGAAACGAAAGACTATCAAGTTCCGAGAAAGAAACCTTAAGATTTGCAAAAGCAAGGGCTTCTTTATAAGCGTCTGTACATTTTGCAGCTTCAGCAGTTTTTTCTTCAAGTTCAGACTGCAGGTCATTGTAAGTCTTTATAATTCTGGCAGCGTCTTCCCTATCCTTTGCAGTTGGAGAAGAACATTCCTTTACATCAAATTCAGAATCAGAAAGAGGGATTCCAAGATTTACAGAAGCATTTCTAAGGCTTGTGTAAAAATTTGTATCTACATCAAGCTCGTTGTCGGACTTTTTTTCTTTAGGCTTATCGCGCTCACTGTCCTGAAACTGGAACGATTCTTTTTTGCCGATATATTCGATTACAGACGAAATATCCTGTTTGAGAACCATCAATTCTATCAAACGCATTTCTGCAGTTCTAGCCATTTACTCCCACAGCCTCCATTGCTTCGCGCGAGTTTATATTCAGCCGCAGACTTTCTACAGCTGTTCGTATACAAGTCAATTCATAAGACTTAAGCTTAAACCAGGCCGCAAGTGCAACATCTTCCATAGGATAACGATGAAAAATCTGACTTGCAGTTTTTGCCTGATGTTCAATATATCTGCGCTCAATCCATACAGGGTCAATACACCACATATTTCCTGGCTCATACGGATTAAGATATTTTGCAAACTCCCATTTTTCCCAGTCTGAAAATTTGTTTACATCATAAGACAAAATCTTTATTGCAGGACCGGCAACAGGATCATTTTTGTCTGGCGAATCTGTAACATAAAAAAGATTCTGAATAATCTCTTCGCGTGTCATTTCGTAATAAAGCTTAAGACGCAGTGCCCAGATGATATTCTTTATTACAAACTCATCAAGAAAAAGCTTTAAGTGCCCTTCTTTGTCGTCGCCATGACAGCTGTTGATTGCCTTCCAGTTTTCGCGAAGAAGCCTTAAGTCAAGTTCAAACTCAACCTTCTGCTGCTCCTTTGCATCCGGAGTTTTTTTAAGCCAGTCGTAGTCCGTTCCTTCTGTCATTTTGGCAAGGTCGGGCCAGGCTTTCATATTTATTTTACTGAAATCTTTTAAATCAAGCAAATGCGGAAGCTCTTTTTCTCCTGAACATAAAGCACCAATTATTTCTTTAACATTTTCAACTTCAAAACGTTTAAGTTTATCTGTAAGAATCAGAGGCGCTTTATCATATTGATTTAAGAAAAAAAGATATTGAGAAAGGAAATTAGAAAAAGCCTGTTCTTCAATTTGATGTGCAAGAATTGTTTCCGGAACTGCAGGGGCTGGACCATTAAAAAGGAGTCCCCATAATTGTGTAAGTGATTCTGCTTCGAACAAAAGGTGGGTTCTGTCTTTTACAAAAGCCTTGCTCAAAAGTCCGGCGGCCTTTGCGTAACCAAAAGATACTGCTGTGGATTTATCCATCTGCCGCCCTCCGTTTTAAACTGATTTTTTTGTTTGTTTAAGCAGATTTTCCAAAAGACCGTTGAAAGCTTTATAATCGCGGTCGCGACTTTCTAAATCTGATTTGAACTGTTCAAGTTCCTTTTCGTGTTCAGTTTTTCTGCGCTGAATAGTATTTTCGTAATCAGCTTCCATTTGAGAAACACATTTATCATATTCTGATTTGAATTGAGAATTGGCCTGATTTCTAGCCTGTGTAGTTCTGCTGTCGGCTTCTTTTACTGCATTATCAATTAAGACAGAAGCATTTTTTTCAACAGACAGCAGATGGCTGATTACGTTTATTTCTTCTTGCAATTTTACTCAGCAGCTTCGGTAGAATCTGTAGCTTCAGGAGCTTCATCCCACCAGTTTCCTGCATCGCTTGTTGCAGGAGCAGCAATTTCTTCTTCTGGAATAGAATCTACAAACTTGTCTGTCTTTGGCTTTTTATTTACAAGAGCAAGAGCGATTGTAAGAGCAAAGAACATGGCAACCAATACAGCAGTTGCTTTAGTAAGAACGCTTGCTGAATGTGCACCAAAAGCAGCAGTTCCTCTTCCTCCTAAAAGACCGCCCATTCCGTTTTCTCCATCATCCTGGATAGAAACCAAAAGAACGAGAAGAACGCAGACAATAATAAAAAATACCAAAAGAACAACACCAATTGTACCCATATATATCTCCAAATTTTTGTATATCTTTAAAAATGTGTTTAGTTATTTTAATGAAAATGTGATGATTTGTCTATATGATTACATAAGGAAAACCGAGCGCTCCCGCGAAATCGTACCCCCAAACTACTGCTAGCGCTGTATGGTAAACCATATATCTCGCTTCGCTCGGCAGCGCTAGATGTAGTTTGGGGGCCCGATTTCGCTACGCGCTCGGTTTTCAAAGGTATTCTGTTAGATATACAAATCATTATCTATCAGAATATCACTATCTATATTTTTAATTACAATACACAAATTGGGATAAATGTGTCTGCTTTCAAAGAAGCGCCACCAATGAGGCCGCCGTCGATATCTGGCTGAGCCAAAAGTTCAGCAGCGTTAGAAGCCTTCATTGAACCACCGTACTGGATGATTGTTTCGTCGGCTACTTTCTGGTTGTAGAGCTTTGCAATGTAGGCACGGATAAACTTGTGCATTGCCTGAGCATCTTCTGGAGTGGCAGTTTTACCTGTACCAATAGCCCAAACTGGTTCGTAAGCAATTGTTACGTTCTTCATCTGTTCTTCTGTAACACCTGCGAGACCTGCGCTAAGCTGGAAAGCACAAACCTGTTCTGCTTCACCTGCTTCTCTTTCGCTCAAAAGTTCACCAATACAAAGATCAACTTCAAGACCGCTGTTCAAAGCCTTGCGAACCTTTTTGTTGATAAGTTCATCACTTTCACCAATTTCGTGACGGCGTTCTGAGTGACCAAGAATTACACTCTGACATCCAATATCCTTGAGCATTGCACAAGAAACTTCACCAGTGTGTGCACCGTTATCTGTAGCAGCACAATCCTGTGCAGCAAGAAGAATGTTTGAACCTTTTACAACCTGTGCAACTGCATCAAGGTATACAAAAGGAACTCCAATCATATATTTGTTTGTTTTACCCTTCAACTGTTCAACAAGGTCCTTTGCCA
>CAMKDH010000175.1 GCA_946411215.1 uncultured Treponema sp. | reverse complement strand
GAGACTCAAAGGTTTCTAAGTACATTACACAGAAAACTGGTGTAGATGTAAACTTTATTGTTCCGGCAGGAAGCGAAGCTGAAAAGCTCAATGCAATGATTGCTGGTGAAGCTCTTCCAGATCTTATTACTTTGGGCTGGTGGGAAGGACAGATTCCTTTGATGATCGATTCAGATCTTCTTTATTCTCTTGATGAACTTGCTGATAAGTATGATCCATACTTCTGGAAAGTTACTGACCCTGTAAAGGTAGGCTGGTACCGCCAGGCAGACGGCCACATTTACGGATATCCAAACGCATCTTATACTTCAACAGACTATGAAAAGTATCAGGGTAAGCTTACTTCAAACGAAACTTTCCTTGTTCGTAAAGATATGTACGAAGCTCTTGGAAAACCAGATATGACAACTCCAGAGGGATTCTTGAATGCACTTCGCGCTGCAAAGGCTAAGTTCCCTACTGTAAACGGACAGTCACTCATTCCATTTGGTACAAACGAATTTGGTGATACAGGTTGTTCACAGCTTCAGGGTTACCTTGCACACTTCCTTGCAATTGCTCCTGAAAAGAACGGCAAGTTTGTAAATGCAGACCTCGGTCTTACAGATGATCCAGAGTATATCCGCTGGATGAAGATGTTCCGCCAGGCTCACGAAGAAGGTCTCTTTGCTACAGACGTATTCGTAGACAAGAGAAGCCAGATTGAAGAGAAAGCTGCTCAGGGCCGCTACTTCTGTCTCCTTTATCAGAACTGGGATATGCAGGCTCCACAGAACGCTCTTTATGCACGTGATCCAAACTCTATCTACATTGCTGTAGACGGACCAAAGAACTCTAAGGGTGATGATCCTGTTCTCGCTGGTGGTGGTATTGCAGGTTGGACAGTAACTTTGATTTCAAAGAACTGTAAAGATCCTGCTCGTGCTATTCAGTTCCTTACTTACCTTATTTCAGAAGAAGGTCAGATGGATACAAACTTTGGTATTGAAGGAGAAACATATACAGTAGTAAATGGAGTACCAAAGCTTACACCTGAAGTTGCAGATCTTGATAAGAACGACAAGAACAAGCAGGAAACAGATATTGGTGTACAGTACACATACTGGATGCTCATGGATACAGCATGGCAGGCACAGTTCGGTGCAGACTACGCTCCATCATTGGAACAGCCACAGCTTTGGACACGTCCATATGTACACTCATATGCAGCCTACGATGGACTTACACTTCCTGTAGGTTCAGACGAACAGCTCATCTACGAAGATATCCAGCGCCGTTGGGGTAAGGTTCTTCCACAGATGATTCGTGCCGGTTCAGAAGCTGAATTTGACAAGATTGTTGCAGAATTCAACCAGTACAAGAAAGACAAGGGTATTGATAAAGTTATCGATGCACAGTCAGTTCTTATGAATGCCAACAAGAAAAAGCTTGGTATGTAATAAGGAAGAATTAGACAATACGGGGTTTATCATATAGAATGATACGGATGAACTTTTCAAAGAAATTAGTTTTTGCCTATACCTGTATTGTCGTAATTCCACTTTCTATAATAGTAATTACTGCAATGAGCCTTATTCGCCGGGCGCGGGTAGAAGAACTCGAAGCAAACAGCGAAGGACTCTTGCAGGAAAACTACGAAATTGTAAATAAAAATATTGATATTTGTGATAGGGTAGAGCTGCTTGTAAATAGTAACGGGCAGCTTACTCTTTTTTTTACAATGCCGGAACGTTATAACGAAGACGAAATAATTCAAACCATGATTTCGGAAGCTACAATGCTTGAACGTTCTATTGAAGCAGTTCCATCAATTTATGCATTAAGGGTGTTTGCCGATAATCCGCGCATTCCGGAGCGCTGGCCAATCTTTATGAATTCTTCCCGTACAAATCTTGCTGCTTTGGACAGATGGGAATTTGCTTATACTGCAGATTATATTGGAAACGTTGGTTCTTTAAAATATGAATCAGTTTGTACCACAAGAAGAATGGAAAAAAATCACAGGGAAATTGGTTATGTTCAGATTGCAATGAAAACGAGCGACTTTTTTCCATTCCTTTTCAAAAAAATAAATAAGTTTAATGACGACTATGTTTTTCGCGAAGTGCTGAATGAAGAAACAGGTCAGTTTGAATTGGTAAAAATTACAAATAAGATTATAGAAGAATATCAGGCTCCTTTAAAAGAGGAATTCCTGGAAGATTTTACCAAAGCTCTTTATCGCCGCAAAAAGGGTGAGCTTAATAATTCGGGCAAGTTGATTCTTAAAGATAAAGATCAGGTTTGTTATTCAAGCTGGATTCGCATTCCTCAAATGGATTTAGTTTTACTGCATACCTGTTCTTCTGAAGAAATGCAGAAAAATCTTTTTAAAATCCAGGCAGGAATTATTACAGGGCTTATTCTTACTATTATATTACTTTATCTGCTTGTAAGATATTTTACTTCAAGACTTATGGGGCGTGTTTATAATCTTATTGGCGGCATGAAAAAAGTTCAGGAAGGCCAGCTGGATGCCAGTGTAAAAGTAACGGGGCACGATGAAGTTACCCAGGCCCAGCAGACCTTTAACAAAATGACAGAGCAGCTTCGTACACAAATTGAAGAAATTAAAAAAGAACAGCAGCTCATTGCAGATACAGAAATGAAGGCCATGCAAAATCAGATTAATGCCCACTTTCTTTATAACGCCCTTGAAACAATTAAAATGCAGGCTGTAATTGCCGGCGAAAGTGATGTTGAAGAAAGCATTAATGTTCTTGGAAAACTTATGCATTATTGTCTGCGCTGGCGTGTTCATACAGTAACGCTGGAAGAAGAAGTTGAATATATCCGTTCCTATGTTTATCTTTTAAATATCAGAAACGATTATGTAATTTCGCTCGAAACAGAAATAAAAGATGAATGCAAAAAAATTGTAATTCCAAAGATGAGTCTTCAGCCGCTTGTAGAAAATGCTTTTTATTATGCAATTGAACCGCTTGGAAAAGATGCCGTAATAAAGGTTTATACAGAGTGTGTTGAAGGAGCAGACCGAATCTGGCTTTGCGTACAGGATTTTGGAAAAGGAATTTCGCAGGAAAAACAAAAGGAGCTTGAAGCTTATCTTGCAGATGACAGCTATGAAAGGGATTCTACAGGAAGCATAGGCTTAAAAAATATCCAGCAAAGACTTACAATGTTCTGCGGAAAAGATTACCGTCTCGTAATAAAATCAGACGAAGGCCAGGGTACTTTAATAAAAATACCGGTTCCAAAACAATTTATAAGTATTAAAAATGAGGACAAATAATGATTACAATAGTTCTGGCAGATGATGAAAAATTAATTCGTGCAGGTCTCAAAAAAATCCTCTTAGACTCAATTGATTTTCCACTGGAAATTATAGAAGCAAAAAACGGTCAGGAAGCTCTTGATTTATGCATAGAAAAACGCCCTGAAATTTTAATTACCGATATCCGTATGCCTGTTATGGACGGCGTTGAACTGATGAAAAATATTTCGCAGATGGAAGATGATTATAAGCCTGCAATTATAGTTCTCAGCGGTTATGATGATTTTTCTTATGCAAAGGCTGCCATTCAAAGCGGGGCACTGAGCTACATACTCAAGCCCGTAGATAAAAAAGAACTTTGTGCTGCAGTAAACTCTGCCATTATGAATTCTTTGAACGAAGAAAAAAAACAGAACGAAGCAAAATTCCGTCAGATAATTGAAAAGGGCAGACTTGAAGATGTTTCGGGGCTGCCTGAAATCACTGTAGAAAATGGACTTAGATGTATTATTATCTGCGGTAAAAATTCTATGCAGGCACTTGAAAGTGTAATGCAGGGCAGACGCTATTATGTGGTAGAGCATACAAAGAATTCAGTTTTAATAGTATACCCCTTTGATGGCAGACAGGTAGAATATGAACCAAGCTATCTTGATTCTTATATAGTTGGAATTTCGGGGCCGGCTGATGATTATTCAATGTTACGAACAATGAGGCGGCAGGCAATGACTGCAGCGATGCAGGCTTTTTTTGATTCAGAAAGCGGAATGCCTTTGCAGGGTAAAAAAAACGGCGGATTATATTACTGGGAAAATGCAAATCATATAAGCGATTTTACCCAGCTTGATGAAACTTATGAAAAAGTAATAAGTCACTGCGACCTTGTTGATGCAGAAGAAATCCAGGGCGATGTAACAAAACTCTTTGATTGTTTAGATGAAAATGCTGTATTAAATTCCGAAACTCTTTATTATTTATATAGAAAAATAACTTCGAATTTATTTACAAAATATCCGGGTTATACAGATTCAGATATGTATCTTCATATTAAAAGCATTATGATAGAAAACATTTTTGAATATTCCGATTTGGCAGAATGGCAGGGAAGTGTAACAGATTATGTAGTTTATCTTTCGGCTCTGTTAAAGCAGAATACAAAAGAATCTCCCTATATTACCGAAGCTTTAGATTTTATAAAAACTCACTTTAAAAAGAATATAAACATGGCTATGGTAGCAAATCAGGTTTCGGTAAACTATACCTGGTTTTCTGAAAAGTTTAAGGAGCATACAGGCCTTAATTTTAATGAATACCTTAAGCGTTTAAGAATAGATGAAGCAAAAAAGCTTTTGGAAAAAGGAACTTTTAAAGTTTACGAGGTTTCCGAACGCAGCGGTTTTTCCGATGTAAAATATTTCATGAAAATCTTCCGCGAAGAAACCGGCATGTCTCCAACAGAGTGGAGCAAGAAACATGAGTCGTAATTTTATGAGTCTTGGGAATATGACAAGTTAACCCATTGACTTTTTATAGGATTTTCTATATATTTTTTAAACTATTATCTTTGGGAAATTGTTTTAATATAAGGAAGGATACGAAAATGTCTAGATGTTGTGATATTTGTGGAAAAGGCGTAATGTCTGGTAACAAGGTTAGTAAATCTTACAATCATACACGCAGAACATGGAGACCAAATC
>CAMKDH010000174.1 GCA_946411215.1 uncultured Treponema sp. | reverse complement strand
ACCACTTCTCATCAATTGCGGGAGCAGGTCCTATTAACGGTCCTATTCAGGCTGCCGTATTCGGATGGGTTCCAGTATTCCTTTGGTGTGTAATTGGAGGTATCTTCTTTGGTGGACTTCAGGACTTTGGTTCTTTGTTTGCTTCTATCCGCCACGACGGTAAATCTGTAGGAGAAATCATTAAGGATTCTATGGGTTCAAGAGCAAAGAAGCTTTTCATTATCTTTGCTTTGCTCGTACTTATTCTTGTAATTGCATCATTTGTAAACGTAGTTGCAGGAACTTTCTTCACAGCAGCAGACGCTCCAAAAACATTTGGTTTTGTTACAAATCCAACAGGTGCTCAGTCAACTGCTATGATTTCGCTCCTCTTTATCGTACTTGCAATTGTTTACGGTATTCTTACAAATAAATGTGGTCTTAAGACTCTTCCTGCTACAATCATTGGTATTGTTGGAATTGTTCTTATCACAATCATTGGTTTGAAAGTTGGATTCGCAATGACACGTACTGCATGGATTGTATTCATTGGTATTTACATTGCAGTTGCTTCTCTTGTTCCAGTTTGGATTTTGCTCCAGCCACGCGATTACCTTTCATCATTCCTTCTTTACGCTATGATGATTCTTGCAATTGCCGGAATTATTGGTTCAGCATTTACAGGCAACGCAACATTCAATATTCCTGCATTCACAGGATGGAAGACTAGTATTGGTACAATGTTCCCTGCCCTGTTCATTACAGTAGCTTGTGGTGCTTGTTCTGGTTTCCACTCTTTGATTTCTACAGGTACTTCTTCTAAACAGCTTGATAACGAAAAGAATGCCAAGGCTATTGGTTATGGTTCAATGCTTATTGAATCTGCTCTTGGTATTATTTCTTTGATTGCTGTTGGTATGGTATTTGACAAGTACAAGAATGGCGGATTTGGTTCTCCTTCTGCAGCATTTGGTGCAGGTCTTGCAGTTCTTTTTGGTAAAGAAGGATCTACTGTTTATAACACAATCTTTGCTTTGCTTACACTTGCAGTTTCTGTATTTGCTTTGACTTCTCTTGATACAGGTACACGTTTGAGCCGCTTTATGTTCAGTGAACTCTTCCTTAAGGACGGAGAAGCAACATGGAAAGACGCAAAAGGAATCCGCAAGCTTCTTGCTAACCCAATCTTTGGTACAGCTATCATGGTATTGATTGGTTGTATTCTTGGTGGACTTAAGCTCAGCGCAATCTGGGGATTGTTCGGTGCTGCTAACCAGCTCCTTGCAGGTATTGCTTTGATGGCAGTTGCTGCATGGCTTGGTCAGGCTGGAAAGAACAACAAGATGTTCTTTATTCCTATGATCTTTATGCTTGCTGCTACATTGACTTCTCTTGTTCTTACAATCATCAAGAAGATTGGTGCTATGGCTACAGGCGCTCAGGGTGCATTCTTCTGGGGCAACTGGTTCCAGTTGATTTTTGCTCTTGCAATGGCTGTACTTGCAGTTATTCTTGTTATCGAAGGTGTTCAGACTTTCGCAAAACAGACTAAAAAGGCTTAATCATAATTTTTGATTAAAACCTGAATAAAAATGACCTGGTGAATCAATCATCAGGTCATTTTTTTACTAATAACTTTATTAAAAAAACATTGTTTTTTTGCATTTTTATAGTAAAATATTATTAGAGAGAAAAGTAATATATGCCAAAAGATATGTTAATAATTGCGAATATCACTTTAGATATATATAATGCCGTTCTTGGTATTATATTAGTCATCCACACAATTATTCGACATGTAATAAGACGCAAAGTCCGAATCTGGTTTCTTTTAATGATATCTGCAAATATCCTCATGTCTATTGCAGATATCTTTACCTGGATTTTTGAAGGAAATGCAAACCAATACAATCATATTATCCTGCCCATTGCGATGTTCATTTTTTATATAATGACATTCGGTATTATATTCTGTTCGGGCTTTTATATTATCAATTCCCTTAATCAAGACAAATACAGGAAAGCTTTCAAAATCTCTTTAATTGTAAGTGCAGTTATATATTACATAGCACTTTTACTCACTCCCGTTTTTGAATTACTGTACAGCATTGATGAAAACAATATTTATACAAGAGGCTATTATTTTATAATTCCAATAATCCTTGATACACTTTTATATTTTCACTGCTTTGCCTATATGATTATCAACAGAAAAACAATTCATCGAGATAAAGTTTTTCCAATTTTAAGTTTTTTAATTTTTCCTCAGATTCTTCAGATTATCCAGCTTTTATATTACGGAATCTCTCTTGTAAATACAGGTTATACAATTGCTTTCCTCATAATGTTTATTGAGGCTAACAGGAATCTTGAACAGACTCTTGATACAACAGAATCAGAGCTTAGTGAAAAAGAAGTTGAGCTTATTCGAAGAGTTCATGAAGCACAGAATACAAAGCTCGAAGTTATCAAGATGCAGAATCACACAATTGAAAGTCTTTCGAACCTTGTAGAAAACCGTGATGAAGATACAGGTGAGCATGTACGAAGAACAAGAGCATACGTTGAGCTTATTGCAGTTCAGCTTATGAAAAATAACCGTTATCCAGAAATAATAACTCCGCGCTATATACGATTTTTAAAACGTGCAGCACCTATGCATGATATTGGAAAGATTGTTGTTCCTGATGCTGTATTGAAAAAACCAGGACGTTTTACACCAGATGAATTTGAATTAATGAAAAGACATACTTCAGAAGGCGGCCGAATTGTTCATGAAATTCTTGATGGATTTGAGGATCCTGAATACATTCAGATTACTGCCGACATTGCAACTTATCATCATGAAAAATGGGATGGATCGGGCTACCCTTCTGGACTTAAGGGAGAAGACATTCCTTTGTGCGCAAGAATCATGGCACTTGCCGATGTTTTTGATGCACTTGTTTCTCCACGAGTTTACAAATCACCTATGACATATGAAGAAGCATATGCAATTATTGAATCTGGAATTGGTAAACACTTTGATCCAATTATTGCAAATGAGTTCCTGAATATAAAGGAGAAAACTGCTGCGGTTAATGAAAGCTTCAAACTAAGCAATTACGATATTACTGATTAAAAGATAGGAAAAGAAATGTTATGACAAACTTTAATTTAGCATTAGATTCTTTTAATATTATTATCTGCATAGTTTTTTTTCTTGCAGTTGTTTTTCGTAATCATTTAAATGATGAAATCCAGGGCGGATTTAAATATCTTTTAATCTTAAACTTCACCCTGTCTGTTTTAAATATCCTGATGATGATATTTGAAGGCACGGCAAATTCTGTTAATCACATAATTCTTTGTATTGTTACTTTTCTTTTTTACGCAGCCTACTTTGCACTCATAATTGCCTGTTGTTATGAAATCACACTTTATGCAGGAAAGAAAAAAAATATTAAGTTTGTTTATGGCATAATGATAGCAACTTCTGCAATATATTTTATATTATTGGCAGCAACTCCTTTTACAAACATCCTATACAAAATCTCTGACGACAATATTTACACAAGAGGTAATTACTTTTTTGCACCTTTAATTCTGGAATTTATTTTATATTTAGTTTTTATTTATTACACTTCAATAAACAGAAAAGAAATTGAACCTGTTAAAAGACAGATAATTACAATCTTTATTCTGTTCCCTCAAGTTTTACAAATTATAGAGATTTTCTTTAGCGGATTATTTCTGCTTGGCTCTGGTATTTCTTTGGCTGTAATGACAATGTTTATACTGTCGCAAAGATGGCTTGAAACCACACTTGATAATCTTGAAATTGAGCTTAATGAAAAAGAAATAGATCTTATCAACAAAGTACATGAAGCGCAAAACACAAAGCTCGAAGTTATCAAGATGCAGGACCATACAATTGAAAGTCTTTCGAACCTTGTTGAAAACCGCGATGAAGATACAGGTGAACACGTTCGAAGAACAAGAGCATACGTCGAGCTTATTGCAATTCAGCTGATGAAAAATAACCGATTCCCGGAAACACTCAATGCCAGTTATATACGATTTTTAAAACGTGCTGCACCAATGCATGATATTGGAAAGATTGTTGTTCCCGATGCAGTCTTGAAAAAGCCAGGCCGCCTTACACCAGAAGAATTTGAGTTCATGAAAAAGCACGCCTCCGAAGGCGGCCGAATTGTTCATGAAATTCTAGACGGCTACGAAAACCCTGAATACATAAAAATCACAGCCGACATAGCAACCCATCACCACGAAAAATGGGATGGGACAGGCTATCCCGATGGTCTTAAAGGCGAAGAAATCCCTCTATGCGCCCGAATCATGGCTCTGGCCGACGTCTTTGATGCCCTAGTTTCTCCAAGAGTTTACAAAACCCCAATGTCCTACGAAGAAGCCTACCATATAATAGAATCCGGCGCCGGTACCCACTTCGACCCCCTAATCGCCCAAGATTTCCTCTCCATAAAAGAAAAAACCTCCGCCGTCAACGAAATTTTCAAAGAAAAATAATTGATTGTTATCGGGGCAAGAGGATTTATATTAGTTATACGAAAAGTGTTAATTTTTCTGAGGCTTTATGTTTATTGTTTGACCATATTCAAGAATCATGCGACCTTTTGGAGTAAAGTTATCTGATTTCTTGCTGTCGCCCTGATCATATTCATGAATCGGGATATTGCAACAGGCACCAACAAGTTCTGCAACTTCGGTGGCTTCTATTGCATCCATCAGGGGCAAGGGGCGGCTAGCCCCCAACTTCGTTTCCTTTAATATGAATATTCACTAACCATGAAGGCACAGGGCAAGAGGGATTTGAACCCCCGACATGCGCTAAATCGGAAATCCGTTAAAAAAAATTGCGCCAGCAATTTTTTAGGATTCTCCGACCCAGCGCTCCGAGTGAGCGGGAGCGAACGAGGCCGACAGGATGTCGGGGGCCCAGTGCCATAAGTTAAATAAAAAAGCTCACCTATTCGGTGAGCTATCTCGGGCAAGAGGGATTTGAACCCCCGACATCCTGGTCCCAAACCAGACGCGCTAC
>CAMKDH010000173.1 GCA_946411215.1 uncultured Treponema sp. | reverse complement strand
CCTACTTAATGATGGCCTGCAGCGACTCCCGCCACTACTGCCGCATCACCGACAAAGTCTACCGCTTCAGTGCCATGTACATGTCCAAAGAAGACCGCGCCATGATCCACGGCATAAACGAGTGCCTCAAGGTTGACGTACTTTTGAAGACAGTGGAGTTTTATTGTAATTTGCTTGAGAGGTTGTAGCCCCCCGTCATTGCGAGGAGCGCAGCGACGTGGCAATCTACGACTTACCTATTTGAACCGACTCTAAATTATTATATGGATTACACCTAGCCAATCCAATCTGAACACAACGCCCAGGTTTAATTCTCTGCGCATTTTTCAAGAATTCCATCCCCTTCTCAAACCCCTCATGCGTAAGCTTCACCCCCAGCGCCACATGCGGCACCCAGTTCCCAGGAAGATAATTTCGATTGTCTGCTGGTTCAAAATGTGGAAGGAACAACTGGTGGAGTTGTTCGTTCAGGTGGCAGAGATTGTTACGGCAGGTGTCTTCGGGTTTCAGGAAGATAACCTTGTCCCAAAAGTTATCCGGCCCTGCAAAGGCAATAGGAAGTTCTCGCCCTGTAAACTCATTCTGAACCGCGCGTACAAACTCCCCAAACAATGTCTCAAGTTTTTCCAGTTCAGAATCATCTGCGTGGAACATGCCCAACGTCAAATGCGGAGGCACCGAGTTTGCAATCATGTAATCGTTGGAGGTAATGGAGGCAAGGTCGGAGGTTAGAGCGCGGATTTGTGTTGTGGCAGTATCATCAAAATATAGGGTTATAGCATATGTAGTCGATAGCGTATTAATATTGTTTTTCAATTTCATCGTATGTTATATTATAATATATTTTTTGATATGAAACAAATTACAGTCAGCGGTGCAATAATATTACGAATAAACCCTCAAACAAATAAAAAAGAAATCTTTGCAACTCAACGTGGTTAAACAATGACAAAGGAAACTTTAAGAAGCGTTGAATGGCTGCCAGCGGATCAGTTGATTTTGGATAAGGTGGAAGAACTGTTAGAATAGTAATAAATCAAAAAAATTGTTAATCAAGTTTGTTTCCTTTTTATAAAACTACCTATAAAAACCATTCATTTGTTAATTCTATAGGTAGTTTTTTATTATTTTCTTTATAATACAACCTACAAAATTATCATATAACTAAATTCTATAGGTACTTTCGTGATTTTTGCATTTCGGAATTCTTAAAAACTACCTATAGATTTTGGATTTTTAGTATTTTTATAGGTAATTTTTGAAAATCACAACAATTCAAATTCCAAAAAGTACCTATAAAAAAAGACTTTTTGTTTATTCTGTAGGTACTTTCTATTCAACCTAGAGGGGGCGTTGCGGGGTCTCCCCGCTGGAAGGGGTAGCGGAAAACCGCGAAGCGGGTTGAAGCGAGGGGAAGGCTTTCCCCTCCTCTGGCTTATTTCAACAAATCCTTAAACTTCACCGCATTCTTTGCCCCACTTCCATTTGGATGATTATTGAAAAACACGATTGGCTGGCGTCCTGTGAGAATGACATTTTGGATGACTGGGACAAACTCGGAGAGTTCCTGGTCGGTGTAGTCGTAGGTGTAGCGGGAGGAACCGTTTGGGGAGTTGTCGGAGGCATACCAGGCATCGGCGTTGCGTCCGTGGAGGCGGAGGTAGAAGGATTGGGCGCGGGATGGTGTGGACGGCCCTTCGACCCTTTCGACTGGATCAGGAACCGCGCGTTCACCTAAGGCATTATTTGGCAAATACTTCAACTCGGGCATATCGCAATAACACAGGCTGGCACCTCGCGACTGGAGGCCTTCTAAAACAGATTCTCTTATCCATTCAACATGGCGGAACTCTATTACTACGGGAAGGCTTCCGAATACATCAATTAGTCGGGCCAGGTAACGGCGATTTTCTGGGGTGTAATGAAAGCTTTGAGGGAACTGAAAAAGAACGGCGCACAGGCAGGATTTGTTGGCCAGGGTGGAAACGGCATGCAAAAACAACGAGGCATCAAGCTCCCAGGCAGGCCCTACTTCATGTGTAAGCATTCTGTTGGCCTTTACGCTAAACTGCAGCTTGCCTTCACTGCGTTCCCAAAATGAATGCAGGCGGTCGGCGGTGGGCATATTGTAAAACGTATTATTCACTTCCAGGGCGTTGAACTGGGTGGCGTAGTAAGAAAGAAAATCTTTGCGTTTTAGATCCTGCGGGTAGAAAATGCCTTTCCATTCGGGGTAGTCGTAACCGCTGGTGCCGATTAATGCTTCCATAATTTAATTTTACTATATGTCCTGTATTTTTTATATCTTTTGAGAGAGATTTTTTATTGTTTTTTTCTTTTTCGAGGTTTATAATAAAATAATATAACTACATACTTATGGAGTACGTGACTATGCCTGACAAAACCTCTTCAAATACAAATCCTGTTTTTAATTTTACAGCAATACATTTTATTTATTACATGGGTACTTTTCTGGTGCCTTTTGCAGTAAGCTGGGCAACCTTTGTGTATCTTAATGTTTTTTCCCTGAAAGATACCCTTATTGGATTTACTTCCCCTTTTGCAATTGTCGGAATCATTCTTATTTATGGTTTTATTCTCTACTGGTATTTTTCGCAGACAAAAAAACTCAAGCAGTTTGATCCAAAAAATCCTGATTCTGTAATAAAAACAAATAAGGTTTATAAGCGCTTTCAGTCGGTTACCTTGGGATTTGCCCTTTTAAATGCTTTTCTTTCTGCCCTTGTAGTTCAGGGTGCTTTTGCAGAAAAAAAAGTTTTTGTAGACACTCTGCCCCTCTATACAGTTTGCTGCGGAAACGTTTTTCTTATTGCCCAGGCTTTCTACAGCCTGCTGGTTCAAAAGTTTGAATATTCTCTTGCCCATCTTCCTTACAGAAAGGAATATCAGTCTATGTCGCTGGTTGTCCGCTCTGTTTTCATCAGTGTTTTTGGAGCAGTAGGCTTTATTCTCCTTACAATTTCGCCGGTTCTTTCTTCGGCTTTGAACGACATACCTTCCCGAATCCTTGTTGCAAAATAAGTTTTCCCTGAAGGTGTAATTGGAGCTATATTTATTGTAATTACAAGCCTTTTGCAGCAACGGGCCATTGCAATCCGAGTCTTTCTTATGAGAGATTTTACAAATCAAGTTGCAAACAGGGACTACACAGGAGAGCCTTTACCTGTTACAACCCGTAATGAATTCGGACTTTTAATAAACGACCTCAACACCTTTAAGGACGAAACTCACAGTCTTTTAGCTGATATCGGAAACTCTGTAAATGTATCTATGAATACTGCCAACAATGTCAGCGCAAGCATGACAGAAACAGCTTCTGCAATAGAAGAAATTACTGCCAACATAGACAGCATTAAGGAAAGAGTTACCAACCAGGCCCAGGGTGTTGCCAAGAGTGATGAAACAATAAAGGATATGCTTACAAAAATTGAAGACCTGGACAAAAATGTAAACCTGCAGGTAGAAGGAGTTTCTACTTCTTCAAGTGCCGTAGAAGAAATGGTTGCAAATATCCGTTCGGTAACACAGATTCTTGAGCAGAACAGCAAGACTGTAGAAGAACTTGGAGCCGAGTCTGAAAAGGGCCGCGAACAGATTAATGAATCTACCCAGCTGGCAGCAACTATTATAGATAAATCTGCCTCTCTGGTTCAGGCTTCTACTGTTGTTCAGAGCATTGCATCTCAGACTAACCTTCTTGCCATGAATGCCGCAATCGAAGCAGCCCACGCCGGAGAAGCAGGCCAGGGATTTGCTGTAGTAGCAGACGAAATTCGTAAACTTGCAGAACAGTCAAATGCCCAGGGTAAGGCAATTGCAAACCAGCTTAATTCCTTGCAGGATATTATTAAGAATGTTTCTGACAACACAAAGTCGGTACAGAATCAGTTTGAAGTTATTTTTGAACTTACAGGCAAAGTTCAGCAACAGGAAGCAGTTATCAAGAATGCCATGGATGAACAGAATGCAGGCAGTGCCCAGGTTCTCCAGGCAATAAGCAGCATTCAGGAATCTTCGGAGGCTGTAAAAGAAAATACAAATGTCCTTCTGGAAGGTGGCCGCAAAATCGGTCAGGAAATGGAAAACCTTGCCAATGTCACCAGCGAAATTACCAGCGCTATGAACGAAATGGCAGCAGGTTCCAGCCAGATTACAAAATCGGTTGAGCTTTGCCACAACTTAAGTGATGAAAACCAGAGTAATCTCATGGATCTTAAACAGGAAGTAGACCTTTTCAAAATCAACTAGAAGAGTATAATATAAATCATGACACTCAGTGATTTGAAGATAGGAGACTCCGCCCTTGTTTCTAAGGTTGGCGGAAATGGTGAACTGCGCCAGCACTTTCTGGATATGGGAATAATTCCCGGAACTGTTATTACAAAAATTAAAACAGCTCCAATGGGAGATCCAGTTGAATATGATGTAAACGGCTACGAGCTTACCATGCGCTTGGAGGATGCGGGGAAAATAGATGTAGAGAGCGTGCCTGCAGAAGACCCTTCTACCCCTTCTACAAGCTCAGGAACCACGGACACTACTAAAACTGCCCACCCTGGTCTTGGTGAAGGCGGACGATTCCACACAAAAGATGACGAAGATCCTGTTCCGGAAGGAACTACCCTCACCTACGCGCTTGTCGGAAATCAGAACTCCGGAAAAACAACTCTTTTTAATCAGCTTACAGGTTCTAACCAGCACGTGGGAAATTTTCCTGGTGTTACTGTTGACCGCAAGGATGGTGTTATCCGCGGTTATGCAAACACTCTTGTTACTGACCTTCCGGGCATTTATTCAATGTCTCCTTATACAAGTGAAGAACTCATTTCGCGCGATTTTGTTTTGAATGAAAAACCACGAGGAATTATTAATATCGTCGACGCTACAAATATCCAGCGAAACCTTTACCTTACAATGCAGCTTCTTGAGCTGAACATTCCTATGGTTATTGCACTGAACATGATGGATGAAATGACAGGAAACGGCGGCTCTGTAAACGTTAACAAAATGGAAGAGCTGCTTGGAGTTCCTGTAATTCCAATTTCGGCCAGTAAAAATCAGGGTGTTGATGAACTTA
>CAMKDH010000172.1 GCA_946411215.1 uncultured Treponema sp. | reverse complement strand
AGCTCCTGAGCAACTGCCTGTTCTGTACGAGGCAAAAGCTTTCCGCTTTCGACAAACGGACGCATAATTGCAAGAACGCTTGGAATATCTGTCTGCTGCATTGGTCTGATTTTTCCGTAGTTGTTTGTATAAATCATTGTGCCCGAACCAAGGTCACTGAAGATTTCTGTAAGCAATACGCCATCAAGATTTCCATCAAGAAGGTGTGAACGGTTTACTCCATTAAGGCAGGCAATTCTACAAAGCTCAAGAAGATTCTTTATTTGATCCGCAGAATCAAGCTTAGAAATATAATCATCAAGCTCTTCGATATTCATTGCAGGAACAATTTCTCCATCCTTTAAGATTGGAGCGGTCTGACCCATTACAAAAAAGAGCTTGTCTGCCTTTAATTCAACTGCAACCTGCTGAGCAAGTTCTGCTGAAGAAATGTTGTAAGGCTTACCTGTTGAGCTCCAGCCTATGCATGGAAAAATTGGAATAAAGCCATCATTCAAAACTGTATTTAAAGAAGCGGTATCGAGCCTGTCAATTTCTCCTGCAGCACCAAAATCAAATCCGTTGATTACTCCCTTTGAACGTGAGCGTACCCAGTTACCAATTACTGCGGTGATATTGTTTGCAGCAAGATTTGTCATTACGGTGTTAGTTACATCAAACGCAGCCATTTTTACAAGAGGCATTGCCTTTTCTTCTGTAACACGGATATTGTCTTTGTAGGTCCAGCTGATATTTGCGTCTGAAAGAACTTCATCAATTCGAGCACGCGCTCCAGGAATAATTACAACCTTGAGCCCTGCAGCATGTAAAAGTGCAATGTCGCGTATATGTGAAGAAAAAAGCGGTGAGCCAATGGTCTTGTCATCAAGGTAAATTACAATGAGAGCGTTGTTAAACTTTTTAAGGTAGCGGATTACGTCACGTACGTTCTCTGCCTTTTTGGAAATTGTCATAAGGTGATTATAACAAATTTTATAGGGTAAAGTCATTATATATAAATATGCAATCAAATAAAAAAAATAGCTACCAGTCGAAAAACAGATTTCAAAACCGGCGGCTAGCCGCCTACGCGCTACACTGCCTTGGAATTATATACGTTGCCGCTTAGCGCGGCAGCAGTGTAGAGCGTTTTTGCAATCCGTTCTTCTCCTTCCCGCTATTTTTTTAATTGCTTCTTTTATTGTCTACCTTCACACTATTTATTCTTACTCACCTTAAGCCAGTTCCAAAACTCGGGGTCTTCCTGACCGACGCGCCAGAAGCCGATTTTTTGGACGCCGGCGGATTTGTACATTCGTAACAGGGTTATGTCGGAATAGGCGTCGTTGAAGTAGCCGGTTACGTCTACCTGGGTTGTATACTGAACTTTTGGAATGTTGTTTTCGTAGGTGATTTCTTCAACGCCTGCGGCAACCATCATTCTGTTCAGACGGGAAAAATAGTATGCGCCGGAGGTGGCCTGTTCTGCCCAGAAGCGTCCGTAAAAAGGAATACCCATAACAAGCTTTCGTTCCGGGATTGATTTTTGTGCGTACTCCAAAACCTTCTGGCACCAGTCAACAGAAGCAATAGGTCCCGGCTTACTTGAACTCCAGTGTTCATCATATGCCATTACAAAAACCCGGTCGCTGTAATTGGCAATATCGGAATATGGATAAACATCCTCTGAAAGCTTTTTAAAACGTGCAGGCACACAAACTGTAAACCATTTATTCTGTCCTAACATGTAGCGCAGGTCTGCAAGAAAAGTAAGAAAATGCTTGCGGTCGCGAACAGGCACAAGTTCAAAATCAATCTGAACTCCATCATAAGGAATAGCGGCTTTTACAATCTGCTTAAGAAGATTTTTGCGAACCCCATACTCCGGATTAATTACAAAATGACTCAAGGAACGGCTGTCGCAGGTTATTACAAGATGGCAGCGTGCATTTCCTGTTTTGAGCTTTGTTCTGTTAGGAATTGCAGAAAGTTCACCATAACAATTTATTTCTGCCGAAAAATAACACACATCAGTAATCGGAAGGCTTGCATCATATTCATCTTCCCTACCCTGACTTACATAACCCCAGGTTTCGGTAAAAGAAACAGGCTTTCCTTCAACAGGACGCAACGTATAAAGCTGAACGGGCTCTTTTACTTGCTCCGGTTCTTCTTCAACAGCTTCAAGACCTTCTGTAATAGTTTCGGGTGATATTTCCTGTGAAATTTCAATTAAAGGCTCTGATATTTGAGTATCTGATTTTCCTTTTGCTACGGCTTGTATTGTACAAATATTAAGTATGATAATCACGCCGGTAAGACGCTTAAATAATTTTCTAGTCATGCTTATATTATCGGATTTAATATACCCGTCTTGACCCTTGCGCCCAAAATGATACAATAATTCTTCAAGGAATTAATATGTCAAAAACCTCACTTATTACAATTCAAAACTGTAGAATTGAAAATACCAGAAATACTCTTGTTCCAAACCTTACCTGGACAATGAATCAGGGGGAAAACTGGCTTGTAATTGGCCCAAACGGAGGCGGCAAGGCTGATTTTTTGAATGCACTTGCGGGAACCCCTGGCATCAAAATTACTCCAAACGCTGGTGATGAAATGTCCTTGTTTTCGAACAGCTTTGGAAATTCTACAGAAATTGTTTCGTTGGAAAGAGCGGCACGACTTATTCAGGAAGAACGCGATAACGATGAAAGTGATTATATAGAAGGCGGTGTTGATATTGGACGCACTGCACGAATGTTTATTGCACAGGCGCTCTGGGATGATTGTAAAAAAGGAAAGCCTCTTCCGCCGCAGGCATATGAAATTGATGACCGCCCTGAAATTGAACTGACTGGCATTAAAAAAATCCTTGACCGCGGATTAAAGTATCTTTCTACCGGAGAAATCCGCAGAACTCTTTTGGCTCGTGCCCTCATAAGCGGTAAAAAGCTTCTTATTCTTTCTGACCCATTTGCAGGTCTTGATGCCCAGAGCAGAAAGATTATTTTTGATTTTGTTTCCCTTCGACAAGCTCAGGGACCACAGGGGCAGGCTCTTATTCTTGGAATGGAGCGCTGGCACGAGATTCCTGACTCAATTACTCATGTTCTTGAGTTTTCTAATAAGGAAATTTCTTTTTGCGGACCACGTGCAGATTATGAAAAGAAACTGGCTGCAAAAGAAAGCAAAGCAGGGATGACACTAGAAGAAGCCACCGCCTTTAAGGAATTGTTTGGAACGCAGGAAGCGCCACAGGAGGCATCTGCGCCTCTTGTTCAAATGACAAACGTAAATGTATCCTGGAGCGAAAATCATGTTTTGCGCGACCTTAACTGGACTGTAAACAAAGGCGAACACTGGCTCATACAAGGTCCAAACGGCAGTGGCAAAACAACCCTTCTTGAACTTATCACCGGCGACAACATGCAGGTATTCTGCAACGACGTAAAGCTTTTTGGCACAAAACGCGGCTCCGGCGAAACAATCTGGGATATTAAAAAACGACTTGGAATTGTTTCATACCGCCTTCACGTAGAATACAGAATGCTTGGCGGAACAAGCCTGCAGAATGTAATAATCTCCGGTTTCCGTGATTCAATAGGACTTTACGAAGCCGCCAAAGATTCAGAAGTTGCTCTTGCAAAAAAATGGCTCGCTCTTGGTGGATTCACAGGCCGCGAAAATGAATCATTTGGAAACATGAGCTACGGCGAACAGCGCGCAATCCTCATTTTAAGATCTGCAGTAAAATCTCCAGAGCTTCTTATTCTGGATGAGCCTTGCCATGGTCTGGACGAAAACTTCCGCGCAAAAATCCTTCATTTAATGGAGCTCATTGGCGAAGGAAGCACTACAACAATGCTTCACGTAACGCACGACCCTACAGAAATCCTCCCGTGTGAAAAGCATGTTCTGCAGCTTTGTCCTGACGAAAACCCGATGTACCGCATAAAATATTTGTAAAAATTCCTATACTGCTTTATAATATATTGTACGAAATTTTATCAGGAGTGATTATGCACAGTATAAAGGGAAAATTAATTATATTAACAGTTTCTATAGTTCTTATAGGAATTACCGCAACAGGAGGTTTTTCTTACTTTTTTGCAGAAACAGCTTTAAGAGCATCTTCAAGAAGTAGTTTTGAAGCTCTTGCAAGCGATGTTACCCATCAAATAGATGAACTTAACCAAAAAGAATTCATGCTTTTGAATTCCATAGCCGAAATGCCTTTTGCACGCGACCCGGAAGTTTCGCTCGAAGAAAAAAATCATCAGATGGCCGACGTTGTAAACGTAAATACCGATAAATACGAAAACTGTGCCTTCTACGATGACCAGGGCTTTACATATATCCGTTCAACAGGACAAAAACTTAATCTTGCTGCTGGACGCGTTTATTTTGAACAGGCCATGAAGGGAAACAATTACGTTGTTGACCCAGCTTTTTCTCCTGTTATTAATGCAGTTCTTATGTTCTATGCCGTTCCAGTTTATAACTACAACGGAAGAATCCATGGTGTTGCAGTTTCTGTAATCAAGGGAAACAGACTTTCAAATATAGTTTCTGATATTTCTATCGGAGGTTCATATCATCCTTTTGTTGTAAGTAAATCTACCGGCGAAATAATCGGTCTTGCCGAAGAATCTAATTTTGATCTTGAAGCTAACCAGGGTCTTAAAGATGCAGTTCAAAAGGCAATTGATGGTTTTGATGATATTATGGAATATGATGATTCTATTACAGGCCAGAAAATGTCTTTCCTTGCCAGAGCGGTTCCTTCAAAACCAGAATGGCTTGTTGTTTGTTCACTTCCTTATGATTTTTATTTTGGCGGACTTAAACATATTAAAAATGTAAACTTATTAGTAATCCTGATTACTTTTGTTGTTATTTTCCTTTCACTGTTCTTTGCTCTTACACACTTCCTTAAGCCTCTTCTTGAACTTACAAAATCAATTTCTGGACTTGCAAGCGACAGTGCCGACCTTACTCAGAAAATTGAAACTCGTCATAAAGATGAAATTGGTCAGGTTGTTAATGGATTCAACCAGTTTACCGAAAAACTCCGCCAAATCATTATGGACATTAAGACCTCGCAGGAAACTCTTGATACTGTGAGTGTTGATATGACTCATTCGGCTTCTGATACTTCTGA
>CAMKDH010000171.1 GCA_946411215.1 uncultured Treponema sp. | reverse complement strand
TAATGCCCTTCGTTCAAAATTAAATTGGCGAGGTGAACCTTATGCTTGAAGAATTGAATATCAAAGATTTTGCTCTTATTGAAAATGACTTTCTTGAATTTGAAAAGGGCTTTACTGTATTAAGCGGCGAGACAGGTGCTGGTAAATCTATTCTTATTGGAGCCCTGTCATTTCTTCTTGGAGGAAAGGCAGAAGTTTCTCAAATCCGCACTGGAAAAAATGAAGCATCTGTTAGCGGAACTTTTGTGCTTCCTGCAAATCTTACTGTACGAAATCTTAGCGAGGATGACGAACCTGCAAATGCTCTTGAATGGCTTGAGCAGCACGGAATCCAGATTGAAAATAACAGAGTTCTTTTACGACGATTTATAAGAGACACTGGAAAATCGGGGGCGTGGATAAATGATACTCCTGTAACACGCGGCGACCTTGCTGCGTTTTCTTCGTTTTTAGTAGATATTCACGGACAGCATGAACATCAGTCTTTGATGAAGGTTCCAGAGCACAGAAAGTTTCTTGACAGCAGGGCAGGGCTTACAGCAGAAGTAGAAGCCTTTACAAAACAATATGCTTTGCTTGTATCTCTGCGACGTCAGCTTGAACAGTATTCACTTTCAGAAAGTGAACGCCTTCGTAAGCTTGATATGTCTACCTTTGCAGTAAAAGAAATTACAGAAGCAAAACTCAAAAAGGATGAAGACAGTGCACTTGAAGATGAAGAATCGCGCCTTCTTTCTTTTGAAAAAATATATTCTGATGTTGATGAAATCGGAAAAATCCTTGGCGGTTCCGAAGCATCTGTAACAGATCTTCTTAAGAAGGTTCGTCGGAATTCTTCTCATGTTGCCGAAATGGATAAATCTGTTACAGCCCTTGATGAACGAATTGAATCAGCCTTTTACGAGCTTTCTGATATTGCTGCAGAATTTGCTTCTTATCAGAACAGACTTGTTTTTGATCCTGAACGGCTTGCTCAGGTTCAGGAACGACTTTCTCTTATATACAACCTCAAGAAAAAATATGCCTCATCTGTAAATGCACCGTTAAGCGAAGTTTTTGATTATTGCGCAGAAGCTCAGAGATTTATTGATGAAAATGCAGATGGTGCAGATAAAAAAGATAAGCTTACAGCCCAGATAAAGGAATTGGAAAAAGACCTTCTTGCTCGTGCAGAGGCAATTTCTAAAAAACGAAATGCGTGTGCCCAGCAGCTTTCTGTTGAAGTAGACTCAATCCTTGCAAATCTTGGAATGAAGGGAACTCATTTTGGAGTAAGCCTTGTAGAAAAAGAAGGTAATGATGTTGTCCAGAAATGCGGACCTTACGGAAAAGATAATATTGAATTCCTTATAAGTGCAAATCCTGGCACTCCATTGCTTCCTTTAGCTAAAATTGCTTCTGGTGGTGAACTTTCGCGTGTAATGCTTGCTTTAAAAACGATTTTCGCTCAAAATGATAGTGTTGAGACTTTGATTTTCGACGAAATAGATACAGGTATTGGTGGAGAGGTTGCTGTTGCGGTTGGTTCGCACATGAAGAACCTTGCAAAAAATAGACAAATTTTTTGCATCACACATCTAGCCAGTATCGCAGTTTATGCCGATAATCAAATTAAGATAGAAAAGGCTGTTACAGGTGGCATTACCTCTTCAAATGTTCACGTTGTACAGGGAGAAGAAAGGGTAGCAGAAATTGCAAGAATGCTTTCGGGTGATGCAGATACTCAAGCGTCACTCGGACACGCAAGAGCAATGCTCGAAAAATACAGCGGAGGATTCTGATGGCAAAAATTTCAGAGGAAACAAGATTACATTTTCAGGAATGTATCCAGCCGTATAAAGACAAGATTACTCAAACTTTGGAAAAGGAAAAGACTATGCGCAATGCCATGCACGATGGTGATATTGGCCTTGAATACAAAAAGCTTCTCCTTTGCGAAGATATGATTTATGTTGCTTCTCTTTATGTTGCCCAGAACAGTCTTTCCCTCAAACTCATGGAAGTAAAAAACAATGATGCTTTGAATGATGCACGTAAAATGCTTTATAAAGCAATTATCTATCTTGAAGAAATTGTTTCAAATGTAATTGACTGTCCGTATTCAGATCTTATTCCTTATCACGAAAAAATCACAAACGTAAATATTGTTAAACGATATCTTGTTATCCGCAAGCTTGGTCTTGAAATTCAGATTCTTAAAGATGCTTTTGGTGATAACTCTAAATGGAAGTGGTCTTTCATTGAACTAGAAGGACGCTTTGCTACAGTTGCAAAAAATCTTATTGATATGAAAACTGCAGGTAAAGATTTCTTTGATCCTCGTGCTCAAGATTACGAAACTACAGTTTTATATGTAAGAATGGTTCAGAAACTTCTTGATAAATCTGCAAATGGTTATCGTGACCGTTACGAACTTTCTACACGCCGAATCGATGATATGCGTGATGCTATAAAATATCTTCTTGCACTTCGCAAAATGTACATTGTTATTGGTCGTACAAACGAAGCAGAAGAAATAAAGAAAAAAGCTATGGTCTGGAAAGATAAAATGGATTCAGACCAGAAGAAGGGCTTGAGCAACTAAAAATCATGGACAAGAATCTTATTCTCAAAATATTCGAAGGATTTTCAATTCAACGCTGGAATGACCTTATACGCCCGTTTGATTTAGTCGAAATGGATAAAGCAGGCGAGAAAATGGTCATTGCCTATATAATCGGAAAATATGAAGAAAAGAAGGGCAATAAAATAAACTGGAAGTGGATGGCTTATGCTTCGCTGTTTGATTTGCTTAAAAAGATTGCACTTTGCGATATTAAAGCTCCTGTACAGCAGATTCTCAAACGTGAGTTTTCAAAGGAATACATGAAACTCAATGAATGGGTTTTGAATCAGTACCGTCAGCTAATCAGTGATGATAAACTTTTTTCTGCTTTTACAATTTATATTGGTCAGAAGGCTGGTTCTTTTGCACTGCCTCATGACTTAAAAACTTCTTTGCGTGTTTATAATGCTGCACATAAATATTCTACAATGCGTGAGCTTGAAATGCTTAGTGTTGTAAATGAAAAAGAAAGACTTTCTAAAATAGAAACAGAACTCAAAGCAGACTTGCAGCCATATCTTGATTTGGAAGGTTTGCAAAAATTAATGACCCGCCAGAAAGAGTTTGATTTTCTTCTTAAAATAGAACAACTTAGATTTCAGACAAGATGGAATCAAACACCACGTGTTCCTGCCACTTCTGTTTTAGGACACTGCTTCTTTGTTGCAATAATGACACTGCTTTTAGGCCGCGAAACAAATCCTGATATGTGTGAAAAACGTGTTGTAAATAATTATTTCAGCGCACTTTTTCATGATCTTCCGGAATCGGTTACACGCGATATTATTTCTCCTGTTAAGCAGGCAACCGACGCACTTCCAAATATCGTAAAAAAGATTGAAGATGAAATTGTAAATAAAGAGCTTGTTCCGCTCATGGATAAATCTTATGTTGATGAAGTTATTTATTTTACTTCTGATGAGTTTGCCGATAGAGTAAAAACAAAGGATGGTAAAATAAAGAAGGTTTCCTGGGATGAATTAAATAATCAGTATAATGAAGATGATTTTTATCCTGTAGACGGAAAGCTTGTACGCATTGCAGACCATCTTTCGGCTCTGATGGAAGCAGATATTTCTATAAAGCATGGTATTACTTCAAATCACCTCCAGGGTGGAAAAGACGGTATGCTTTTGCTTTATAAAGAAAACGAAACAATCAGCGGCATAAATGTAAACAAATTATTTCATGAACTTGTAAATTAATGCAATCGCCATGCCGATAATAAAGGTATGAACTTCCGTTTTTGTAAAAAATTACTAATTATCTTTGCAATTTTTTCATTTGCACTTTGCGCCATTTTTGCAGACACAACTTACAAGGTAGAAAAGGGCGATACTTTATATTCAATCAGCCGAAAATACCAGATTACTGTTGCCGAATTGCGTGCTGCAAATAATCTGTCAGAAAATGATGTAATAAAAGTAGGGCAAAAACTAAAGATCCCTTCTGCAGATATTAGTGCAGCTGCTGCGCTTGCTACAGATAATAAAGCAACTACAACCTCAAGTGCAACTCTTTCTGCTACTACAAAAACAAAAGAATATACTGTTGTAAAAGGCGATACAATGTACAGCATTGCAAAGAAAAACGGTATGACCCTTGCCGAATTTATGGCCATGAATGGGCTTGATAATTCTTCTGTAATAAAAGTAGGTCAGAAACTCAAGATTGCTGCAGGAAGTACAAGTTCTTCAACAACTACAAAAACGACTACAACAACCACTACTACAAATACAACAACCACAACTACTACTAATAATACAGCCCCAGACACCCGCACATACGGCACAACTGTCACAGCCGATAAAAACACAATCTGGCCTGTAAAAAATCCTACCGTTACACAGGTAAAGGGAAAGGTAGGCGGCGTACAGCTTAGCGCCCAGGTAAACGAACCTGTAGTATGCATCCGCGAAGGAACTGTAATGTATGTTGGAGTTTACCGTGGATTTGGTCAGGTATTATTTGTACAATCAAAAACCGGTGTAATTTATACTTACACCGGTCTTGGTTCTGTGAACGTTAAAAAAGGTGACTATGTAGTCTTCAACCAGCAGTTAGGTACTGCCGGTACAGACCCAATTTCTAAGAAGTCCTGCATAAACTTCATGGTCTTCCAAAACGGTCAGCCAATCGATCCTGCAAAGGCTCCTAGAAATTAATTATTTTGCTGCATCAATAGTCTTCTGAATATCAGCTGCAATGCCGTCACAGAGTGTGGCGGCTTTTTTCTTTGCTTCGGCGTACCATGCGTCACTGCCGTCTCCTGCTGGGATCATAGAGTTGATATAGAACTTAATCTTTGGTTCTGTTCCAGAAGGGCGGGCACTTACGATTGTTCCGCTTTCGAGGTAGAACTGGAGTACGTTGCTCTTTGGTAAATCAGGATCGTTCATAAGGTCGCGAACCTTGATAACTTTTTCACCACCAAGTGTTGCTGGTGGGTTAGAACGAAGGCCTGCCATCATGTTCTTCATTGTCTGAACACCGCTCTGGCCTGGGAAGTTCTGAGAGATTGCGCGGTCTTCAAAGTAGCCGTATTCTTTGTACATATCATCAAGATGTTCAAGGAGACTCTTGCCCTGGCTTCTCCAGTAAAGAATCATTTCGGCACACATTGCTGCTGCTG
>CAMKDH010000170.1 GCA_946411215.1 uncultured Treponema sp. | reverse complement strand
CTGCTGCCATTATTTTTGACTGAACTTGCTGGGGTGAAATTGGTGTAGGTAAAGAACCTCGAACTCCCCAAAAATGAATAAGCACTTTATCCCCTCTTGAATTTAGTTAATTATTATTATTGTAAATTAAAGGGGTGGATTTGTCAAATTGTAAAATCTAAAAATATTAAAAGTAAAATAAATCTATAATGATTTAAAATGAATGTGTCTTAAAAATCGCGGAAGCCGAATTACAGATCGAAAAAACGCTCTAAACTGCTGCCGCGCAAGCGGCAAAGTATATAATTACAAGGCAGTTTAGCGCGTAAGGGGTGAACCCCTGGTTTTTCGATATGGAATTCGGCTGGAAGCGATTTTTATATTAAAATGCATTTTTTTAAATATTTTTAGAATTGCATACTTGACTAATTTTCTGATTTTCAATAATATACAATAACTCTTGCTGCTTTAGCTCAGTTGGTAGAGCACGTGATTTGTAATCTCGGGGTCGTGGGTCCAAGTCCTACAAGCAGCTTTTAAGGGGAGTTCGCATAGCGGCAATTGCAAGGGACTGTAAATCCCTCGGCTCACGCCTCCAGAGGTTCGAGTCCTCTACTCCCCAGTAAACTGACTGCCATTGAGCAGTCTTTTTTTTTGCCTGTGATACAATTTCTTTATTTTTTCAAGATACTTTCGAAGAACGGCATGTATTCATTAAGAATAACATTTTTCCAAAGATAGTTTTTATGAATATGAATTGCGGCTGTTTTAATCATTTCATCAATTTTTTGTGGATTATATAATTTAATTGCAATAACTTCGCTAAGCTTTGCTATGAGATTTTCCGGAGTATTATTCTTATACAAAAATCCTGTTTCAAAATTAATAATCTTGTTCAAACCGCCGGTTGAGTTTGCTACCGGTAAAGTTCCGTAAATCTGTGAAATAAAATCTTCAAGGCCACATGGTTCAAAGAAGCTTGGAAGAACAATAAAGTCACCTATTGCATTTACAAGACGCGCAGCCTTCTGATTATATCCGTTTAAGAAAATTACTTTTCCTTCGAATCTTGAACAAAGTTCTATAAGTTCTTTTTCCAGAGCAATTTCACCCTGCCCTGCAATTACAAATTTTACGCTTTCGTAGTTATTCAAAATTGCGGGGATGGCTTTTATTAAAACAGAAATACCCTTCTGATTTGTAATGCGTCCGTGATAAGAAATAAAAATCTGCTTGTCTTTTTCCTGTGGGCGGATATTTATTTTTCCGTATGACTTTACGCCTTCTATCTGCGAATATTGAATCTGCTCTACGCAATAATCGCGGCATTTGAACTTTCCATCCAAATCTCCAGTCTCGGGATTAAACTCAAAAGGCAGATGAGATTCTTTCATGTCGGAAGGATTATAGCGCTCATAATCAATTCCATTTGTAATGCCTTTTATGTTTGTATAGCGGTTAAAGAAAATCGGGCTTAAGCCTTCGGTTTCGTCAATATTAAACGGATCAATAAGTTCCTTTGCATAATGTTCAGAAACTGTTGTAATATGAGCACCCGCATTTGCTGCAAGCAGGAACGGTTCAACCTTAAAATCATTTAAGGCACCCGCAAGATCTGCTTCCGGAAGGCCTGTATACCACGCTGCTTCTCCAATACTTGAAAAATTATGATGATATGCAGGACCCGCATTATGAATTGTTACAACAAAGGCTGTCTTTTCAAAAACTGCTTCTTTTTTTGCAAAGCATGGAACAAGCGAACACGAAGCATCCTGACAGTGAATGATATCTGGAAGTTCGCTCGCTGCAACTTTATTGCCATATGCACTTACCGCTTTACAGAAAAGTGAATCCATAAAAGGTGTATCTTTGTGACCAAAGCCTTTTACAAAATCAGGATTTTTTTCCTGTTCAGCAGCGGTGTATGTATAAACAGCTTCTTTTTCTTCAAAGCAAGGATGATGAACAAATACCACATTAAAATCACCCTGTGTGCAGACAGCTTTTTTATAAATTACAGTTTCCTCTTTTGTGCACATAGGAATATTTAAAGTTGCAGTTTGCGTTGTTTTTTGATCTTTAATAAGTTCAAGTGAAGTACATTTGAAAAAAGGAATGAATAAAGTTACGGAATGTCCTGCTAAAGCAAGCTCTTTACAAAGTGAAAAAGAAACATTTTTTACACCACCGGCTTCGGCAATACCGGCACATTCCATACTTACAATCCAGAATTTCATAATTAAAAGGCCTCGCTTGAGTTATAAGTATAATCTGTAATTGCAAGAACGTTTATATCAAAGTCGGGATATTCCTTGTAAAAAGCAATTGAACTTACAAGCTCAGAAATTGTTAAACTTTGCGGTGAAAAATATGGAGTCTGGACAAACTTTGAAATCAATAAATCAGAAGCGCGCTGTGCAAGATATGATGCAACACCTTCAAGATAAATTTCAAAATCCTGTTGATTTGAGATTCTGTTGTCCTGCAAGAGACTTACAATAAGTTCAGGTTCGTATGAAAGTGAGATTTGAAAAGTAAAAGAAAAATCTCCTGAGCCGCGGCGGCCATTAATTGTTTTTGTACCGTTATAAGGCTTGTATTCAAATGTCTGGATTTCTGCATTTTTTGGAATTAAGAATTCCTTGTGCCATGAAAACTGTCCTGGAATTATAAGCTTTTTGCTTACTCCGCCTGTTTTTGACTGAACAACTCCAATATTTCCGGGTTTAACTTTGATTTGAGTCCATCCTAAAAAAAATACAAAACCACCAAAAATTAATAGTATTAAAAAACAGAAAAAATTCTTCATTCAGAAAATCCCCAGGATTTCAAATCTCTTTGCAATTAAAATTAAATTACTGTAATATTATAGCAACAGGAACTTTATGACACAAGAGAAACAGTCGTTGTCAAATCAAGAAAATCAGAAGAACTCAAGAAAGAAGCATATTTTTCCGTATGCAATTTTGGGAAAACTTACACGAAATTCTATTATTCTTGATTTTTTGATTTGCCTTTTGCTGTTTTCTTTTTACATAATCGGGAATTTTCAGGCATTTACAGACAGAACTCAGCTGCGAATTCTTTTTGTTTTGAGTATTGCCGCTGCAGTTTTATGCATACTTTCCTTTTTGGGAATTATAATAGAAATTGTATTTGTTTTTATGAAAGGTCGGAAAACTCCTGCATTTTTTTCGGTGCTGTTGTTTATTTTAACGCTGATTATTGGAATTGGTTTAATTGGATTTGCAACAGTTATAAGGCGAATTGCCATTGGAATTAATTAATCTGGATTTTTATGAAGATAAAAATTGATAGTGTATTGAAAGAATTTAATTCTCATTTTGAGCGTGCAGGCTTTAAGGCTTACCTTGTTGGTGGCGCTGTACGTGATATTTTTCTTCATAAAAAACCACATGATTTTGATGTTGCTACAAACGCTACTCCGCAGGATGTGATTAAGCTTTTTAAAGTCGTTATTCCTACGGGGTTTGAACATGGAACTGTTACAGTTCACTTTGATGGTTTGGAAATTGAAGTTACTACGTTCAGAACCGAAACTGGATATTCTGATGGAAGACATCCGGACAGCGTAAACTATGCAGCCACAATTGAAGAAGATCTTTCTCGACGGGATTTTACGATTAATGCGATTGCTGCTGATTTGAAAAATGGAAAGATTGTTGACCCTTTTGGCGGCCGACGTGATATTAAGAAAAAAATTATCCGCACAGTTGGTAAAGCTCACGACAGATTCATGGAAGACGGATTAAGGCCTGTAAGATGTGTTCGTTTTGCCTGCAAGCTTGGATTTAGTATAGAAAAGTGCACATATTCAGAATTATTCGATAGCGATGTACAGAAAAAAATCAGGTCTATTTCTATTGAGCGGTTCCGTGATGAGTTTGAAAAAATCCTTGGATCTGCAAAACCTTCGGTTGGATTAAAGCTTTTAGAAGAAACAGGAATGATGTCTATATTTATTCCGGAGCTTCTTGCGGGGCGTGGTTGTGTTCAGTCTGACCAGAGAGGCTTCCATGATTTTGATGTTTTAGACCATTTGTATTATGCCTGTGATGGAGCGCCTGTTGAAAAACTGAATGTACGCCTTGCTGCCCTTTTTCATGATATTGGAAAGCCTGCGGCAAAAAAGATTATTGACGAAAACATTACATTTTATAATCACGAAAGAATTGGTGCAAAGCTTACAAAGCAGATTCTTACAAGCCTCAAATTTCCTAACGCTGTAATTGATGATGTTTGTCATTTAATACAGGAACATATGTTTAATTACGAATCAAACTGGACAGTTCCTGCAGTAAGACGTTTTATTATTCGCGTTGGCCAGGAGCATCTTGAAGATCTTTTTGATTTGCGACTTGCAGATATGTACGGAATGCATAACCAGCCGATTGAGTATAAATACAGTGCTGCTATAAATCTGCTGGTTGAATTGAAGGACAGAATTGCGGTTGAACTTGAAAAGAATAATGCACTGAGTCTCAAGGATCTTGCAATCAACGGAAATGATTTAATTGCAGCCGGTTTTGAAAAAGGCAAAAAGCTCGGTCTCATACTAAATCATCTTCTTGATTGCGTTATTGAAGATCCTGGGATGAATACTAAAGACAAGCTGCTTGAAGTTGCAAAAAGTCTTTAGATAACCATATTCATAACGCTTCGTACTTCTTCGAGAGTCTTAATACCAATCTCGCGGGCGCGTTCGGCTCCTTTTAAGAGAACCTGGCGGATATATTCAGGGTCTGCTTCAAGACGTGCACGTTCTGCGCGCAATGGACGAAGCTTTTCGTTTAATGCAACAGTAAGTTCATTCTTGAGTGCTCCACCACCACCGTCACCAATTCGAGCTGCAATAGCAGTTGGTTCTTCACCTGTACAAAGAGAAATAAGCATCAAAAGGTTTGAAACTTCCGGACGATTTACAGGATCATAAGTGATGTTGCGGTCCTGGTCAGTCTTTGCTTTTTTAATGAGCTTTGCTGTTTCATCTTCTGTTGCGCTGAGCATTACAGCATTTCCGCGGCTCTTAGACATCTTCTGACTTCCATCAAGACCAAGAATCATTGGAGTTTTAGAAAGCAAGGCCTGTGGCTCTGGGAATACAGGTTCTTTACCAGCATCAAGACAGAACTTTTTGTTGAAACGGCTTGCAATTGTACGAGTCATTTCAAGGTGTGGAAGCTGATCTTTTCCTACAGGAACAACGTTTCCTTTACAGAAAAGAATATCACAAGCCTGATGAACAGGATATGTATACATACCGGCATTTAC
>CAMKDH010000169.1 GCA_946411215.1 uncultured Treponema sp. | reverse complement strand
CGCATGACAATTGTCGTGAAGGGCGATGAATACATTCTTGAACAGATTCAAAAGCAGCTGGCAAAGCTTGTAGAAGTTCTTGCTATCAAAAAATGTGACTCTGGTTCAACTTGCCAGCGCGAAATGGCTTTAATTAAAGTTCGTGCCGAAGGAACTAACCGCGGAACAATTATTGAAACCTGCGATATTTTCCGTGCTCACATTGTTGATGTGGGAATTGACTCTGTGGTAGTAGAAGCCACCGGAAGCGAAGACAAAATAGAAAGCCTCATTCGATTGCTGGAGCCATATGGTATTCTTGAATATGTGAAAACAGGCTTGACCGCAATGGATAGAGGTTCGACTGTTATGTAAGCTTTACCCATTTAGTATTGCTTAATTCAAAAACACCAGGCTTGGATGAAGTGCATTCTCCAAGCCTGAATATTTTAACGGGGAGGGGGAAAGTTGTATCTGCAATGTGGATTGCCACGTCGCTACGTTCCTCGCAATGACGACGTAAATGTATAAAATCTAAACTGCTATTTACAATTCCATCATAAGTTTTAATTTCTACCGGGCATACAAGACATCCTTTTTGCACATCATATTCCGGAGCTAAAATTGTAATGTCTGCAATTTTTTGTTTGGCCTGCTGCACACTTTCAAAATTTGTTTGTATCCAAAGCGGCATGGCACTGTATGGAATTTCTTGATTATTATTATCAAAAATCTGCCTGATGATTTTTTTCTGTGCGTTGATGAGCTTTAATTCCAAATCTGAATGTGGGGCGATAACAATCATTTTCTTATATAGTATAATTTTTTTAGATTAAATGGTATAGTTGTATCTGTCGATAATTTTGTAGAAAGATATTTGGGTGAGATAAAATGAATATTAAAAATATAAAACTGTTTACCAAAAAAAATCTTACAATTTTATGTATAATCCTTTGCGTTGTTTTAATTACACTCACAACAATTCTATGTATTAAAAACAGCAGAGTTTCTGCAGTTATATTATCATCAACAGTTTCTGACGTGCAGGAAAATCTTGTTGCAAAGAACAGGCTTGCACACAGTGGCGTAATCAAAGAAAAAGGCGAAGCTCAGTTTGCATTTAATGCCAGCCACAAAGACATGTTCTACAATGTGTACCAGAAAGATCAAAGTGCGGCACTCGTAGTTCGTGTAAAGTTTAATCCAACGGCTGCACAAAAAGAGCTGCTTACAACAGGCACAGAGCTTCCATTCAATATTGGCATTTTATACAGCGAAGATTTTGATAAAAACGGAAAGCTCAAAGAAGCTCTCAATACAAAAATCTCTATCTATGCAGATCTTTCAAAAAAGCTTTCGTACCAGGATACAGAGCCTGTGATTATTGATTTTTCTATGGGTATTCCAAAGTCGGAACATTTTGGAAATAATCTGCCGGAAGGATTTTTTGTAAGTTCAAATGTTGCCTGCCAGCTTTTAAGTGCGTGTGCAGCTCCTGCTCTTGTTGGCTTTGATAATTCTCAGGAAATAAGCTTTTATGGATTTTCATCAAACGGCGGAATTGTAAATTTTCAGAATACTTCAGTTGATTTTTCTGGGGCTTCTCTTGTGTTCCCTGTTCAAAATACAAAAACTGCAAACATGCCTCAATATGTTATTACACTAAATGAGGACGAAGAGCTTAAAGGAAAATCTATAAAACTGAGTATTGGCGGCGAAAAGCTTTATATTAAAAATTCAAAAAGTGTTTCAAAGCTTGAGTTCCCGGCTGCTTCTCTTAAAAACGCCTTCAGCAATGCAGAGTTTTCTTCTAACGCAGAAGCAGTAAAATCATTTTTGCTTAAGAGTATTCCGGTGCAGGATGAATACAAAGCTGTTCGTACAGACCCGGGACTTATCTTAAATTATAATCAGAAAAACTGGCGTCAAAAAGAATATGAAGTTTTTGAATGGGACCGTTACAACTGCATTCTTTTGTTTGATATCTTGAACTACGATATTCAGAATGATTTTTTCCGACGCCTTGCATTCTTTGTAGAAAAGCGCGGGTATAAAGGAAAGCTTTGGAGCGATGAAATTCTTGCAGACAAGCACGGTTACAATGCTCACGATTATTCTGCAGAATCACTTGCGGCATTCTTTAATAAAGCAACAGAAGAAAACTTTCCGCTTAATGAAAAAGAGCTTATTCTTAAAAAAATTCTTATTGCAAATGGACTTTTAATACCGGACGGACAGATGGTAAAAGCAGGCGAGGGCGGCATTGTTTCAATTTCGCGAGAATCTGACGGACCTTTACGCGCAAAGCTTTTAGCACATGAAGCCTGGCATACTTTATTTTTTCGTGATGAAGATTTCCGCAATTTTGTTGCTGCTGTTTATTACACCTTTGATGAAAAATCGCGCCAGTTCCTGCTGGACTTTTTTGAATCGCAGACAAGTCTTGGTTACGATATTGAAGATGAATATTTAATGCACAACGAGTTTATGGCATATATCCTGCAGCAAGGTTTGAAGTATGTTCCTGAATATTTTGTAGGTCGTGCAAACTTGTGGTCTGTGCGCGTATTCACTCCGGAACTTGCACAATATGTACGCGAAACAAATGCAAAAGGCTTTGAGGATGCGGCAGTTATATTGAACGATTATATTCTTGATGTGTACGGAATTAGCGGCGGAAACGTTGCGCTTATAAACCGTTAGTCAATCAGGAACATTTTTGCAGCTTCGAGAGTTGTTGGAGGCCCGTGGCCAGGCATAAGAATAATTCCATCCTGTTGCGAGAAAATATTGTTTTCTATATTAGTGCGTAGAATGAACTCTGAATAACTTGAGTTTGTGCTTCCCATTGAACCTGCAAATAAAACATCACCTGTAAAGAAAATGTTTCCAATTCCATAAACAACTGAATCGGCTGTGTGACCCGGGATTGTCATGTAGCGCACATTCATTTTTGCAACGCGGATTTTTCCGTCGCCCATTAAAACATTTGTATCATTTTTGGCAACTTCCCAGTCGGCAGCATAGATTTTTGGATTATAGATTTTGCGTAGAGTTTTAATTCCGTCTACGTGGCTACCGTGGTTGTGGGTAATTAAAACTGCTGTAAGCTTAAGGTTATCATTTTCTATCTGCTTAATGATTCCTTCTGTAATTTTACCCGGATCAATTATAATTGCTTCTTTTGCTTTTTCGTTTACAACAACATAACAATTAGAAAAGCCTTTGAGGTTTAAATGGAAGTAAACTTTCATAAAGTACCTCCCGGACTTGTTGTATCAATGTCTGAACCATTTGGCATGGAGTCACCTTTTTGAAGGGCGCTTCCTTTGCGGTCGAATAATGCTTCTCGTGTATTTGACATTTTGAAGGAAACATTTGTTCTTTCTGAGTTGTAAAAAAGCGTATGCTTAAGGTTGCAGTTTTGCATTGAAGTATCTACCAGTGTTGCCATGATAAAGCGTGAATTAAATAAATCGGAATCATCGAAAGATGACTGATATGCTTTTATTCCATTAAAATTATCCTGAACCATATCGCTTGAAGTAAAGATTGTATGAAAGAATGTACTGCCCGAAAAAGATGTAAACATTGAGTTTGATTTAATAAATGAACAGTCGTTGAAAACTGCAAAGTCAAAAATGCACATGTGGGTAAGTACGTTTTCTGAATGGATATTTGTAAAGGTACAGCGGTGAAAATTGCAGCCGTAGAATTCTTTATTTGAAAAATCGATATCCTGAAAAATTAGGCCGCTTGCACAAAGACCAATTATCTTGTCATGTGTAGCAATATAATTGTAAATATCCTGTTTGATTTTTCCAGGGTCCGGAATGTGGTCGAGACAATAACTTTTTTCTTCTGTAAGATTGCCGTCCTGATCAAAAGTAGAAAGCGCATTGTTTCGGCAGTGTCTTACAAGACAAGGGTTTTCTGTAAACATATCTCTTTTATTTTATAGTTAAAAGTAGTATCATTCAACTATGATTTGCTGGAAATGTAAAAAAGAAATTTCTCTTGAAAAAATTGCCCGTTCTGATGAATGTCCGTTGTGTCATGCTGATCTACATGTTTGCAAGATGTGTGAGTTTTATGAAAGCGGTGCCCATAACGATTGCCGCGAAAGCTCTGCGGATATGGTGACGGATAAGGAAAGAAGTAATTTTTGTGATTATTACAGGGTTGGGAAGAAGTGGATTGCTTCTCCTGCGGCTCGCAATGACGGCGTTGGTGGTGACGACAAGGCAGCGGCAGCGCGTAACGCTTTTAATGCCCTTTTTGGTGATTAACAAATGACTGACTTTGCATTTATAGATAGTGGAGTGGGTGGCATTCCTTATATGCTCGAGCTCCTTAAAAAACAACCGAACGCCTCTTGTGTTTATGTTGCCGATACAGCAAATTTTCCATACGGTCCAAAAACTCATGAGCAGGTTGTTGAATGTGTTGTGCCTTTAGTAGAAAAAATCATAACACGTTTTGAACCGCGCGTTGTAGTTGTGGCCTGCAATACAATTTCTGTAAATGCCCTTGAAGTTTTGAGAAGTAAGTTTGCTTCTACAAAATTTGTTGGTACTGTTCCAGCCATTAAACTTGCAGCAAGCGTTTCTAAAAAAAGATGTATTGGTCTTTTAGCAACTAAAGCAACCTGCGAAAATCCGTACAATCAGGAATTAAAAAATAATTTTGCGGCTGACTGTGAACTTGTTTGCAGAGCAGACGGGGAACTTGTTTCTTTTATTGAGAAAAATGGATTTACAGCAAGTGGGTCTGAGCTTGAAGAAGCTGTAAAACCAGCAATGGACTTTTTTATTTCTAAAGGCTGTGATGTTGTAATTTTGGGATGCACGCATTTTTTGAACGTGAAAAATGCCTTTGAAAAATATGCCCTTCGACAGGCTCAGGGACCACAACCTTTAGTAGAAATTGTTGATTCTGTAGAAGGTGTTGTTAACCATGCAATAGATATTTCCGGGGTTTTAGGGGCGGAGCCACTAGGCCAGGGGGTAGGATGCAACGAAGTGCAGCCGCAGGGGGGAATGCCCCCCTCCTTATTTATAACCGGAAAACCTTACTCTTCATACGATTTTATCTGCAGCCACTACAATATTGCTTTTAGTGGAAATATTTAAACTTTTTTTCGTAAATTTTCTTAAATTAACTAAAAATTTATAGGGGATTTTACCTAATTCCTAAAAAATTCAAAAAAAATTCCTAAATTATCACATTCAAAAATCACTTTTCTGGATTTATTATCAAACCATAAAACAATTAAAAACATCTATTAGGAGGAAAATTAGATGAAAAAATTATTTACTGTTGTTGCACTTCTTATGTGCGTAACATGTTTGTT
>CAMKDH010000168.1 GCA_946411215.1 uncultured Treponema sp. | reverse complement strand
TGGTAAGGGACAGCGTCTTTTGATTGTTGCTCCTCCAAAGGCTGGTAAAACAATCCTCATGCAGAAAATTGCAAATGCCATTACAACAAACAATCCTGAAGTTTATCTTATTGTACTTTTGATTGATGAACGTCCTGAGGAAGTTACCGAAATGGAACGCGCAATCAAAGGTGAAGTTATTTCTTCTACATTTGATGAACAGGCAACTCGACACGTTCAGGTTGCAGAAATGGTACTTGAAAAAGCAAAGCGCCTTGTTGAACATAAGCGTGATGTTGTAATTCTTCTTGACTCAATTACTCGTCTTGCACGTGCTTATAACCAGACAGTTCAGACTTCTGGTAAAGTTCTTTCGGGTGGTGTTGACTCTAACGCACTCTTTAAGCCAAAGCGTTTCTTTGGTGCTGCACGTAATGTAGAAGAGGGTGGATCTCTCACAATTATTTCTACAGCACTTATTGAAACTGGTTCAAGAATGGATGAAGTTATTTTTGAAGAGTTCAAGGGAACTGGTAACTCAGAAATTGACCTTGACCGTAAGCTTGCAGAACGTCGTCTCTTCCCAGCTATCAATATTAAAAAATCTGGTACACGTAAGGAAGAGCTTTTGCTCAGCGAAAATGAACTTCAGAAAATCTGGATTTTGCGTAAGGTTCTTAACCCAATGGAAGATGTTGAAATTACAGAACTTATTCTTGACCGCATGAAGAAGAGTAAGACAAACGAAGCCTTCCTCGCCAGCATGAATGCAGGTACAGCCGGTCTTGACGGTTAGTTGAAGAATTAATATAATATTAAAACATTTTTATCTTGTGATATTATTTATGTTTTAGTTGACGGTAGCGGAATGATGGAAGTGCTTTTGTTTGCACAAGCCAGGGGCAGCCGGGCGTAATATCGGGCAAGAATATAGGAGTTATACAATGAAAAAGGGAATTCACCCAGATTATCAACTTACAAAGATTACTTGCGTTTGCGGTAATGTAATTGAAACACGTTCAACTGTAAAAGACATTCACGTTGAAATTTGTTCTGCCTGCCACCCATTCTACACTGGAAAGCAGAAGCTCGTAGATACTGCAGGACGTATTGACCGCTTCAACAAGCGCTACGGTATCAAATCAGAAAACAAATAATGTGAGTTTAATACCGCATAATGAAAAAGGGAAGTTCAAACGAGCTTCCCTTTTTTTTTAGTATTCATTTCCGTCTTTATCTATCAGTGCATATCGGTCAATATCAATTAAGTAGTATGCATTCTGTTTTGCCCACGTAGACCAGAAAACTCCAAAGCCTGTAAAGTTTTCTTCCTGTACAGTATCAAAATAACAGTTATCAATACAACAGATATATTTTTTTGCTTTTTTATCGTAGATATAAATGTCTACAAGATTTTCTTCCGGACGCTCAGGTAAAAACAGTTTTACATAAATCTGTTCGTATTTTGTCTGCTTTGGAACAAAAGAAAGCTCCTGGTCATTTACAAGTTTTGGCAGGCTTGTAGAAGGAACAGGGTAAGTAAGTGGTTCCTGCGCTTTTGGTTCTGGTTTTGTTTTATCTACATTGTTGGTCGCACAGCTGTAAAAAATCATTATTAAACAAAGAGAAAAAATCAGGTTTATTATTCGTTTTGTGTTTTTCATATGTAAAATCTCCTTTCTATATTTCAATATAATTCTTTTGTATTCTGGGTAATCTTAAACTCCCACACTTTATGCGGTTTCTTTCCTACAAAATCATTTGGAATTGTTTTGTCTGTAATGTCCGTGCAGGTAAAGCCCAGTCCTGCTGCAGTTTTTGGCGGAACTTTTGAAACATCAAATTTCAATCGCTCAGAGTTTGTTGAAAAATAAAGTGTTCCATCTGGCGAAAGAATATTAAGACAATCCTTTACAAGCTGAGGCCAGTCTTTGTTAATATCAAGAATATCAGTTGTTGTTTTACTGTTGCTGAAGGTTGGAGGGTCAAGAATAATTATGTCGTATAATTCTTCGGGTTCGAGCTTTCCTGATTTTGCAGCAACTGCTTTTTCCTGCAAAAATCGCATACAGTCTGCTTTTGTGTAAACATATTTATTTTTGTCGGAAAATCCGTTTAGCGTCATGTTTTCTTTTGACCAGGTGAGATAAGTGTTTGACAAATCTACAGATTCTACATAACGTGCATTTCCCTGTGCAGCATAAACCGAAAAGCTTGAAGTGTAGCAGAATAAATTCAAGACGCGCTTTTTACTCGCAGTATCACGGACTGTAGAACGGAGAGGGCGATGATCAAAAAATAATCCTGTATCAAGATATGTTGTAAGGTCTACGCGGAAAAGCTGACCCTGTTCCTGAACAAGCCCCTGAAGACTTATATCAGTTTTTTGATATTGATTATCATCCTTGTGGCTTTTGTGACCGCGCATTTTTTTGATTATATTTTCTTTTTGAATTCCAAGAACCTCTGCAGTAACATTTGCCATTGAATCAAACCAGAGTTCTTCTTCGTTTTCATCCTTCTGATATGGGCGTTCGTACAAATATAAAACTGCGTATGTGCGTTCTTTAATGCTCTGTTCAATAGTCGGATCGTTCGCGCTAAGACGTGTGTTCTGATCACTTAAAAACCGTGCGGCTTCAACTGGGGAGTCAATTTCACCTGGTAAAAATTCATATAAATCAAGACTGACTGGAACTTCGGGAATATCTCTGTCGTAAAGTCTGTAGCAGCTTATTCTGTTTTTGCGCGCCCATTTACGAAGCTCCTTGTATTTCTTTTTAAGTCTGTTTGAAAAAAGCTCTGCCTGATATTGTGTTTTGGAATTAGAATCATTCATATAAAACAGTATATCATTTTTGCATATATGGAACAATTCATAAAAAAGTGGTATACTACAATTTATGACAGCGACTGAAAAATATCTTGCAATGAACAATGAATTCTGTCGTCTTAGAGATGCAATCTATAATCCGGATGTGGAAGAAGCAGACGAAGATGAGAAGGTTCAACAAAGTGTTGAAATGGCTCTTGGTGTACTTTGCCAGTATCTTGATTATTATAAAGAAATAAATGACGTTCATACACGTCCAAAATCACAAGACTAAAGGAAGTGAGGTTTATTATGAAAAAATTCTTTTCAATTTTGTTGAGCATTATTTTTGCTCTTTGTCTGCTGGCAACATTGTTGCTTGGTGTAGTACGCAATAATTTCAGCGTATCAAAAATTACAGAACTTGTAGGACAGGTTTTTAAGACAGCACAGGCCCCGGTAATTCAGTTTGAAGATGATGGTCTTTTTTATCCGGAACAGAAAGTTGTAACATTAGCTCAGTTTGAAGGCTATGATCTTGGTGACTTTGATATGAGCTCAATTGACCTTGCAAACATGGATGTTAATTCAATTGTTCAGTCATATCTTGAAGCAAATGAAATTGATGTAGATCCTGCCGTTGTTGCAGAAATCCTTGCTTCTCCTAATATCACAGAAACAGTTAATCAGTATGCTGATGAAATCATTAATTACATGACTGGTGCTTCTGATGAAATTAATATTGAACCAGAACAGCTTACAAAGGTTGTAAATAAAGCTATTGATAAGTACGAGGAAAAAACTGGTGAAGTTATTGATCGTACAGGTCTTGATGAAGCAATTTCTACAAACGTAGAAGCAATGGTTCCAGAACTCACAGCAACACTTGATTCTGCAAAAGAAGAAAATGCAGAAGTATTTGAAGCAATCAAAATTGTAAATACAATTCTTTCTTTGAAGGTATTCATTATTGCAATTGCAGTTTGTGTTGTGCTTGCTCTTATTGTATTCCTCATCAATATGAATATTTTTGTATGCTTTAAGTATATTTCAATTCCAGCAATTATTGATGGTCTTTTGATTTTTATTGCAGCTATTGTTGCAGCAGGAATAGTTCCATCAATTCTTCAGGGAGTTATTGCAGATAACGGACTTCCTTCAGCAATTTATGACATTGTAATTGTTTATTTGACTACAGTATTCTTCCAGTTAAAGATTTGCGGAATTGTAACTACAATTCTTGGTGTAATTCTCTGCGTTCTTGGATTTATGCTTGGTAAGAAAAATGCTGTGGAAGAAAAACCTGCAACACAGGCTGTACCAGAAACTACACAAGAATAAATAAAGGAAATTTATGGATTTTACAGAATTTAGTCTCGATGAAAGACTTTTAAAAGGAATAGAAGCCGCCGGTTATGTTAATTGTACTCCAGTTCAGGAACAGGTAATTAAGGCTTCTATGAAAGAAGGATCAAAGGGTCCTGATTTGTATGTTCAGTCTCAGACTGGAACTGGCAAAACTGCTGCATATCTTATTGCAGTAATCAGCGGAATGCTGAAGCCGGAAAATGCAGGTAAAAAATGTTTGATTCTTGCTCCTACACGTGAGCTTGCTGTTCAGATTGAAGAAGAAGCAAAGGTTCTTGTTGGAACAAGTGGTCTTAAAGCATTTTCTGTTTATGGTGGTGTAGGCTACGAAAAGCAGATTGCCACCCTTAAGAAAGGCGTAGACATTGTAATTGGTACTCCTGGTCGTGTAATTGATTTGCAGGAAGGCGGAAACTTAGATTTAAGTAATTCTCATTTCTGTGTTATTGATGAAGCTGACCGCATGTTTGATATGGGATTTTATGATGATCTTCGTAAGATTCTTAAATGCCTTCCAGAAGCAGAAACCCGTCAGACAATGCTTTTCTCTGCAACACTTAATACGTATGTAAAGAATCTTGCATGGGAATATACACGCGACCCGATTGAAATCACAATTGAAGCAGAAACAATTACAGTAAGCGAAATTACACAGGAGCTTTTGCATGTTTCAAGTGATGAAAAAATGAAGCTTCTTGTTGGAATCTTAAAGCATGAGAATCCGGAAAGTGCAATTATCTTCTGTAATACAAAACGTTCCTGCGAAGTTATTGCAAAGCGTCTTGTAATCAACGAGATTCAGGCTGAGTTTATGATTGGTGATTTACCACAGTCTAAGCGTCTTGCAATTTTGAATAAGTTCAAGGCAGGAGAAATCAAGATTCTCGTTGCAACAGATGTTGCTGCCCGCGGTATTGATGTTGATGATCTTGCAATGGTAATCAACTATGACCTTCCTGTAGAAGCAGAAAATTATGTTCACAGAATTGGTCGTACCGCTCGTGCCGGAAAATCTGGAAAGGCATACACCTTCTGTTCTGAACAGGATGTTTATAATCTTCCTGCAATTGAACGCTATATTGAAATGCAGATTCCTGCTACAGTTGCATATCCAGAACAGATGGAAGAAGATAAATCTGCAGGTATCTTTATTAAAACAGAAAACTGGCGTGGTGATGATGAACTTGATAA
>CAMKDH010000167.1 GCA_946411215.1 uncultured Treponema sp. | reverse complement strand
GAATAAACAACAAGCTTAACAGGTTTTTCTTCCCAGCCCTGATAATTCCAGGTAGGACGAACATCCGGGAAACCCCACATTGTCATAACTTCTGTTTTTCCAAACGTCTGCGGATGCATTGAAAATAAAAAGGTTTTATTGTTGCCCCAGACAACGCTTCTGTATGCGCCCTGCGGAAGCATGTGTCCTGTTATATCAAAATCGGCATCGTTTGCAGTTCTCCACGGATAAGGTGAACCAGGGGATGGCATTAAGGACCACGGATTTTTTACTGCGGGATGATCTGCTTCTACGTATACGGCTTTGCCAATACCTGCTTCGCCTATGTAATCCCAGGCTGTCCAGGTAAAGTCTCCGATTGCATAAGGCAATTTTTGAATAAAAGGCCATCTGTAGCCAATCTGTACTGCAAAATTTTCAGAACCCAGGATTACTCGTTCCGGGAAAAGTTCATGGTCTCTTTCGTACAGGTCTTCCATGTAATTGTAGCCAACAATATCAAGTCCGTTTGTAAAAGGTTCTGTTACTCTTTCCCATCTTGTGCTGGCAAGTCCATCTGCAGAATTCTGTTCCTGATTCTGCCCTTTTGCAGTTTCATCATCAAGTCCGCTCCACAAAGAACAGATGCCGTTACTTACAGGTCTTGTTCCATCCAGATTTTTGATAGTCTGGGCAAGCTGTGTTGCAAGTGTGTATCCGTTATTCAAACCGCCACGTTCCGGAATTTCATTTCCTGTTGACCATATAATTACTGCCGGATGATTTCTGTCTCGTCTTATAAATGCGGTCAAATCCTTTTGCCAATCCTTTTCAAAAAACTGACTATAGTCCCCTGCACGTTTTGCAATTCCCCAGGCGTCAAAAGCTTCATCAAAAATATACATGCCAAGCCTGTCACACGCTTCTACCAGAACAGCAGACGGAGGATTATGAGCAGTGCGAATTGCATTAAAACCAAGCTCCTTAAGTTTTTTGATTTTTCGTACTTCTGTTTCATAAAGAGAAACCGCACCCAAAAGACCGTTATCATGATGCAGACAACCGCCTTTTAATTTTACAGACTTTCCATTAATGCAAAGACCTCTGACAGAATCTGCAGTAATCGTGCGAATACCAAATAATGTTTTTGCTTCATCTACAGTAGGATTTTTATCTGCAATAAAATGTGTTTTGTAAACGCCAAGATTTTTTACCTGCACTTTTACCTGATACAGGTTCGGATTTTCGACATCCCAAAGAACAGGATTTTTAAGGTTCATTGTCAGGTGTGCAATTTCTGTCGCAGCTTTGTTGATTTGTATTACACGTTTTGTTGTGCCTAGAATTTCTTCTTTGCCTTCTTGAGAAATGGAAACACTTACTTCTGCCAGGCGATTTTCGTTGGTTGCGTTTTCTACTTCTACATCAAAACCTAAAAAAGCATAACCGTCTGCAACTTCTTTTGTATAAGCAAAGATTCCGTCGTTGGCTACATGAACTTTTGGACCATGGCAAAGCATTACGCCTCTGTACAAACCAGAACCAGTATACCATCTGCAGTTTACATACATACTTGTATTCAGATTTATTGTGATTCTGTTTTCTTTTCCAAAAGCCACATAATCTGTCAGGTCTATATAACAAGGCGCATAACCGTAATGCTGACTTGCAACCTTGCAGCCGTTTACGTCAATGCTTGCGTTCATCATGGCTCCGTCAAGCTTAAGACCTACGCAGTCATTTTCCCATTCCTGTGGGATTGTTATGTATTTTGTATAATTTGTGGTGTCGCCTTTAAAATATCCGCTGTCCGATTTTGCAGGCGCATCTGCCGCTACAGGTGTTCCAATCATCCCGTCATGAGGCAGATTTACTTCTTCAGGTTTTACATCATTTAAGGCCCCAAGCGAATCTGCGAGGCCTCTTCTGAATTGCCATTTTTCATCAAGATTTATGTTTTGCATAAAAATATTATAACATGGTTTTTATCGTCTTGTCATAAATACCTTTACGTCTCTACAGCTTTGTCGAGAAGTTTATATTCAATGCAAAATTATTTCCCTGGGTGCCGGTGGTGAACAGGTATGTAAGTGTGGCAGGTATAATATCTATCCAGGCATGGACTGCTATGGAATCTTTTAGACCACCCTTGTCGTAAATCCATTGCAAGAGGAAAGTTATTCCAGACTGAAATGCTGTAGTTAACAAGATAGAAGTCCAATCAATACCAGCGATAACCTGCTGAGGAATATGAACTGCAGAAAATGCAACTGCATCAATAATCTTTGCCGGAACAACACCAAAGGAAACCTTCATTTCTTCATAACCTGTACCGCGGAACAAGACTTCCTCTCCAATCCCTGTCATTGTATAATCAAAACAGGAAACTGCAAAAACAGCAGCCACACCTAAAGCAATCGGGATTTTATAATTGCCCAGATAGGATTCTCCTGTTTTGAATACACTATTATCAAAACCGGCTAAACAATTATAACCAACAATAAATACACTATATGCTGCTATCGGAATCCATACAGATTTTTTGGAAAGAATATTTGGATTAAATGGCGCGGTGAATGCATCCTTAAAGCTTAATTCTTCGTATTCTGGGTAGATTCCCTCTTTTGCCATTGAACGCGCTTTTTCATACCCTTTATATTCAAGCCACATATTTGTTTTGAGACCGGTATTCACAAAAACATTTGTAATACTTGGATTACCATAAAACTCTGGATATTTACTCAAAACAATTCCTGTTGCATAACTTGTCGTACTTATAGCACTTCCCGCCAGAGTATAAGAAGGATTAACTATTGCAGCAGGAATATTCAATAACAAAGATTCTGCACTTATACCATGCAGCATCAATTCCTCTGGCCATAAAAGCTGACTTGAAGTCATCAATATAGTTCCAAAATAAGGCACATAAGCCGTTGCCGCAACCTGCGCATGAGAATATTCTTTTTTAGGTTGTGAAGCTTCCTCAGAAAATTCCTGTGAAAAGACGGGCATGCAAGAAACAATAAACAGGAATAACAAAATTGAAAGACTTTTTTTTCTTTGACCTAAGGTATTTTTTTCCATGCGCTTATTATAACACACGCCAGAGGTTTTACAATGATATATTTTTTAATTTCTTTCGCTGTAAACTGCCCCAACTTCTTGGTCTGTAAAACCGAGGGTGCCGTTTTTCTTAAAGAAGGTGTTGCAGTCCCACAAGAATGGACAATAGTTGTAAGCATCACAATTATCAAGAACGCTTGTAAGCCACTTTTCCATACCTGTTTTCTTTTTTCCTGTGCTGTTCAGTTTAGAAACACCATATTCTCCAATGATTACGCCATAGCCTGCATCAATGAATTTTGTCATTTTCTTAAACTCTCTGTTCATGTCTTTGTAATCGGTTTGAAGACCCCAGGATTTTTGAACAGTTCCCCAGCTTGCGTTTTCTCCAAGAATACAATAGGTTGCCGGAGAATAATAATGAACCGAGATAATCAGTTTTTGGATTGTATTTGAACTGTCGACTGGCATTTTATAACTTGAACTGCAGGTTTTGTTTATGTCGGTGTCGTAACCAGGAATTAAAAGGAAACGCTTTTTATTGTTGCCGCCCTGCGAACGGATAATATCAACAAATTTTTGAGTAACTTTTGCAGCAAGTATAAAACACTGACTTTCTGAAAGCTTTCCACGATTGTAATTTATAGAAGAATCCAAACGACTGTCTACCTTTGTGTTTACTTCATCATTAAATCTGGATCCAACTTCTTCATTCGCGCCTTCAAAAATCAATTTATAAGAATAATCCTTAAAGTATTCGCCAACCTGATTCCACATAGCTTCATAAATTTTCCATGCAAGCTCTTCATCGTGGCTGAACATTCCCCACCACTGATAATCCCAATGATCATTAATCATTACATATAAATCACTATCCAAAGCCCAGTTTACAACCTGTGCAACACGTTCAAGATATTTCTGGCTGATTTCAAAATCACCACGACTCCAGTCCATTGTGTGAGTCCATGCTACAGGAATTCGTACACTGTCAAAACCAGCTTCTTTCATTGCAATAAACATTTCTTTTGTTGTTCGAGGCTGTCCCCATGCTGTTTCGTAAATAGAGGCGTCGGCATTGTCAAAACCAATCCAGTTGTTTGTTGCTTCCATTGTATTTCCAAGATTGATTCCGTTTCCCATCAGTTTGATAAGCTGCTGTGCTTCCATGTTTTCGTAATCTGAATCGTCTACTGTGGTGTAAGTATATGGTGATTCGTACGGGTCAATTTTGAGCCCCTGATATTCTGCAGGTTTATTATTCTGTTCCTGCGAGTTTTCCGGATTTGCAGTAGATGTACATGTCGTAAATCCCGAAAACAATATGATTGAAATTACACTGATTATTAAAGCTTTTACACCATTTTTCATAAATCACCTCTTTTTCAATATATTAGATTTGTGGGATTAAAACAATCCAAAACGTGTGTTATAATTAATCATAAATTCAAAGTGAGGCGCCCGATGGAAGTTTTCGAAATACTTAAAAACCTTCGAGAAAGAAATCATCTTACTCAGGAAGAAATGGCTGTTCGTGTAAACATCACAAGACAGGCCGTAAGCCGATGGGAAACTGGTGAGACTCAGCCCAACCCGCAGATGCTCATTGTTCTTTCGCGCGAGTTTGATGTTTCTATAAATACTCTGCTGGGGTCGCCACGAAAGCTTTTCTGTCAGTGCTGTGGAATGCCTCTTACAGAAGATTCAATGATTAGCCGAGAGCCGGACAAAACCTTTAACGAAGACTACTGTAAATGGTGCTACAAGGACGGCGAATTTATTTACAAGCAGAAAGATTCACTCATCGACTTCCTTCTAGAGCACATGCCAAATCCAGACAACAAGAGTGACGACGAGCGCCGCGAATTTTACGACAACATGCTTTCACAGCTCAAACACTGGAAGGCGTAGGTTGCGCACCCTCCTCTGAAAAGCAACAAGCTGTTTCTTTTTTGTACCCCTCCCCCATGCTATACTAATGTCATAAGGAGACAAAAAAATGCCAAGACCAAGTACAAAAGACGACCTGCTCAAAGCAGCACAGGAAAACTACACAGAACTTATGAACTTTATCGACGGGATGACAGAAAAGGAGCTTAACACTCCGTTTGATTTTTCAGGCCAGCCAAGCAAAAAAGAAGCACACTGGAGCCGCGACAAAAACGTACGCGACGTTCTGATTCACCTGTACGAATGGCACAAGCTCATGATGCAGTTCCCAAAGAACAACGCAAAAGTCACCGACAGCAAAAGCGCAATTTCAATTCTGCCGCCAGATTACAGCTGGAAAACCTACGGCGCCATGAACATCATGTTCTGGAAAAACCA
>CAMKDH010000166.1 GCA_946411215.1 uncultured Treponema sp. | reverse complement strand
GGCGTTGGCGGCCAGGGTGCTTTGCTTGCGTCTAAAACTTTGGGACAGGTTCTGCTTGATGCAGGTTATGATGTAAAGGTTAGTGAAGTTCACGGAATGAGCCAGCGTGGTGGTTCTGTTGTAACATACGTTCGCTACGGTGATAAAGTTTACTCCCCTATCGTAGACAAGGGAGAGGCTGATTTTATAGTTTCGTTTGAATTGCTTGAAGCAGCCCGCTACACAGAGTTCCTCCGCAAGGACGGACAGATTGTAGTAAACACACAGAAGATTGATCCTATGCCTGTTATTACAGGTGCTGCAGAATATCCACAGGATTTAGTTGGAACAATGACTGCAGCAGGCCTCAAGGTAGACGCTCTTGATTGTCTTACTCTTGCTGAACAGGCCGGAACTGCAAAATCTGTAAACATTGTTTTGATGGGACGCCTTAGCCGTTACATGGATTTTCCTGTAGACGCATGGATGGCTGCAATCGAAAAGCTTGTTAAACCACAGTTCCTTGAAATGAACAAAAAAGCATTTATGCTTGGAAGAGGAGAATAAATTATTGGGTAAAACTTGCAGAACAGAAAAATCATTTTTAGTTTTTCTTATTATGCTTTTTACCTGCTCCTTTTTATCCGCTCAGGAACCGGAGCTCACAAAAATCGGTTCCTACAAATGCGGACGTCAACCTAAACAGGTTTTATTTTCTCCAGACAACAAATATATCCTCATGCCTCTGCTTGATGACAACGGCTTTGATATATTCAGCATTGAAGAAAAGAAAATCATTAAAAGAATTAATCCGCCAAATGCTTCGAAGGTTGGATTTGCCGAAGGGCTTTTTATTCCCCAAAAGAAAACCTTTCTTGTTTCGCAAATGACTACCGCAAATGTCTATGAATATTCCTACCCTGATTTCAAATTCATACGAACAATTCCAACAGGTGGCAACTGGTCAAAGTTCATTGCGTTCAGCGAACAAAAGCAGCTTCTTGCAATTTCAAACTGGGTTTCAAATGATGTTTCGATAATTGATTATAAAACTGGTGAATGCCTTAAAATGATTTCTACAGGGGCGGCCCCGCGTGGACTTTATTTTATAGAAGACGGCAAAACAATTATAAGTCTTTCATTTGATGATGGTCTTATAGAAAAATACGATGTAGAAACAGGAAAACAGCTTTCAGTTATAAAGATTGCCAGTGGAGCAATGCGCCATATTGTTTTGAACAGCAATAATACAAAGGCGTATGTTTCAGATATGTATCATCGTCTTGTTTATGAAGTAAATCTTGGAACTTTCAAAATCACAGGGCAGACTCAGGTTTTTAATAATCCGAATACAATTAAGCTTTATAAAAACAGATGGCTTTTTGTTTCTTCACGCGGTCCTAACAATAAAGAGGACTACACAAAACGAAGTCCGCAGAATGGAAAGATTCAGATTATTGATACTCAGACAATGAAGGTTGTTCAGGCTTTTGAAGGAGGCAATCAACCGACTGGACTTGATATCAGCCCAGACGGTAAATACCTTTGCTTTTCAAATTTTCAGGATGAAAATATTGAACTTTACGAAATCAAATAATCGCGCAAAAAATTACAAAAACTTAGGCTTCAAGACACTTCTTTAAGTCTGCATAAAAATCAGGATAAACCTTTTCTGTAAATACAGGCTTGCCAGAAAGATCAAGGAAGCAGTGAGTACTTGTTCCGTTAAAAACAACCTCACCGCCACAAGTGAATTCATAAGCAAGAGTGAGCTTAAGAGCACTAAGCTTTTCTACTTTTACCATGCACTCAATTATATCTGCAAACTTAGTAGATTTTTTAAAAGTACAATCAAGCGAAAGAACAGGAGAAACAACTCCCTTTGCCTCAAGCTTATCAAAGCTCCAGCCAAGTTGATCAAGAAAATCAACACGTGCTTCTTCCATGAACCGCACATAATTTGAATGATGGGTAATTCCCATTTTGTCTGTTTCGTAATAATTAACTTTGTGAATATAGGGTTTCATATATGACATTATCAAAAGGTTTTGTCATTTTGTCAATAATATTGAAGATTTCCCTTTTATGTTGTATTTATATAGCATGACTACAAAGCAAAAGGTTTTTGAGTTACTTTCGCAAAACAAGGGGCAGGTTCTTTCCGGGGAAAAACTGGCCGTAGAATGTGGGGTTAGTCGTGCGGCTATCTGGAAGGCTGTAAAGGCAATCAGGGAAGATGGATTTATGATAGAGGCAACTAACAATTCCGGCTACTGTCTTTGTGACGCGCAGACCGCAGATGTTTTTTCTAAAGAACGGCTTTCTTATGAGCTGGCAGAAAATTTTCCGGAATATGCGGGCAGCCATATAGAATGTTTTACTACAATTGATTCCACCAACACTTATGCAAAAAAACTTCTGCTTGAGTCGGGCAAAAATTTTCATCACACAATTATTGCTGCCGAAAGTCAGACTGCCGGGCGTGGTCGTATTGGAAGAAGCTTTGAGTCTCCGGCGGGGACAGGTGTTTATTTTTCGCTGATTGTTACACCCCAGGGAGGAATTACACAGCCGGCTTTTATTACAGCTTCTACTGCAGTTGCAGTTTGCAGGGCTATTAAAAAAGTTTTCGGAGTACAAGCAGCCATAAAATGGATAAATGATATTTATATAGAAAATAAAGGCCAACTTAAAAAAGCAGCCGGTATCCTCACAGAAGGAATTACCAATTTTGAAAGCGGACAGATTGAAAGCGCAGTTATTGGAATTGGTGTGAATATAAGTCCGTCTGATCAGATTAAAAAAAGCGAGGCTGCTTCTGTTGCAGGGTATATAACAGAAGCAGCAGGGGCTGGGGCAACAGGAACAGTTCTACCTTCGCGCTGTCGTTTTATTGCAGAAATTGCAGGACAGGTTTTTGGAATATTAAATGAGAGTCCGGACAAAGTTATTTCAGAATATAAAAAGCAGGTCTTTCTGATTGGGCAGAAAATTACCGTACATCCATTAATCGGAGATGATAAAAGCGCCTACTCTGCCACTGCTATTGATATTGATGAAAATGCAGCTCTGGTCGTAAAGCTGGTAGATGGAAGTGAGCGCACGCTTAACTCCGGCGAAGTAACCTTACATTAATTATGAATTGCTTCGCCTTGCCTTACAGCTATTGCTCTTGCCATGTTCCAGGCCTGCTTCATCCCTATAGAAAAAAATACAGGAAGTAAAACAAGAAGCATCCTTATTGAAGCTTTTCCTCCGCGGGCATACCAGGCTCTTTTTGCTTCTTCCCAGTTTTTTGCAACAAGAGGAATAAAGCAGACAAAAAGAGAAAGACTTTGAGCTAGAGGTGTTTTTTTCTTAAGATGAAAAATTTTTCTAAAGGCAAGTTCAATTCTTTCAAAGCCTTCCCGCAGCTGCAGACTAGAAGAAGTTCTGAACAGCAGGGCAGCCAGTTCCAGCATACAAAGCAATCTTACAAGCATGGGGATAACTTCTTTTCCTCTGAAGATTAATAAAATTACTGCATAGTATAAAATCAGTTTTATATCAGAAAAAATTTCGCGGGGTGAGAATTTTAACAGCAGCTGGATTAGAATAATAAAGCCCAGCATAAGGGCTGCGGCAAGAGGTGGCAGCTTAAAAAAAAGAATGCTTATAAGAGGCAGAAAAATAATTTTTATCCAGGCGGGACAAAGGTGAATTATGGAGCCTCCTGCTTTGTAGGAAAAAGCAGTCTGCCGGTCACTTTTTATTTTTATTTTCACCAGACTAAATCCTCCAGACTTTTATAGGCTGTAAGAGGATTTCTGATATTCCATTGTTCAAGATTTTGCTTCAGTGCTTCGGCAGGGCTTGCATCAAAAACTTTTTTACCTCTGAAAAGCACTACAAAATGATCTGCAAGTCCAAGACATTTTTCAAGCTCGTGGCTAAGGATGATTACAGTTTTTCCATCGGCCTTAAGCTGACGCACAAGTTCATTAACCTGCTTTACTCCACTGTAATCAAGATTTGCATAAGGCTCATCCAGAATAATAAGGGGCAGCTCCATGGCAAGCATACAGGCTACTGCAAGACGCCTCTTTTCGCCGCCGGATAAAAAGCGGGCCGGATAATCTGCCTTAGCTGTAAGTCCTGTTTTTTCAAGAGCCTGAGTTACAGCCTGCTGTACCCTGTCTTTTTTCCAGCCAAGATTCTTCGGGCCAAAAGCAATATCTTCGGCAGGACTTTCTCCCAGAATCTGAGTTTCTGCTTCCTGAAAAACAAGTCCCGGACTTACGCTGCATTCAACCTTTCCCTGGTCGCAATCTATAAGTCCTGCGGCAATAGACATGAGCAGACTTTTTCCTGAACCATTTTCGCCGCCAATAAGAGTACAGCTGCCTTCTTCTATGCTAAGACTAACATCATCAAGGGCTCTTTTTACCCCTGAAGCCAGGCGAAAAGATTTGGAAATATTTTTAAGGTTCAGGATTATATTTGACATATTGTATTAGTTTTGTCCGCTGACAAAATCCCCTGCTTCTTCCTTATCAGTCTTAACTTCGCTGTAAAGATACTGAGCCAGAACAGGGCGCAGCTTTAAGGCAACTGGAAAAGCAATAATAACTTTAATCAGATCTCCGGGAATAAAAGGAATAACACAGGCTGCCATTGTATAGGTAAATGCAGTTTTATCTGCGGGAATCTTTCCGGCAGCTCCAGCCCACCAGGCAAAACGAATAACTCCCGGAATGTAAAGAATAATCATACCTGCAAGAATTGCCAGTAAAAGGCGTAGAGAATTTTTCCAGCTGATTTTCTTTTCTTCTACTTTTGCTTTACCGGCAATAAGTCCTGCAACAAGGGCTCCAATAAGGTAACCGGGAAGAAAGCCACCGGTTGGCCCCATCCAGACAGCAAGGCCGCTTGTTCCTCCGGAATAAACAGGGAGCCCTACAAGTCCTGCCAGCAGAAAAAGAGCAACAGGTGCTGCTCCCAAAAATCCGCCAAGCAGAACGGCACATAAAATACAAAGCATGTTCTGAAGTACAATCGGAACAGGTCCCAAAGGAATTCTTATAAAACAGCCCACACAGATAATTGCAGTAAAAAGGGCGATGAATGAAGAAAATAGTATTGATTTATTTTTCATGAAATGTAAGATAGCAGATTTGCAGATAAATGTAAACCATAATAAACTTTTAAGTTGACATTAATCCTTTTTATAATTTTTCATTTTTCTTCTTTACAAATGTTTCTTTATACAGTAATATTAAGTATATGTTAAGAACTACAGGCTTACTAAAGAGCCGCTTCTTTGTCTTTACATTCTTTTTCGCCTAAGGGCGAACTTCTCTATCTATTTTGTGCAATGCGCACCAGCTGCCGTGCACGGTAACTAATCAAATTGCAAATAA
>CAMKDH010000165.1 GCA_946411215.1 uncultured Treponema sp. | reverse complement strand
CGGGTGGCCCTTCCTTTTTTGTAACTAATTCTTTTTTCATGCGTTTATTGTTTAGGAAAAAACCAAAAAGTTAAGGAGATTAAACATGAAAAAAACTGGTTGTCTTATTGTTCTGGCTTTTGCTTCGTTGTTTCTTTATTCCTGCACAGCAAACTTTATCCCTGAAGAAACCCCGCCTAACACTACTAATACTACTGAACAAAAATTCAATGCGGGAGAAACGGTAATTTCTAAAATTGAAATTGAAGGTACAAATTTTGAAAACACCGAACAGATTTATGTTACCTCAAACAGTGGTGCAGAGATTGATGTTGGAACAGTTGAAGATGGTACCGACGACTATAAGGGTGTTTTTCGTAGCGGCCGAATAGTAAAGCTTAGTCCTTTTGTTATGAGTAAGTATGAGGTTACCCAAGAGCTTTACACAGCAATAATGACAGACCAGAAAGTAACTATTGATGATACTGAATATACTTTGACAGCATCTCCATTCAAACATACAGAAACAGGCAAATATCCTGTTGCAGAAGGAGAAATCCAAAAATATCGTCCAGCTGATAGTGTAACATGGTATGATGCTGTCTATTTTTGTAATGCTTTGAGCAAGAAAGCCGGACTTCCAGAAGCTTATACAATTACTGTTAAAAAAGTTGAAAAAGGAAAAATTACAGATGCAGACGTTGAGCTTGTAAAAGGTTCAAAAGGTTATCGTCTTCCAACAGAGGCTGAATGGGAGTTTGCGGCTCATGGAGGAGATCCTAAGGCTGAGGCTTGGAAATATTTTTACAGTGGAGCAGACAGATCTCCTGACGCACAGTTTACACCAAGTAAAAATGCTGATTTGGATGCTGTTGGCTGGTATCTGTATAATCTTCCTGATGGTATAACAAAGGATACGACCGCATCAGATGGAACTCCAGGTTATGGAACTCATCAGGTTGGAAAAAAGAAACCTAATACCCTTGGTATATATGATATGAGTGGTAATGTACAGGAATGGTGTTGGGATTGGTATGATTCTAGAGCTACTGCAGGTGATAACGGTGAAACTACACTAACAGATCCTTTGGGTGCACCAGAACCAGAAGAAGTAAGAAAACGAAGTCGTGTTCGTCGAGGCGGTTATTGGGGTGGGAGTGCAACCAACTGCTCTGTGTATTATAGAGCACATGCTGAACCAAATTCCGATTTGTCTAATCCCGGCATCCGCCTGGTACGTTCTGTAAAATAACTGCTCAGTTTAGTATTCTCCCCATTCACATCCAACATGACAAGCTTGAATTTCGTCAAGGAGTTCAAGCTTGTTACCAGCGCCTGCGTGCTTACGGTAAAGCTTTACTGTACCTGTACCTGTTCCTCCATTCCAAAGTCGGTTGTGACGTTTTGCGCCGTCGGGAGATTCATAATTTACTAAAAGCATTTTTGATTTTTCGCATTCGATGTTTGTTTCCATTACGGCGTTTGTTGTTTCCTGACGCACGTACCAGATTATTTTATTGTCTGTTTCATGGCAGTCAAACTTTGTACGGCACAAAGTCCAGAACTTAGAAAAATTAAATTCATAAGATTTTCCTTCGTACCAGAAATCGCTTAGGAGTTTGCGGTTCAATGCAATTCCAAAAACTTTTGGACGTCCCCCGCCTATATCAAAAACAGAATCATTTAAGCGCTGTCCAGTTTTTTTGCTTACAAGATCGCAGGAAGAAAGCCACACCCATGGAGAAGTAAAATCGGCACCCCAGTTTTTGTCTGCATAACCAAAAGATTTTTCGGGGATGACAATATATTTTTCGCCGTTGCAGATAATTGTTCCAGAATACAAAGACTTCATTCCCTGCGCATGCCAGTACATTTCAAAAGCCTTGAGTCTTCGGAATAAGCTGCCGGCGCCATATCCAACATTAAAAGCAACTTTTTTATCTATCTGAATATCCCACGACATTGAGCCAGAATTGCACATCCATTCGGGATGAACAGCGGCATCTGCGTCAGAAATATTTACAGTGCCCGTAAGTTGAGTTTCGCATGCAGAACAGTCACCTGCAGACAAATGATAACCCTGTGCATCGCTAAAAATCTTTACATTCTTCCAGGGAATAAATCTATGAAGTTGCGTTGCCTGTTCACCCCACCAGCCGCATTTTACCATAAGATAACTTGGGCGAATTCCTTTTTCTTTATTAGCGGGAAGCTGGCCTAAAACAGGAATAGCACCGTCTCCAGCCATCGCCGGATTACATGTAAAATATTCAATAAAAAAACTTCGTTCTTCGCCAGTTTTTTCATTTACCGCAGTAAAATTATGCCACCACCAGTCATATCCTTTTTTGGCAAACCGTCCATCAAGCATCCAATAATCTCGTTTCAAATCTGACTTATTCATACTTATAAAGATAATAATGTTTTTTGCAAATGTGGGATTTTTATGAATGCCACGATAAGTAGCAGAAAAAATCTATGTGAGCAGGCAGGCTATGAAAATCCGCGACATGTTCTTTGAAAAGAGACATGTCGGGCATATTTTAGAGTAGGAATTATTTTGCAATAGATGTTTTGTTTTTACAGGCTGGGCACATCTTGCAATGTGCACAGTTTCCGCCACAGGATGATTTTCCCTTTTTCTTATTCTGTATTAGTGAACGAATGATTCCCGCTACAATAAGAAGCAGAAAAAGAGAAATAAGAATTGTTCCAAGATTAGCTGTAATCCACATCATCCTGTGCCTCCTGTAAAAAATTATTTACTTGCTTTTATTTCAAGCTTGTTTGCTTCTGTATATTTTTTGAAGAAGAGCATGTAAACAATGCCTGCAATAGCTGCAACAGCAACAATCAATCCAAAGATGTTCAGATTTCCTGTGAATGCTCCACCAAGCTGATTTATAATCAAAGCAATTACATAAGCAAATCCACACTGATATCCAATAGCAAACCAGGTCCACTTAGGATTATTCATTTCGCGTTTGATAGCACCAATTGCAGCAAAACATGGAGCACACAAAAGGTTGAATACTAAGAATGAGAATCCTGTTACACCAGTAAATGCCTGAGCAAGAGACTGCCATGCTGTGAGTTCTCCGCCACCGTAAAGAATACCCATTGTTCCAACGATGTTTTCCTTTGCAACAAGACCAGTGATACTTGCAACAGCAGCCTGCCAGTTACCCCATCCAAGAGGAATGAAGAGCCATGCAATGCAGTTTCCGATTTTTGCAAGAATAGAGAATTCAAGTTCATCTTCGCCAAGCATGCGGAATCCATCTTCTGCAAAACCAAAGTATGATGTAAACCAAACTACGATTGTTGAAAGAAGAATGATTGTTCCAGCTTTTTTGATAAATGACCAGCCGCGTTCCCACATTGAGCGGAGTACGTTTCCAAGAGTAGGCAAGTGGTAAGCAGGAAGTTCCATTACGAAAGGAGCTGGATCACCCGCAAACATCTTTGTCTTTTTAAGCATGATTCCAGAAACAACAATTGCTGCCATACCAATGAAGTATGCAGAAGTTGAAATCCATGCAGAACCACCAAAAATCGCACCGGCAATCATTGCAATGAAAGGAACCTTTGCACCACAAGGAATAAAGGTTGTTGTCATGATTGTCATACGTCTGTCGCGTTCATTTTCGATTGTACGGCTTGCCATAATACCAGGAACACCACAACCAACACCAATGAGCATTGGGATAAATGATTTTCCTGAAAGACCAAACTTTCTGAACACGCGGTCCAAAACGAATGCAATACGAGCCATATAACCACAAGCTTCAAGGAAGGCAAGCATAAGGAACAGAACAAGCATCTGTGGAACAAAGCCAAGAACTGCACCAACACCTGCAACAATACCATCAAGGATAAGACCCTTAAGCCAGTCTGCGGCACCCGCTGCATCAAGACCAGATTCAATCAGTGCTGGAATACCAGGAACCCATACACCATATTCAGCAGGGTCTGGTTCGTCACCAATCTCTTCAAGAGTTTTTACTGCTTCTTCATAGTCCTCAAGGCTTGCTGTTTCTTCACTGATTTCCAGAGTTTCTTCATCTTCAATAGTGTAAACAAAATCGCCTGTTGGAGCAGAACCATTTTCTTCTACATATAAATCATAACCGTCTACAATTGCAGCGGCACCTGCATAATTTTCTGCAACTTCTTCGTAGCCGCCGTCAATTCCAAACAGATGATATCCATCTCCAAAAAGTCCGTCGTTTGCCCAGTCTGTAGCAGGTGCACCAACAGCAACCATTGCAATCCAGTAAACTAAGAACATAACAGCAGCAAAAATTGGAAGACCAAGCCAGCGGTTTGTAACAATCTTATCAATCTTGTCTGAAGTAGTAAGAGAACCAGCGTTCTTCTTTTTGTAGCAGGCTTTGATAACCTGTGCAATATAAACGTAGCGTTCATTTGTGATGATACTTTCTGCATCGTCATCAAGTTCTGTTTCTGCAGCTTTGATGTCTTTTTCAATGTGAGCCAAAGTGTCTGCAGGAATCTTAAGCTGATCCAAAACTTTGTCATCACGTTCAAAGATTTTTATTGCATACCATCTCTGCTGTTCTTCAGGAAGGTCATGAACAACAGCTTCTTCAATGTGAGCAATAGCATGTTCTACAGGACCACTGAAAGTGTGAAGAGGAACTGTCTTTCCGTTCTGAGCCATTTTAATAGCTTCGTCTGCGGCTTCCATAATTCCTGTTCCTTTAAGAGCAGAAATTTCCATAACCTTACAACCAAGCTGATTTGACAACTCTTCGATGTTTATTTGATCACCGTTTTTCTTTACAAGGTCAATCATGTTTACGGCAACGACAACCGGGATTCCAAGTTCAGTAAGCTGAGTTGTAAGATAAAGGTTTCTTTCCAGGTTAGTACCATCGATGATGTTCAAGATTGCATCTGGGCGTTCGCCAATAAGATAATTACGTGCAACAACTTCTTCCAAAGTATATGGAGACAAAGAATAAATACCAGGCAAGTCTGTGATGATAACATCGTCGTGCTTCTTAAGCTTACCTTCTTTCTTTTCTACAGTTACTCCAGGCCAGTTACCTACAAACTGATTTGAACCGGTAAGAGCATTGAACAAGGTTGTCTTACCGCTGTTAGGGTTTCCTGCAAGTGCAATACGAATTCCCATTTTACACCTCCTCAACTTCAATCATTTCTGCATCGGCCTTGCGAAGTGACAATTCGTAATTTCTTACTGTTACTTCTACAGGGTCTCCAAGAGGAGCAACCTTACGTACAAAAACAGAAGTACCTTTGGTTATTCCCATGTCCATGATTCTTCTTTTAACTGCGCCTTCGCCATGAAGCTTAACAACAGTTACAGTTTCTCCGATTTTCACATCTCTCAATGTTTTCACTGTTTATCTCCTATATCATTATTTTTTTTGCGAGTTCATCACTTACCGC
>CAMKDH010000164.1 GCA_946411215.1 uncultured Treponema sp. | reverse complement strand
CGCAATAATTCAAGAAAAACAAGATTTTCAAGAATATGTCCTTCATCTCCGCCTCTTGCACCAAGCATAAAAAAGCGAAGTCCCATATCTACGGCATAATATTTTTCCAATGTTTTTAGAGTTTCTTTACCACGAATATCATAGCGATTAAGTTTATAAAAAAGATATGTTTCACATAATGCAGAAAGACAATTATCTATTGTTGCAGAAGAAGTTTTCCTTCCGCTTGAAACAAAGGTGTCACAAATCTTTTTTGGAGAAAGCAGATTACCTGTATGAACAAGCGCAAACTTAACAATCTTTTCAAGAAGAATTGTATCAGCAATTTTCTTACGCTGCTGAATATCTTTTAGAACAATCGTTGAATAAAGGCCAGAAATATAGTCTTTTATAGCCTCATTTTTTTCGTAGATATTATGAAGATAAGGAAAGCCGCCAAATGTAATATATTTGGTATACAAGGTAGGTAAATCAAAACTATCTTTAGAAAACTTTTCCCTATACGCTGTCTGAAACTCAATAAAAGAAAAAGGCAGGATATTAATTTCAATATAGCGGCCACTCAAAAGTGTTGCAATTTCACTGGAAAGCATGGATGCATTTGAACCCGTCAAATAAATATCAACATTAGGAAGAATAAAAAGAGAGTCTACAACCTTTTCAAAATTTTCAACAAGTTGGATTTCATCCAGAAAGATATAATTCATTTTATCTTCCTGAATACGTTCTTTTAAGACTGAATGCAGTTTATGATAATCAGTAATGTCTTCATTTTCGAGCATTTCGAAATTGAAAAATGAAATTTGATTTTCTGACGCAGATTTTGAAATTTCTTTGCAGACTTCCTTTAAAATAACAGACTTTCCAGAACGTCTTACCCCAGTAATGACCTTGATTACATGATGATCACGCCAGGAAAGCAGTTTTTCAACATATTCCTTACGAAAATAAGAGTCTTCTTTGTAAAGCGGAGTATCGCGAAAGTCTATCATACTGATATTTTATAACCAAAAAATGCAATTGTCAAACTTTTTAACATGTAAGTTAAAAAGTTTGACAATATTAGATTTTTTTAAGACAGATATGAATAATTTATACTAACTGTCAAAGAGGGAAGCTGATTTAAGTTTCCCTCTTTTTATTTCTCCAGACTTTAAAATTTCTCAGATCCATAATATAATTATAGAATGATTGAAGTAAAAGGAGACATTTTACCATGCAAAAAGTAGATTTCCAGAAATTAAGAAATGACATTTTTAAATGCAGTGTGTGTAGTATGGGAGGGGACAAAATATATAGTAAAAAAAATGTAATTAAAATCCTTTCAATTCTTTTTATTTGGACCGTACTTCTTACAGCCTGTACAGACCCACAAAATCCCGTAGAAAACATAAAGAAAAATACCTATCCAGAAAGCCTGACCAGCCAGGAAAAAGAAAATGTCTCTGCATTTAGCACAGAAAAGCTTTCAGATTCACTTTCTTCTATGGAAAAAGTTATAGAGCTTTTAGAAATTCATAAAGACGAAGAAGGTGCCTCAAAAAATCTTAGCCTTATAAAAGACATCTATGTTGCTATAAAGGACAGCGGCGTAACAGGGCTTACAAACGAAAGCCTGGATGTAAATGCTATTATTAAAGGTATAGAAGACAATGCAGATGCTATACAAGAAGATATTATAGCTTTGGACACAAGTTATACTGATGAAAACGGTGTTACACAATCATATAAAAATGCAGATGATTATAATGCCGCTCGTGAGGATGCTATTGGTAAAATAGATGAATATTTGGATTATGCTCATGGCGATTATTGGACTAAACTTAATGCGTATGCCAATGCAGTTGATGAATCATATACTAATAGACCTGCTTATAATGTTGTTGAAAATTATGCAAAAGAAACAGTTGAAGATTTTAAAGATAACTATATTTTCAACAAAAGTTATGATGAAAAAGAAATTAAAACTTTTGTTAATAATGCTAAAACTGAACAGGAAAATATTCAAAATGGTTCAGGCGTAGCAGAAGAAAAGGCTGCTTATGATACTGCTACTGTAACACTTGGCGATTATGAAACAAGTGCAAGAGATGCAGTGAATGCGGCTAATAGTTTCGAACTTGTAAAACAAGATAATACAACAACAACACCTGCTATTGAAAATCCAGAGAATAATGATCCAATCAATAATGACCCAATCAACGATAATCCAGAGGTTACTTATACTGATGCAACAATTACTGATATCAGTCAAGTCACAGATTGGTCAAAGGTTGGTAATGTGACAGTTGTTGCAACACCTGATGCAAATGGAAGCCTTGATGTTATGTCATATTATAATTTAAAGAAGGCTGTTGATGATAAAGTTGCAAGCCTTTCTGATGGTCATAGTAGAACTGTTGCTTTTGCAGCCTATCCTGCAACTGTTAAATCGTTTAAAATTTCAATGCCATCTGATAAGACAAATGTTGAACTTATGAATAGCATTGTTAATCCAAAAGAATTAGAGTTTAGTGGTATAGGAAGCTTTTCTACAGTAGCAGAAAGAGAAGCAAAAATAAAGAAGACAGAAGTTATTCCAGGTGTAAATTTGGTAAGTTATCCTGCTAGATATTATGCTAAAGCGGATGTAGATAATGAGATTCAACAGGCATTTGAATTTGAAAAGAATACTACTGTAACAATGCCATCTGGAAAGTATGGTTTAGGATATAACGGTGGTATTATTGCAAGAAATGGTGCAAATTTAGATATTCAAAATCTTGCAAATGCAGACATGGAAGGAACTATTTACAAGGAAAATATTTCTGCAATATATGGTAAGTTTGTAAGTGGAAAAAGTGCATCTGAACTTCCTAAATTATCGTTAAAGCTTTCTGCAAGAGTTGCTGATAATTATAGCACGGAAGATTCTAATTTACCCTTTAGTGGAGTGAATGTGTATGAAACTGATATAGATCATATTATTTCAACTTATTATAAAAATGAGGCAAATAATAAGTTTAATTATACTTCAACCACAGAAGTGATTTTTGATGCCAGGGAATATAATGGAGGTGTAATGTATGAAGAAAACACCTTTAAATCTGCTTATAATCTTGATGTCAATGCCGCTTTATTCTTCGATGATATTGCAAATGTTAATGTTGTAGGGGAAAATAAAACTGGTATTACAGATGCCGCTTTTTCTTCTATCACAAATACTCGTATTGAAGCAGATATGGGTGGTGTAGAATTTACAGGAGAAATAGGAGGAGTTTTGGATATCGCTGGAACTCAGTCTGGAACCCTGACATTACCTAATCTAGGTGGTAGAGTTATTGTTAGGGATGGCGCGATTTCAGGTGGAAATTCTTCTATCTTATTACATGGTGCAGATCAAGTTGATTTAGCAGAAGTTTCTGAAGAAAATGTTTCTAAGGTTTCTACTGGTGGTAATTTTTATGGTTTTGTTAATTTTAAGAATGAGAATGCTGCTAACAAAACTAGTGTTAAAGGTACTGGAAATAATTTCTATGGAACAGAAAACCGCTTTGGTGGGGTTAGTGCTCAACAGATAGTTGAACGTGCAAATAATGGGGAATCTCTAAATTCTGGTATTTCTCAACTTTCTCCAAGGAAGGTTGCACCGACAAAATCAGAATTGCTTCCTGCAATTTTGGATGAAATAGTATAGTGGTGCTGTTCTATTGAAAACCAAAAGTAGGGTTAAGGCGGGGGCGTTACGGGGGCGGCAGCCCCCGTTAGAAGGGGTAGGACGCAACGAAGTGCGGCCGAGGGATCTTATATTGTAGAAAATAGAAAAAACAGTCCACCGGACTATTTTTTTCTATTTTCTACAATTATTAATTTCCCCTCCTGCTAACTGCTATTCGCTGTATTTCTGTGCAGTTTCCAGAACACTGAAGAAGGCTGGTTTGCATTCGTATTCTTTTTCGAAAAGGAGAGGGCGCTGCTGGCGGTTCATGTCGTCGTTGTTGTTGCGGATCCATGAAACTTCGTCTTTTGTTCCCCAGAGGGTAACTCCTGAGATTCCGTTGCGGCCAGGCTGTTTTCTGTTTTTTAAGAACATCTGGAAATATTTTGCATAGCGGTCGGCAAGCTGCTCCTGAGAAATGAGGCGGCCTCCAAAAGCAATTTCGAGTTCTGTTACCTGAACATCAACTCCTAAAGAAAGAAATTGATTTACTGCTTTTTCATAATCGGCAACAGCAGGGTAGGTCATGCTTACATGAGACTGCATTCCTACAACATCAATGCGTGCCTGTGGATCGGCCTGAATGTCCTGAACAATTTTGCAGATTGCTCTTGTTTTTGCAGGAGAGTAGCAGGAATAATCATTGTAGGCAAGCTGAACATCGGCAGGAGCATATTTGTTTGCAAAGCGGAAGGCATTTACAATAAATGAGTCGTCGCCATAAATTGAATACCATGGGCTTGAAGTGCGCAAAGGATTGTCTGCCCAGTTTCCGTCGGTGCAGGCTTCGTTTACAACATCCCATACTACGATAATGCGCTTGCCGTCATTGTTTTTTTCTTCCCAGTCTTTTACAAATTCCAGAACCGTTTTTATGTACCATTCCTGGCGTGCTGTCATTTCGTTTTTTTCTACATAAGGTTCACGTCCATCGTAATTTTTCTTAAAGAACCATTCCGGAGTCTGATTATGCCATACAAGAACATGGCCTCTCATAATCATGTTGTTCTGTTTTGCAATACCAAGGATTTTATCAAGGCGGCTGAAACCAGCTAAAGAGTGTGGAACCTGATAGGTGTATCCGTTTTCGGCAACAAAGTCATCGGTAGAAGTTGGTCTGCTCCAGTTAAAAATAAAGTCTGGCTTGCATTCATTTTCGCAGGTAAAACAGTTTGCCTGATGGCTTACACCTTTCATAATAGCATTACTGGTAAGCTGATTTTCCGGAACTGCAAATCCAAAGTAATTAAAATATTTTGTATATTCATCCTTAAGCCCTGGAACTTCAGTCCATCGAGGCTGCCCAGCTTCCTTAGAAGCCGAAACCTTTTTTACAGGAATCTGAGGCTGCGGTTTAGCCTTAACCGGCGTACAAGAAATCAAGCCTCCCAAAGCCAACAAAACAATCCCCATCTCTTTAATTTTATTCATCACAAAACTCCATATTTTTGATTTTCTTCTATATATTTGTAACAGATTATTTAGTAAAAAACAATTAAGAAAATATTAGATAATTGGATAATCTTCTATGGTATATTGTTCCCTTAACTATTGTTTTTTACTATAATAAACGGCATGGCAACACAGCATAAAAAAATTGACGCGCAGACATTAGAAAATCTGCTTTATTTAAGTCGTTTGTCTCCAGAAAGTACAGACATGGAGACATTGAAAAAACAGGTTGATGATATTGTTGGATATTTCGAGATTCTTTCAAAATATGATG
>CAMKDH010000163.1 GCA_946411215.1 uncultured Treponema sp. | reverse complement strand
CGTGTAATTGCAATTTCTGAATCATCAAGAGGAAGAAGTCCGTTTTCGTTAGAAAGGGTGAGTGTAACTTCTGCAGAGTTTAAAGCAGGACGTTTTTCTGTACCGTTAAAAATAACGTCTTCCATTTTTTCGGCACGAAGATTTTTTGAACGGTTTTCGGCAAGTACCCATTTAATTGCATCAACAACATTACTTTTTCCACAGCCGTTAGGGCCCAGTAATGCTGTAATACCTTCTGCAAAATCAATATGAGTTTTATCAGCAAAGGATTTGAAACCGTGAATATCAAGACTTTTTAAAAACACTTGTGTCTTCCGCCATTAATTAAAATGTAAATATTACTTTATCTTATCTATTATAGTGTTTTTTTGGGTTTAATTCAATTATATGATCAAATAATGAAAAACTGCTCACGTGAGATTTTAATTTTGCTCCGCTAAACGAAGAGGACGCTCCGCAAAATCAAAATCTCACTCCGCAGTTTTTCATGAATTGATATTTTAAAATTCAAAAAAAACTTATACTTCAGGTTTAGTAATCTTTCCATTTCTAATCTGCTTGGGATAAACGGTAAGACCGAACTTTTTTTCCAGGGCGGCGTAACGGCGAAGTTCAATTTCGTCTCCAATTACTACATTTATACCGTTTTTGCCTGCTCTGGCGGTGCGGCCAGCTCTGTGAATGAAAAAATCATCGTCTTCGGGAACATCCATCTGAATAATATGCGTAATATCAGGGATATCAAGGCCTCTGGCACCAAGGTCACTTGTAATAAGAATTTTACATTTGCCACTTCTAAAGCGGTCTATCGCAGATTTTCGTTCCTGTTTATCGGCTTTTGCGTAAAGGGCAGCGCAATCTATATGCTTGTAGGTGAGTTTTTTGTAAATATTTTCTACCTGATCGGAGCGCGAAGTAAAAATAAGTGCTTTTCCAGGGTTTTCAGCTGCTAAAAATTTACGCAAAAAGTCAATTTTTTCACGTAATTCAGCATAAATTGCCCAGTGTTCAATCTTTTTAGAAAGAATAAACTCATCTTCCATTTTAATATTCTGCGCATCAACAAAAAATATCCGGGAAGGTTTGTTTATAGTAGCAGAACATCCAATAATCTGGCATTCTTTTGGCAAACAGTTTCGTAAATTATCAGTATCTTCAAACGATTCCTTTTTCAAAAGCCTGTCGCATTCATCAAAAACAGCGCAATATAAATCCTGGGCCTTAAGCTTTTTAAGACGGATTAATTCAACAAGTCGTGCCGCTGTTCCAATAACAATCTGAGGTTTTTCCTTAAGAGTTTCAAACTGACGTTTTAAAGGAACCCCTCCAATCAAAAGAGCCGTTTTTCTGTCTGTGATTTTTTTTGCAGCCAGATTAATCTGACTCGCAAGCTCAAAAGTGGGTGCACAAATAATCAATCGCAATTTTGTTGTATCTTCATCTGCTTCAATTTTATTTATCAAAGGCAAAAGGTAGGCATAAGTTTTACCTGTTCCAGTTTCCGACTGAAAAATAACGTTTTTACCTGTTGAAATTACAGGAATTACTTCGTTCTGGACATTTGTTGGTTCAAGAATCTGTAAAGCCTTTAATTTTTCCTGAATTGATTCGTTTAAGCCTTCGAATACATTGTTTGATTTTTGTGTCATAAAAATACTATATCATTTTTTTTGAGAATCTACTATAAGAAAAGAATTATGTGCTCAAAAAATAAAGGAAAAGATACTTTTTGCGGATTTATTAAAATAATGCTATAATAATAGAATATTCTCGTAAGGAGCCTGTATGAAAAAGTCTTTTATTCAATTCCTTTTTTTGTCAGCATTTATATTAACAACACTTTTTATAAGCTGTAAACCAACAACTATAGCAGTTATACCTGAAGATACAAATTCCGAAAATGCAAATCCCGAAAATACAGAACCACAAAATCCTGTAGCAGGACCTTCTGCAAATGAATATTTCTGGGGTAACTGGGTTAGAATGGACAGTGGAATTGAATACGAAGTCCTTGAAACAAAAGTAGTGCAGGGGCAGAAAAGCTTTGATATCACAAGCTCCAGCGAAAATACACTTAACGTAAAAAATCTTGGTACCTTTACAAAAGAATCAGACAGTGTAATGGTGTGCAATAACATTCCATATTTTCGTAAAGGTGGTACAAACCTTGAATATACTCTTAAGCTTGTAGGTTTTACTTCGGTTTCCAGGGCAGCCGGCTCTCCAATGACAGGTCTGAAGGCTAAAGGAAAATCAGCCAAATACAAAAACTATGAAAGTAATGGAGAAAGTGATTCAGAAGGAACAATAAAATTAACAGCTCCAACTGTAAATGATACACAGACAGTTCAAATATCAACAGGAACCGAAACTTTAATAATCCCGGGTCTTCAAATAAACAACTCAGGCGACTATATGGGAACCGTTGCTCTTGTTGGTAAAGACGATTACAACTTAAAGATTACCGGAACAATAAGTGACGACCAGAAAGACGATGGTTATCTTTATGGAAACAATGCAAAAACCTATAATATGGTGCTTACCATAACAAATATCAGTGAAAATAACTGTTCTACTTCTGTTTGTTCAATAGGATCTTATGATTCCAATCTTGATATTTCATCTGCTACAAACTTAACTGGCTTTACAATTTCTACTCTGGCAGGTGGCGCTACAAAAACAATAAACCTTTCTTTATCATACGGTCAAATTACAGCTCCTTATGTAGATACTGGAATTAACGTCACAATAAAAAATCCTTTTACAGATCAGGAATGGAAAGACTACATTCCGCTTAGATTTTTCAAGGGATTAATACCAATTACAATAGCAGCAAAAAATCCAGAAAATAACAATAATGCTGCATTAAACGGCTTTGTAATATATCCGGATGGTAATAACCAATTCTTTGCCATTCCTAATAATGATAGTTCTGCTATTTTTGTTCCAACTTTTGGAAATAATAAGCCTTATATGCTTGTATTCAGCGGTGCTACAGTAACATCAGAGCTTTCTGACAGTACAGAAATGTATTATACAGTAGAACCTGCATCAATTACTCCAAAAAATGTAATTACAGAAGGAAATCCTGATGAAATAATTCCATACATTACATTCGGAGGAGATAATCATTCTGAAACAAATGCTTTTGCCGTAACCCAAGGTTTTGAAGCATACCTTCGCGAAGGTGAGATTGACTACTATAGCATTAAAGCTGATTCCAGCACCTTCTATAATCCTGAGGGCAGCATTTTTTATTCTGTAAAATATGAAAGTGAAAAAGGTGATACTCCTGGAACTAAAATTATAAAAAAAGGAAGTAAGTTGACTTCTACATATCTTCCGAATTTACAATGCGAAGGCTATAACTTCTTAGGCTGGTATGCTGATGATAAGAAGATAAATATAGATTCATATTCCGTTAATGAAAATATTACCCTTACTGCAAAATGGAAAATAATTTCATGCTTGGTAAATTTTAATTCAATGGGTGGTACTTCTGTTTCTGGTAAAACAGTTGATTATGGTCAAAAAGTGAGCAGACCGCTTGATCCAACAAAAACTTCAACAGTTACAGACAACTACTATTTTGCAGGCTGGTATACTTCAACAGATGGTGGCAATACACTTTCAAACACACCTTTTGATTTTGATAATCCGATTAAATCAAATATTACTCTTTATGCAAAATGGACAACAAATCCTGTGAAATATACAGTAACTTTTAATTCAAGTGGAGGAACTTCTGTTGAAAGTCAAGTTTTAACATATAGCCAAAAAGCTACGAAACCAGAAAACCCAACAAAGACTTCCATTGTTTCTGAAAGTTATAGTTTTGTAAACTGGTATACATCTTCAGACGGAGGACAAACTCTTTCTACAAATCCTTTTGATTTTAATAGTGCAATAACATCAGATATTACCCTTTATGCAAAATGGTCTGCAACAACTCTTACATATACTGTAAGCTTTAATTCAATGGGTGGAACTTCTGTTTCAAGTCAGACTGTGACAGGTGGTCAGAAAGTCTCAAGCCCTGTTAATCCAACAAAAACAGCTATAGTCTCAGAAAGTTATACTTTTGCAGGCTGGTATACATCAACGGATGAAGGCAATTCTCTTTCTACAAATCCTTTTGATTTTAATAATGCAATAACATCAGATATTACCCTTTATGCAAAATGGTCTGTAACTCCAGTTACATATACAGTGAGCTTTAATTCAATGGGCGGCTCTGTTGTTGAAAGTCAAACTGTAATTGGTGGACAGAAAGCAGTAAGACCAATTGATCCAACAAAAACTTCAACAGTTTCAGAAAACTATGCTGTTACAGGCTGGTATACATCAGCGGATGAAGGTAATACACTTTCTGAAAATCCTTATAATTTTGATACTCCTATTACATCAAATATAACTCTTTATGCAAAATGGACTGCAACTCCAATTACTTATACTGTAAGTTTTAATTCAAGAGGTGGAACTACTGTTGCAAGTCAGTCTATAACTGGTGGCCAAAAAGTAACAAAACCAGCTGATCCTCAAAAAACTGATACAACTTATGGAAATTATGGTTTTATAGACTGGTGTACTTCTTCTGATGACGGTAATACTCTTTCAATTAATTCCTTTGATTTTAATACTCCAATTACATCTAATATAACTCTTTATGCAAAATGGGATTTTGATTTACCTTTAACCATTGAGTTTATAAAATATGGTACTATTTCCATTAAAAATCCTTGGTCTACACTTAAATATTCAAAAAATGATGGAGATTTACAATCATTTTCGGGAGAAATAACAGTATCTGCCGGTGATAAGATATCTTTATATGCGAAAGAGTCTGAAAATACTTCATCAACACAAATGAATATAAAATGTTATGCAGATTGTTATATTTATGGAAATATTATGAGTCTTGTAACTTTGCAAGATCAGACTGATAATTGGGACCCTTATGCCTCTAGCGTAAGTGAACATGCCTTTAGAAATTTATTCTCATATAATTCTTATATTAAGAATCATATAAAAAATAATCTTTATTTACCAGCAACAACACTTGCTAGCTATTGTTACTATTATATGTTCTATGGTTGTACAGGTATAACAGAAGCCCCATCATTACCAGCAACAACACTTGCTGGCTATTGTTACTCTTATATGTTCTCTCATTGTACAAGCTTAACAGAAGCCCCATCATTACCAGCAACTACACTTGCAAGTAATTGTTACTATTATATGTTCAAAGGTTGTACAAGCTTAACAGAAGCCCCATCATTACCAGCAACAACACTTACAAGTAGTTGTTACTATTATATGTTCTCTGGTTGTACAAGTTTAACAGAAACACCATCATTACCAGCAACAACACTTGCTAGCTATTGTTACTATTATATGTTCTCTGGTTGTACAAGCTTAACAGAAGCCCCATCATTACCAGCAACAA
>CAMKDH010000162.1 GCA_946411215.1 uncultured Treponema sp. | reverse complement strand
ATCTGGAGCCAGATTAACTCAAGCAACAAAATGCGCGACTATGTTAAATACCGCATAATTACAAAGAAAGGAAACGTTAAAGTTGTAGAAGATCTTGGACACCTTGTTCATCATAAAGTCTACGGCAACATTTTCTTTGTATTTATTTATGATGAAAAAGAAAGATTACCTATAGGATAAGATGTCTGTGAGGTAGCGATGACTAAAGAAGAATTAATATCTGCCGGCGCCGATTACGACGGAGGACTTACACTTTGCATGGACAACGAAGAATTTTATTTTAAGATGATTCGTAAAGGCCTTGCAAATGAGCGTTTTGATTCGCTTAAAAAAAATCTGGAAAACAAAAATCTAGATGCTGCATTTGAAGATGCACATGCGCTTAAAGGTGTTGCAGGAAACCTTCACCTTACACCACTTTACAAAGCTTTAGAAGCAATTGTTGAACCGCTGCGTAGCCGGGATTCTCAAGCAGATTATCAGGGGATGTTCAGTAAAATAAACGAGCAGCTCGAAATTTTTAGAAACATTTCGAATAAGTAAAAAAACAGGAAAACTGGTTGTATGAAAAAGTTTCTTCTTCTTATATTTAATATTTTGATAATTGCTTTTGTTATTGTTTTTATTTCTAACTATGCAAGGCATGAACGTCAGATTGACCGCGAAATAGAAATGAACAGTTTCAAAAACATCACCTTCAGTGCAGAGCTTGTAACAACAAATTATCTTGAAGGTGAACAGCGAACCTGTAACTCCTGGGCAAATTACATTAACTCCCGGGACATAACAATGCAGCAGGCTGTAGATTATGTAAGCACAGCAAAAACAAATGCCAGAGTTTCCGGACATATTATAAACATAAAAAACCTTAAAGGGCTTTCTACAAACTCAAATCCAAACAAAGCAGATGATTTTAAAGTATCTTATGCAGATCTTCCTATACTTCACTCTGCCGATGAACTTAAAGGCGAAATTAATGTAACAAGGAGCTACACAAATCCTGTAACAGGTATTCAGTCAATTGCCTTTTATAACATTGTTGAATTACTGAACGAAGAAACAGGCTTAAAGGAAAGCTGTTATCTTCTTCGTGTTGTGCCGGTTTCTACTGTCGAAGAAAAATGGGCCTTCCCTACCGATAAATACAAAAATGCAGATATTGCAATCATCGACCTGGACGGAAACTACATCATAAAGGGAAACGGTTTTAAAAACTCAAATATTTTTGAATTCTATAATTCCTACAATCCTAAAACATCCCCTTATTATATTGATTTAAAAAATACTCTTAAACAAACATCGGGAACCTTTGAAATGATAAACTCAAAGGGGCAGAAAACTTTTAATGCATTTACAATTGTAAACACAAACAAGGAATGGTACGTTGTTTCTACAATTCCTATTGATGATCTTTCGTCAAATACAATTGACTGGGCTTTACTTGGAGTAGTAGTCTTCTCTCTTTTACTTCTCATGATTCTTGATATTATTTCAATGCTTTCTCTTAATCATAAGCTTGAAATTGCCGCAAAAGCTGCAGACGCTGCTAACCAGGCCAAAACCGATTTTCTTTCTACAATGTCGCATGATATCCGCACACCTATGAATGCAATAATCGGTCTAACTACAATTACAGAAAAAAATATAAATGATCCCGATTCTGTAGCCGAAAACCTTAAAAAGATTTCTCTGGCAAGCAATCATCTGCTCACACTTATAAATGACATTCTTGATATTTCAAAAGTCGAAAGCGGAAAGATTACACTCACACCTGTTAGTTTTTCTATTGTTGAATCTGCAGAAAACCTTGTTAATATCTCTCAGCCTATTGTTCGCGAAAAAGACCTTGATTTTAGATTCAGAATCAACAATATAAAAAATGAATTCTTATTTGCAGATAAGCTTCGAATCAATCAGATATTCATAAATCTCCTTTCAAACGCACTCAAGTATACACCTAAAGGCGGTCAAGTTTGCGTTGACATGAATGAAGAACCAGGCAACAGTGCCGATACAATCAAACTCAACTATACAGTTACAGATACCGGTATTGGTATGTCAAAAGAGTTTATGGATAAAATGTACGAGCCTTTTGTACGTCAAACAGATAGCCGTATAAATACAATTCAGGGAACAGGACTTGGTCTTGCAATTACAAAACAGATGATAGATCTGATGGGTGGAACAATTGACTGTCACAGCGAAGTGGGAGCAGGAACTTCATTTAAGGTTAGTATCGAATTACCTGTTGCAGAAATCCAGGAAGCCGAGATGGTTTTGCCTCCTATAAATGTCCTTCTGATTGATGATGACGAGATTCTGCTTGAAACTGCCCAGGACACCTTCAAAGCTCTTGGAGCCCAGGCAGAAGTTGCAATTTCCGGCTCTGAAGGTTTGAGTCTTCTTGAAAAAAATATTAAAGAAGAAAAACCATTTAATATAATTATCCTTGACTGGAAGATGCCTGGTATGAACGGTCTTGAGCTTACAAAGAAAATCAGGGAAAAGGCTGGTAATGATGTACCAATTCTCCTTGTCTCGGCTTATGACTGGTCTACAATTGAAGAGGATGCTAAAAAAGCTGGTGTAAACGGATTTATAAGCAAACCCTTGTTCCGTTCTTCGCTTTACAAAAAAATTACAGAAGTTTTGCATATACACACAGAACAGGATTCTCAAGAAGAAAATAATTCCGATATTGAAGGAATGAACATTCTTATAGCAGAAGATATTGATATCAACTATGAAATTGTAAGCACATTCCTTGAAATGCATGGTATTACTTCGGTGCGGGCAAGCAACGGAGAAGAAGCAGTAACCCTTATGGAAAGCGCTGTAGAAAAACAATACGACATGATTTTTATGGATATTCAAATGCCTGTAATGAACGGACTTGATGCAACAAGAGCTATACGAAAACTGGCAAATCCTGTTGCACGAACAATTCCAATTATTGCAATGACAGCCGATGCTTTCTCCGAAAATGTTGCAGAATGTATAGAAGCCGGCATGAACGGTCATATTGCAAAACCGATTGATGTAAAAGTTGTAATAAATGAAATACGAAGAATCAAAGAAGAATATGGTTCACAGAGGAAATAATATGAAAAATAAATTTTTAATGACAATCTTTTTTTCACTTGCAGCTCTTCTTACAATTACTTTGACAGGCTGCAATAAATCTAAAAAGGCAAAAAACATTGAAAAGCCTTTTGTTCCATCTCTTCCAACAGACACAAAGGCATCTGTAAAAGTTGTTGGAAACTACAGTAACTTTGAAGCAATAGAAGCAGAGTTTGACCGATTTAATCAGATTTATCCAAATGTTGAACTCACTTTTTCTTTTCTTGATAATTATAAATCAGTAATCTTACCTTCATTATATAGTGAAGAAGCTCCTGATATTTACTTTATGTTTTCCTGGATGATAGGAATGCCTAAATACGAACAACTTTTTGAAATTGCAGAAAACTTAGCAAATCCAGAACTCAACATAAATCTTAACTGTATATACGAAGGAAATCTTTACAAAACTCCTGATGGAAAAATTCCTATGCTGCCAATGTTTTCTCAAGGCTACGGAATGCTTGTTAATGAAGATTTGTTTAAAAAGGAAACGCTTTCTGTTCCACAAACATATGATGAACTTCTTGATGTATGCAGTAAATTAAAAGCGGCTGGATATGAATCTCCTTTGATGGGTTACTATGACAGTGATTCTGGCTGGTGTGCTTCTATTTCTTATCCGTATGCGCATTATCTTGTAAAGGATGATTCTCAGGCGCTCGATGCAATTAACAATCTTGAACCATCCGCAGGTGAATATATGCGCCCTCTTTACCAGGTTATTGATGAACTTGTAAAAACCGGATGTGTTAATCCTGATTATTGTAAAGAGCAGATTTCTGATAATTACAATAAAGTAATATTAAGATTTTTTGAAGGCGATGTTCCTATGATGCTTATGGTAAGCGATGTTGTTTCGGGCACAAAAAAACGAGAAGCAAAATCTGAGGCTTTCCAGAAATCTCCATTTGCTTATAGAATATACCCTACTCCTGTTACAAAAGATGGAGGAATCTTTATAAGCAATTCTGGAGTTTGTCTTTCTGTAAATTCAAAGAGCAGTCAATTAGATATGACAAACGAGTTTATACGTTTTCTTGCTCAGACAAAAGAACTCAACAATCTTGCCAACATTAAGCGTCTTATTCCAATAACAAAAAACTTTTCTTCTGATGAATTTTTTGCACCAATGGAAAAAGGCGAAATGATTTATGCAAATACCTTAGGAATTTTAGACGATCCGTTAAGAATAATCCGCAAAAACTGTTACCATATTGCAAACGGCACAATGACAGTTGATCAAGCGGTGAAGGCTTTTGGAAATTAGATTGTCGTGTCAATGATAGGTATTTGAAACAACCCCTAAAAAGTGATATTATGTACGAATACATTTCATTATAGGGGGGTACGATTTTATGGTACCAGTATTAATTAAAGATTTATTATCTACTAAGCCGGAGGGACAGACCGTTAAAGTTTGCGGCTGGATCCGTTCGGTTCGTGACTCAAAAGGTCTTGTCTTCATTCAGGTTAACGATGGAAGCTGTTTTGCTAATATTCAGCTTACTTTTGACCGCAATAATCCTTCTAATAATGCAAATGTAAATAATATTGAAGAAACTCTTAAGGTTTTGAACACAGGTGCAAGTGTTCGCGCAATTGGAACTCTTATTGAATCTCCAGCAAGCGGACAGGCTGTTGAAGTTACTCTCGAAAGCATTGAATGTCTTGGAAAATGTAATCCAGATGAATATCCATTGCAGAAAAACAAGATGTCTATGGAATATCTTCGCGATGTTGCTCATCTTCGTGCACGTACAAATACTTTTGGTGCAGTTTACCGTGTTCGTAACCAGATGGCATTTGCAGTTCATTCATTCTTCCAGGAGCGAGGCTTTCAGTACATCAATGCACCTGAAATTACCTGTTCTGACTGTGAAGGTGCCGGAGAAATGTTCCAGGTAACAACACTCAGCATGGAAAAAATTGCAGAAATGGGTGTAAAGGCCGGTGCCGGCGGAATGAAACCGGAAGATGCTTACAAGATTGTTGACTACAAGAAGGACTTTTTTGGAAAGAAGGCTTCGCTTACTGTATCAGGCCAGCTCGAAGCAGAAACTTTGGCTACTGCCTTGAGCCGCGTTTATACATTTGGACCAACTTTCCGTGCAGAAAACTCAAATACTCCACGTCACCTTGCAGAGTTCTGGATGATTGAACCAGAAATGGCTTTCTATGATCTTGACGATGACATGGACATTCAGGAAGACTTTGTAAAATATCTTTTAAACTGGGCTTTGACAAAGTGCCGCGAAGATCTTGAATTCTTTGATAAGAGAATCCAGCCAGGCCTTATTGAAAGTCTTGAAAAAGTTGCAAAGGCTAAGTTCACACGAATCAGTTATACTCAGGCAATTGAAGACTTGGAAAAAGCAGCTGCTGACGGTCACAAGTTTGAGTTCAAGCCTTTCTGGGGCTGCGACATTGCAACAGAGCATGAAC
>CAMKDH010000161.1 GCA_946411215.1 uncultured Treponema sp. | reverse complement strand
GCAACAAGACCTGTAATCTTGCCCATTGCAACCTCTTCTGCATGACTAGGACCTGCAACATAAACAGTGCAGTCCTTATAAATTTCAGGGAGTGCTGATTCTATTGTTTCAAGAATAAGCTTAGGCCCATTAGCAGAAGGAACAAATCCTTTTGTAAGGGCCGCAATTACTGTAGAACCATCTACAATGTTTGGAACTGTGTTGATTTTTGCAAGTGTCTGTGCAAGAAAGATAGACGGAGAAGCTACAAAAAGAAACTCTTTTCCAAAAGCAACCTGCCATATATCATTTGAACAGGTAATACTTTCGTTGAGCTTAAAGCCCGGAAGAAAGCGCTTGTTTTCATGCTCATTATTTATGGAAGCAACAACATCCTCTTCCAGAGCCCAGATTTCTACCTTATGTCCACCGCGTGCAAGCGCCTGAGCAATACCAGTTCCCCAGGCTCCACCGCCGATTACACCAACTGTTTTTTGTTCCATGGTTCCTCCCGAGCGATTTTCGATTTTAGACTAGTACCAGCCGTCCTCGCAATCCTTCCAGTCAAAAATTTCTTCATCTTTGAACCAGAGTGCAATTTCGCGTGCAGCACTTTCGTCGCTGTCAGAAGCGTGAATAATATTGCGTTCTGTGTGAATACAGTAGTCTCCGCGGATTGTTCCAGGAGCAGCTTCGCTAGGCTTTGTAGAGCCAACAAATTTTCTGATTAAAGCAACACAATCATCTGCCTGCCAAACCATAGCAATTACAGGACCAGAAGTAATATAGTCCACCAAACCCTCATAAAATGGCTTACCTTCGTGCTCAGCATAATGCTTGGCAGCAAGGTCACCAGAAACGTGAACCATCTTCATTGCAACAAGTTTAAAACCTTTTTTCTCGAGGCGTTCAATAACCTCACCTACCAGACGACGATTTACAACGCCTGGCTTTAACATAACAAAACATCTACTCATAGTCTTATTATTATAATGGAGATAAAGAATGTAATCAATATATGTAAACATGTATGTAAACATGTAGAAAAATACTGTCTACTCCCGTGGCAAATGTCAGTCGACTGCAGGCTGAGCTGGTTATCGTAAAAATCCTGCGGTTTACTTCGTAAATCCTCGGATTTTTTCTATGCCTCTGGCACCACTCAGAAGCAGTCGCCTGCCATTTTCCACTCCGTAGACAGTATTTTTCAAACGTCTTCTTCATAAATTAATTAATTCTATTTCTTCATGCTTTTTATAAATGAGTCGATGTTTTGTTTGTTATTTATGCTAAAGATTATACAGATAAAGCTTCTTCAACGGCCTGAATGATGGAATCCGGTGAAGAAGCCCCTGCTGTAATGCCGATTGTCTGAAGTTTAAAAAAGTCCGGCGGGATATCTGAAGGCCCCTGAATATGTGCAGCCAGTTTACAATTTTCGGCTGCAATCTGGTAAAGGCGGCGGGTGTTGGCGCTGGACTTACCACCAATAACGAGCACTCCTTCTACCTGGCTGCAAAGTTCCTGAAGGGCCTGCTGGCGTTCGCTTGTGGCAGGGCAGATTGTATTCATTACCGTGATGTTGCGGAATTTTGCGGCAAGGATTTCGCGGATTTTCTGGAATTCTTTTATACTGTAGGTGGTCTGGCTCATTAGAATTACGTTGATTTTGTCTGCGTTGGGAATATTGAGCGCGCGGGCTTCGGCTTCATTTTGAATCTGAATAAAATTCTTTCCCGCAAACCCCGCAATGCCAATCATTTCGCCGTGATTTTTGTCTCCGGTGATTATGACGTAATCGTTTGCAGTTGTGTAGCGCTCTACCATTTTCTGACTGGCTTTTACACGAGGACAGGTTGCATCAATTATGCGGCACCCCTTCTCTTCCAAAACAGAGGTTACTCGTGGAGCAACACCATGCGCACGAATAATTACAGTTGAGCCATCAGGAATTGTATTGATTTGTGATTCTTCTACCGTGCAAAGTCCCCGCGACTGTAAGTCAGCAAGGGCAGCTTCGTTATGGATGAGAGGACCTAAAGAATAGACAGTGCCCTTTGACGCCCTTAGCGCATCCTCTGCAAGATCAACAGCGCGTCTTACTCCAAAACAAAAACCTAAAACTTTCGCACGGATTATTTTCATAGACAAAAAAAACGGCCCCTTCGACAAGCTCAGGGACCGTTGTATTTAATTATTCATCCTTCTTTGCAGCTTTGAGTGAGTGATGTACACCAAACTCTGGTTTCCAGTTCTTGCGGCATGCAGAAATGAAACCGCTTGAAATGAAGATTGAAGAGTATGCACCACTGATCAAACCTACGATAAGGGCGAGAGAGAAGTCTTTGATGCTTCCTGTTGTGAATACGAACAAAGCAACAACTGCAAACAAAGTTGTTACTGTTGTCAAAACGGAACGTACCAATGTGTCGCTCAAAGATTTGTTCAAGATGTCATTGAAGTTCTTAGCTTCATCCATGTACTTAAGGTTGTAACGGATACGGTCAAGAATAACGACTGTAGCGTTGATTGAGTAACCGATGATTGTAAGTACAGCAGCAAGAACAGTTGTTGAGAATTCCATCTGAGTCCAGATAATGAAAGTCATCATGATAAGAGTATCGTGAATCAAAGCAATTACAGAACCAAGAGCGAAGTCCCAGTGGAAACGAATTGCTGCATAGAGCCAGATAAGAACTACAGTGATAACAAACATCAAGATAGATTTAAGAACAATTGAGTGAGAGAATGAAGAACCAATAAAGTCTGTCTTTACGATTGCAACATTTTCTTTTCCAAACTTGCTGTTGAGTTTGTCATTAATCTGTGTATTTACATCGATTGAACCGTCTGAACTAACTCCGGCACGAATCTGATAACTTGCATCAGCACCATTACCAAGCTGTTTAATTGAAACACCTTCCATTGAAGAAAGTGCATCGCGAATATCATCAGTTGTAACTTCTGAAGTTCCAGCAGGATAAATATAAAGAGTTGCTGTTGTAAGCTGATTTGTAGCAGCTGAGTTCAAGAAAAGCTTTGTTGTTGGGAATGAACCGTTCAAAACTTTTACAGAAACTCCATCAATTTTATTCAATTCATTTGCAAGAGCCTGAACTGTTGTAACTTCGTTAAAGTTGATTGAACGAGTTTCGTTAGTTGTTCCAACACCAGTAATAACAACATCAAGCTGACCAGCGCTCAAGTCAAGAGAAACTTTTGCAGCACCACTGTATGTAACTTCGGCTACTGGAGGAGCAACACGAACCTCTTCAATAAGACCAGGCTTGAAGTCAATACCAAGATTAACTCCACGTGTAAACATTCCAACAATACCAAAAATAATAATTACGCAACTTATAATTGCACAAGGAATAAATCCTTTATTAAAAGTCAGTGTCTTTTTCATTATTTAATCCCCCATGCAATGCTTACTTTCTTTGCGTGCAGGACATCGGTATCAAAGTCAAACATGAGACGAGATACGAACAATGCTGTGAATACAGAAGAAATTACACCGATTGCCAAAGAAACAGCGAAGCCCTGGATTGCACCAGTACCAAGCCATGAAAGGAAGATGGCAGCGATGAATGTTGTGATGTTAGAGTCCATAATTGCCCAGAAAGCATTATCAAAACCCATTGAAATTGCAACAGGACGACTCTTTCCATTTCTAAGCTCTTCCTTAATGCGTTCAAAAATCAATACGTTAGCATCTACTGCCATACCGATTGTAAGAATCATACCGGCGATAGAAGAAAGTGTAAGTGTATAATTGAAAGCAGAAAGAATTGAGAACATCATATAAAGGTTCAAAACCTGAGCAACTACAGCGTTCAAACCTGATTTCTTGTAGAACAAGAGCATGAATATAAGGATCAAACCAAGACCAAGAATGATGGCCATGATACCCTGATGAATTGCAGCTTCACCAAGAGAAGCACCAATTACCTGCTGACTTTCTACAGAAAGAGGAACGTTGAGCCAAGCTGTCTGAAGAACCTTCTTAATATTGTTAGCTTCTTCCTGGCTGAATGCACCAGTAAGAGAAACGCTACCAGTATTGATTGCTTCATTAATACGGGCGTTAGATTTAACCTTGTTGTCGCTTACGATAGCCATGTAGTCGTTTACGTGAGCAGCAGTGAATTCACCAAAGATTGTAGTTCCTTCACCATCAAGATTAAAGCAAACCTGTGGCTGACCTGTATACTGATCTGAGCGAACTTCTGCAGACTGAACGTGCTTACCGTCAAGAGCAACTTCCTTCTTAACAACAAGCCAGTCTACACGTTCATCAAGACCATAAGAATCTTTTTCATAAACACCAAATACTTCGCAGTCTTCTGGGATGATTGAAGCATCCATGAGTTCACCTGCAGCATTGAATGTGCTAGCCGGATGTTGTGCATAATATGTTTTGAATGCATTTGTAGCATCCATATCTGAAAGACGGAAATTAAGGATACCCTTACCCATAATCAAAGTATTGATTGTATCTGCCTGAGCAGCACCTGGGATTTCAATGTAGATTCTATCTTCACCCTGCTGTCTGATAACAGGAGAAGTAAGACCAAACTTATCGATACGGCTTGTAAGATTTTCAATAGCATTTGCCATTGCTTCTTTTTTGAAGTCAGCAGCATTTTCTGCAGCAACGCTATCACCCTGTGATTCCAAAGCAGCATCAAGATCTGCCTTTACGATAACGTTCATACCGCCAGAAAGATCAAGACCAAGCTTTACAGAGTTATCGTAATATTTCTTAGCTTTAAGAATTTCATCACGATACTTTGCCTGAATTACATTCATAAAATCAAGCTCTGAATCATAAGCAGCAACAACAGCTCTTGCTGTCATTTTTTCTGGAACTGTCTGTCCATAAGACTTGTACTGCTTTTCGGCTTTCTTATTGAGCCATGCATATTCACCGTCCAAAACGGCGTCTGCATCTTTTACCATGCTTTTGATTGTACGTACATCTTCTGCAGCCTTACTTTCGGCATAGTTCTTGATATTTTCCGTTGATCCCAAGGCAAGCTGTTGAACTTCCTTTGGAGTTCTTCCGTACCAGCTGATTGATGGCCAGAGGAAAACGAAACAAATAGCAAGAACAGCAAGAAGAATAACCAAGCGTGTTCGTTTGTTCATTTTTATTTAACCCCGAATTATATTTATTTTGTTTCTTCTGAAGCAGCTTCTTCCTTTGCAGGTTCTGCTACTTCTTCTGATTTTTTTGCCTTACCAAATGCAAATTTCTTCTGTTTTTTAGCAGCAGCTTCTTCAGCAAGCTTTGCTTTTTCTGCATCAGAAAGTTCTACAGTAGAAATTGCTGAGCGGTTGAATTCAATTTTGCAATCATCATCAACTTTTACAATTACGGTATTTTCTTTTACTGATGAAATTACACCGTGGATACCACCAATTGTAATGATTTTATCACCCTTTTTGAGTGCAGAGAGCATACGCTGTGTTTCCTTCTGCTTTTTGTTCTGTGGGCGAATAAGGAAAAAATAGAATATTACTATTATTAATAATAATGGAATAAAAGATCCTGCCATGCTTGCTGGACCTGCAGCCTGTGCACCACCGGCTGT
>CAMKDH010000160.1 GCA_946411215.1 uncultured Treponema sp. | reverse complement strand
TTTGTAATTGGACTTCCTACAGGTTCTACTCCGCTTGGTACTTACAAGGAACTCATTAATCTTTACAAGGCCGGAAAGATTTCTTTTGAAAATGTTGTTACCTTTAACATGGATGAATATGTTGGAATCAGCGAAGATCATCCGGAAAGCTATCACCGCTTTATGTGGGACAACTTCTTCAGCCACATTAATATTAAGAAGGAAAATGTTCACATTTTGAACGGAAATGCGGCTGACCTTGAAAAGGAATGCGAAGAATATGAAAAGGCTATCAAAGCTGCTGGTGGAATCCGCCTGTTTATGGGTGGCGTTGGCTGCGACGGACACATTGCTTTCAACGAACCAGGTTCTTCACTTGCAAGCCGCACACGCGAAATGGCACTTACACAGGATACAATCATTGTAAACAGCCGCTTCTTTGACCACGATGTAAACAAGGTTCCAAAGACAGCTCTTACAGTTGGTGTTGGCACAGTTTGTGATTCTGATGAAGTTATGATTTTGATTACAGGACATAACAAAGCAGTTGCACTCAAGCACGCTGTAGAAGAAGGAATCAGCCAGATGTGGACTGTAAGCGCCCTTCAGATGCATCCAAATGCAGTTATTGTCTGCGACGATGATGCAACTGACGAGCTTAAAGTTGGAACTGTAAAATACTTCAAGGATATTGAAAAGAATAATTATAACAACGAAGTATAACCGAACGACATTTCATACTAACTAATGTGTCATTCCCGGGCTTGACCCGGGAATCTCATTTTAAAAAGGCATATTGTTCGACGATGATACAATCCTAATTCGTATCTTTAAAAAGATTGTTGTTATTTTCCAAAATCGTATATTCGTAATTAATCTTATTATATGTAAACTTGAGTGTTATGCTTACAAAAATTGTTGGCTGACCTTTTAAAAATCCTTTTTCTTTGCTCAAATCCAAAACAGATTTATATAAAGGAAGATTGTTAGGCCACTTGTTTTCACCTTCCCAGACTGCATGATATATTCCGGCATCAATATGAGGTTTTACATCTTCAAGGCTTGGGCGCGCAAATGTCAAATCTTCAAATACAATAGAATATGTTGGGCTGTCGTAGCGGTAATCAGAATGACTTACCCAATAGTTACCCTTTCCTCCAAGAGCAGTTACCGTTACTTTCATATCTTTAAAATCTGAGTAATGCCAGTTTTTTGCTTCGGACTGAACTGTAAGCCAAACTTCATATTCATGATTCTTCTGAACAAACGGATAAAGAAATTTATCAGAAAGAGCATCAGTTGTTATACGAACATTTTCTTTGCCAATGGTTTTATCGCGTACATGAATTGCAACGTGATCCCAAATAGAATCATGAGATTTTGTTATATAAAGCCCATCATACCTTGGAGTAACAGTAACAATACAATCAGAATAAGTTCCTTTATATTCATCGAAAGGTGGATTCTCCTTTGATTTTGTAATGGAAACCTTTTCTCCCTGACCATCTGAAGCCGTTCCCGTTTCATACTGCAGCTCCTCTTTCGGCTCCTCAGACTTCGGATATTTTATAGAAGAATTATTTGTATCAACAAAATAATTATCATAATTTTCGATTATAGTATATTCGTATTTAAAATTTTTATAAGTAAACTTCTGATTTATAACTACAAAGATTCTTTGACAACCTTTTAAGAAATAGTCATACGCACTTAAGTCCATGATGGAGCCTGTGAACGTCTCTTTAATTGTAAGGCCCGAAGGATATTCACGATTTCCCTTCCAGCTTCCATCATCACAAATTGTTCCTTCAATTCTTTCGTTTTCATATTCAATATCAGGCTTTGTAACTTTATAATCACTGAATACAATTGAATAATCAGGACTGTAATAAGAGTAACCGGAATTTGTGATTCTATAATTGCCCAAACCGCCTTTAGCTTTAACAAGAACACTTACACCTTCTTCACGCGCATCCTTATACTCCCAGTCGTAGGCTTCTCCTGTCTGCAACGTGAGTCCTACAGTATAAAGATGATTTTTCTGTACAAACGGATATAAAAACTCATTTGTTTTTTCATCTGTGTCTATTCGCACATTATCCTTAGAATCAGTTTTATCGTAAATCCGAATTGCAACATGCTCCCAAACCGTGTTATGCTCTTTTTTAATAAAAAGTCCGTCATCCCGAACTTCAACCGAAACTGAACACTCAGAAGCCCCGCCCATTTTTCCAGGATTTTTTATTAACTCTTTTGCAGTATCTCCATCAAGGCCTTCAATTTCTTCACCCAGATTCATGCGGATATACATTCTTGTAGCATCGTAAATATTATTCGATTTATTTGTAAGACTGTATCCGTTCGGTTGCCAGGTATAATCGCCCCAAGACAAAGTTCCCTGACGACCTGTAAGATCTGCACTCTTCAAATATGGTTCAACCATTGTTTTCCAATCTAAAAAGCGCTTACTACAATCCTCATAATTCCATTCGCTGTCCTGTGCAGAAACTTCCTTCAACAAATCAGCAAACTTTTCCTTATACTCCGGAACCATAAACAATCTGTCCATAAGCGGACGATTTTCTCCACGCCCCCAGTCAAAAGGATTATGTTCAAATCCGCCTTCTTTAATAGAACAGCCCAGAGTGTTATCGTAGTCAAACGGAATAAGATAAACTTTCCCACTGCCCTTTGAATCTGTATCAAAATACAAATAAAAATTATTTGCATTTCCCCAGTAATCATCATCCATGCCGCACAAAATATTTATAGCATAAGTTTTTAAGAAGAAATCAACATCAAACCATTTTTCGTAAAAGGCTTTTATTTCCGCAATTGCTGCAGTATCGTTTTCATCTGTAACAACAGGCAAAGTATTCAACTCGGTTATAAATCCTTTAAGTTCCGATGACGCAGATGCAAATTCATCCTTGTTTGTTTTAAGATCGAGTGAATACTGCTTCCAGACAAAACCTATACGGTAATCATCCTCGCGGCCATTTTTCTGCATATCAGACGGCTGACTTTCCCCGGCTCTGATAATCCTGATATCTTCTACGCCCATCTCTCCACTACGGCCAACAGTTAAATCATTTGAACACTTCCATAAATTTCCCTTGTTGTTTTTCCACGCAGTTGATTCTGTATTTTCACCCTTAGCTCTTGCTTTCAACGACTGTTTGTTTACATCTTCAAACATTTCGTAAACACCATAATCAACAGAAGTTGTAGGCTCTGTTGCAGCAGGATTTTCTATATCTTCTATAATCTTAATTGTAACTTTTGTATGGCTTGCTCTTGGCGCTGTCCAGATTCCGTACCTGTGGAACAAATCATAACAGAAAATTTCGCGGGTACACGAAGCGTCCATGCGTTTTAAGTTCACGCCCTTCATACAATCAGACATTTTAAGTTCATCATCGTCATCAACAAACTCTTCAAAATCAATTTTGAAATGGGTCTGTCTGTAGCGGTTGTTAGGCTGACCTTCGGTATCATAATAATCGCTGTTCCAGTCTTTGTTCATCTGATTTTGTTCGCGACCATTATCAAGACCCTGGGGACAATAGCGGCTTGTATTTCCACGCAGGCGGAATCCTACATCTTTAAGATCCCACTTCATTCCGTCTTTTTCGTAAATATAATCTTCTGCATGAACGCAGTTTTCATTTTTATAAAAATATCGGTAATCGTTGCAAAGCTTATTCCATTCACTTCGCCTTATAACAATTGTTGTAAAACCCAAAGTCTGATTGTTGAAAATAAAATCAAGACTTGCGGCACGCGATGAATTGACTGTTGGATTTATAGAAACAAGCGTGCTGTGGTCAGGTCTTGTATAATCGCTCTGGTCTTCTTCATATAAATCTTCGATGTTTACGGAATCAGTATTATTTTGTCCGGGATTCTGAGGGTTGTCAGGTTTTACAGTTGTTGGAGAACCACACCTGACAAAAAATACGACCAGAAAAACAGATAACAGTATTCCAAAGTTTTTTTTCATATAAAAGTCCCTCAGTCAAAAATGATAAATTTGCAAAACAAACATCTCTATTTCTTTCGCAAAATCACAATTGTTTTATCGTCTTCGGGTTCTACATCGCCGGCAAAAGATTCAAGTGTGTGATACAATAATTCAAGCTGTTCTTCGGCAGTAAAGCCTGCAGATTTTCTGAATACGTTTGTTAGTCCTTCATAACCAAAGGATTCTTTCTTTTCGTTTTCGCAGTCTACAATTCCATCGGTATATAAAATCAATTCGTCGCCGCTTTCCATTTCAAAGCTTACAGAATCAAAAACAGACGGAAAACTGCTTATACCAATTGCACCAAAAGACTCCGGAGAATTTTCAATAAACGAAACGGATTTTGTTTTACTCTTATAAAGAAGCGGACGCTGATGACCGGAATTCACAAGTTCAATTTTTCCGCCGTCACAACGCAAAAGGATTCCTGTTATATAATTATCAATCGGACCTTTTTCTAAAATAAAGCGGTCGTTAATTTTCTGCACAGTATCTTTTAGCGCAATAGAATCGCCTTCATAAAATTCCTGCATGATGATATTTTTTGCAAGCAGCGTGATAATGCCGGAAGAAATACCGTGCCCCGAAATATCAAAAATGCCTGCCCCGCACAAAGAATCCTCACCCTGGATTTTTGAAGGATAAAAATCATACATATCACCAGAAACACCAGCCATAGGAACACAGCGGCATGCAATTTCCCAATCAGAAAAATGAGTAAAGTTCTGATGGAAGAAAGTTTTCTGGATTGTAGCAGCCTGCTGAATTTCGGTTGCGAGCAGGTCCTTTTGATTTCGCAACTCTTCTTCTGTTTGTAAGATTCTTCGTTTTAAGAAAGTCGCAAACAAAAAATCAAACATGTAAACAAGTGGGAAACGAGTTTCAAAAGTTACAGTAAAATCATAAACAAAAGAATTCAAAGGCGTCCACATTCCAAGAATCAGAATAAACAGCACACCCGAATTCATTATAAAAAAGCTTTTATACGGCAGAACATAAACAGAAAAAAGCGGAATGATTGTCATCCAGATAATACCAAAGCCTTCACTTCCGCCGTCCATAAGAAAATCAATTGTAAGAAAAAAAGCGATTATATAAACAACAACATAAAAAGGTGAAAGTTTTTTTGTAAGATTTATATAAACAAAGGTTCCCAGCATGGCAAAGGCATAAGAAGCAGAAATCAAAACCATGCGCAGATTTCCTTCCTTAAGACAAATCAATGTCATTACAAGCCCTTCCACTCCAATAAGCAGAGAAATAAACCAGGCCATCTGATAATCTTTGTTATGCGAAAAAAGATGTTTTTTGAAAAAACTCATACTCTTATAAAATTATAACATAGGATTTTGTGAATTGGAAATAAAAAAACCGCCCCAAATGGAGCGGTTTTTTTACAACGCGTTATATCCTAGAGCGAAGCGTGGCAAGTACGTGCAATAACGTCGTCCTGCTGTTCCTTTGTAAGGTTGATGAAGCGTACTGCATAACCAGATACACGAACTGTGAAGTTAGCATATTCAGGTTTTTCAGGGTGAGCCTGGCAGTCCTTGAGCTTTTCAACGCCGAATACGTTTACGTTGAGGTGGTGAGCACCCTTAGAGAAGT
>CAMKDH010000159.1 GCA_946411215.1 uncultured Treponema sp. | reverse complement strand
CTTCTGGTACAGGCTCGCCTGTTACAGGGTCAAGGATTTCTACATAAACGTAATCATCAAATACGTGGATGCCTTCTTCGCCAGGACAGTTGATACCAATTCCGGGACCATAGCATTCTGTAAGACCATAAATGTCGAAGAGCTCAATTCCTAAAATATTCTTGATACGGTTGCGCATTTTTTCGCCCCAGCGTTCTGAACCGATGATTCCTTTTTTGAGGCAGATTTTATCTTTGAGTCCGCGTGCTTCTACCTGTTCTGCAAGAAGGAGAGCATAAGAGGAAGTTGCACACAAAACTGTAGACTTAAGATCCTGCATCATCTGGAGCTGCTTTTCTGTGTTACCAGGTCCCATTGGAATTGCCATAGCACCAAGGCGTTCACATCCGGCCTGAAAGCCGATACCTGCAGTCCACAAGCCGTAGCCCGGTGTAATGTGGAGGCGGTCTTTATTTGTAATGCCTGCCATTTCGTAGCAGCGTGCAAACATGATTGCCCAGTCTTCAACGTCTTTTTTTGTATAAGGAATGATTACCGGTGAACCAGTAGTTCCGCTTGATGAGTGGATGCGCACAATTTCTTCCTCTGGTACAGTTGCAAGTCCAAGAGGATATGCATCGCGCAAGTCCTGCTTGCTGCAGAAAGGCACCAGCTTTTCAAAATCTTCCTGAGTTTTAATATCTTCCGGTTGTACGTTCTTAAAGCGCTCTGTATAAAAAGGGTTCCCGCAAGCCTTAACGCGGCGAATCTGAGCGCGGATCTGTTCGAGTTGGGTTTCTGTAAGTTTCATAATAATGCTCCTTTTATAGATTCCCGGGTCAAGCCCGAGAATGACACTAGTTTGTCATTGTCGGGCTTGACCCGACAATCTCTTTGTTACTACTAATAGTAACATTAAAAAGAGTAAGTGTCAATATGTTTCTACAAAAAGAAACAAAAAAAATAAGGAGGGGGCGGCCCCCTGCGCTCCAAAGTCCTCGGGCACGCCCTCCGGTCTTTTCCGCTACCCCCAATGCGGGGGTTGCACCCCCACAACGCCCCCGCGACAACGCCTTTTTACAGTAAAATCGTCCAAAAAGCATAAATTCCTCCATATAATCACTCAAATTTATGCTTTTAACAACAGATCTCCATCGTTTTTCAGGGAAAACCTGTCTTTTATTGGAAAAAATCCCCTTTTTTCGTCTATTCAAGAGGGAAAAACAGCCAAAAAAGGCCAAAACCTGGTGCAACTATGCCTTTTTGAACTCCAGAAGCATAAATTACATTCCAAAACACCCTGAATTTATGCTTTTTTGGCTTTTTTTTGCGAAAATTCACATTTTTTTTGATGTTTCTATTGACAGAAACAAATAATCTATGTTACTATTCGCAGTAACAAGAGACGATACTGTTAATAGTAACGCGCGACGAACACAGATCACTCTTATAAAACAAGATAAAACAAAGCCCGCCAATATACAGCGTGTAACACAAACAAAACAGGCGGCACAAACACACAAGGAGAAATCAAAATGGAAAAACGCGAATTAGCACAAACCGAAAAAAAAGGTATTAATCTTCAGGATTTGCTTCTTACAGCAGTTCTTTTGGCTGCAGGTGCAGTATTAAAGTTTTTTGTTGGAGCTTTCATCAACATTGCTGGTATGAAACCTAACTTTGTAATTGCTATGTACTGTATGGCAATTGCACTTATCAGACCAAAGTTCTACTACAGTTTGATAATTGGTATTCTTGCTGGTGCAATCTGCCAGTTCTTCCCAGGCACACCATATTTGAACTTTGCTTCAGAAGCAGCCGGTGCCCTTGCTATGGGACTTCTTATTTATATCCCTGCAAAGTCAAAGGGATTGAAAGTTGTTTTGACAGCAGTAATTACATTCATCAGTACTGTAATTTCTGGTGGACTTTACACTGTACTTTTGTTCGTAGTTATCAACTCTGATAAATCAGCTCTTGTTGCTTACGTTCCTATCGTTCTTGGAACTGCAACACTCAACGCAATCATCGTTGGTGCACTTTACGTACCACTTATGAAAGCTTTGAAAAAGCCAATCATTGAAGAAAAAGAAGAAAACGTCGCATAACAACAGGACTAGAAAAATGATAAAAATACAGGAACTGACTTTTAAGTATACAGGCAGCAAACATAACGCACTGGAAAACATCACACTCGAAATTGAAAAAGGCGGATTTGTGGGCATCATCGGGGAATCTGGTGCGGGAAAGACAACTCTCTGCAACTGTATAAACGGGCTTATTCCACACCACTACACTGGCGATTTTTATGGCAGTGTAAAAATAGATGGAGACGACACCTTTGATGTTGATGCGGGAAAGCTTGCACTTAAAGTTGGTTCTGTATTTCAGGATATTGAAAGTCAGCTCACAGGATATTTTGTAGAAGACGAAATCCTGTTTGGTTTGGAAAACTTTGGCATTCCTGCAGATCAGATTGAAAACAGAATTGCTTCTGCCCTGGAAACTCTTGGCATAAGCGAGCTTCGTCACAGAGAAATTTCTACACTCAGTGGCGGACAAAAACAAAAGGTTGTATTTGCAGCAATCCTTGCATTAGAGCCACAAATCTTAGTTCTTGATGAGCCAACAGGCGAACTTGATCCAGCCTCTTCTGTACAGATTTTTGCGCTGCTCAAAAAACTCAATGAAGAAAAAGGAATTACAATTGTAATTGCCGAACAAAAAATCATGCTCCTTTGCGAGTTTGTAAAAAAGCTCATTGTACTAGAAAAAGGAACATGCGTTCACTACGGCGAAATCCGCAGCACACTCACACATCAAAAAGAAATGGAAGAAGCCGGAATCAACTGTCCGCGTGTTCTTACACTTACCGGCAAAATGGAAAAAGAAAACCTTCTTCCAGCAGATTGCACCGGCGAAGGACGCATTTGTCTTAATGCAAATGAAGCGGCGGAAATTGTAAAAAAGGCTACCATGTCATTGTCGGGCTCGACCCGACAATCTCTTACTAAGAGGGATCCCCGGGTCAAGCCCGAGGATGACACAACTATTTCCGGTAATGATACAAAAGACACAGTCCTCTCCTTCCAGAACGTCAGCTTTTCTTACAACGAAACTGCAAACGTTAAAAACTTAAACGTAAATATTCACAAAGGCGACTTTACCGCAATCATCGGATCTAACGGTGCAGGAAAATCAACCTTCTCAAAGCTTTGTAACGGATTATTAAAACCAAGTGCAGGCGACGTACTCGTGCTTGATAAAAATACAAAAAAAGAAAAAGTTAGCAACCTTGCAAAACATATCGGATTTTTGTTCCAGAATCCAGACCGACAGATTTGCTGCGGAACTGTTCGCGAAGAAATAGCATTCAGTCTGCGCAACAATAAAGTCCCGGAAGCCGAAATAAAAACCCGAGTAGAAAATACAATCAAAGAGTTTGGATTCAACCCAGACACAGAACCATTTAACATGAGCCGTGGACAGCGCCAGAGACTTTGTCTTGCATGTCTCATCGCTTTGAACCCGGAAATCTTAATTCTTGATGAACCAACAACAGGCCTTGATTACCGCGAGTGTATGGAAGTAATGGATAAAATTCGACAGCTCAACGAAAACGGAACAACTGTAATTATGGTTTGCCACGATATGGAAGTTGTTCTTGACTTTGCAAAAAAGATTATTGTAATGAACCGCGGCGAGATTCTTGGCGAAGGTCCTGCCCGTAAAGTTCTTGCAGACGACACACTCTTAAATAAAGCGCGCCTTCTCCCACCACAGATTGCACAGGTTGCAAAACTGCTCGGCCCAGGCTTTGAAGGCATTTTCACAGACGACGAACTTATTGCACGAATTAAAGAAACAAAGGAGACAAAATAATGAAAGGCTTTTTAGATTACTTACCAGGCAGCTCTGTTCTGCACAAAATGCATCCGCTTGTAAAAATCTTTGTCTCAATTTTAATTTGTGCAGCTTCGTTCTGTTCATCAAACTATTATTACCTTGCAGGAATCATCCTGTTTAATATTCTTATGGGCGTTGTTGGAAACGGAAAAGACCGCAACGGATTACTCGGCCGCACCTTTGGAATCCTCAAAGGCCTTATCAAAATGTCAATCTTCCTTTTTATCCTTCAGCTGCTTGTAATAAGAAAAGGTGAACCAGTTTTTATGATTGGATCTTTTGCACTCACAGACATCGCTTTTCAAAAGGCCATCCTTCTTGTTCTGCGCCTTATGGGAGCAACCCTGCCTCTTTCTATTTTAATTTCTGTTACAAACCTAAATGATCTTTCAAATACACTTGTAAAATATCTTCATATTCCATATAAATATGCATTTACTTTTACAAGCGCAATCCGCTTTATCCCTGTTTTTTCCACAGAAATGAGCGGAATCATAGAAAGTCAGAATGCACGCGGCGTAGATTTTGAAGTAAAAAATCCTTTCAAAAAGCTTGGAATGATTTTGCCTCTTTGTTTCCCACTGCTCATTTCTTCTGTTCGAAAAATTGAATCTACTGCAACAGCTGCAGAACTCCGCGGATTTTATTTCAGGACACGAAAAAGCTGCAGCAAATCATATAAAATTCATTTCCGAGACATTGTATTTGTGATTCTTGGAGCTGGAATTCTTGCCGCAGCCATTATTTTGTAAAAATACAATGCAAATGAACTATTTAAAAAAATGAAGAAATGCAGTATAATTAAAGTTAGTTTTTATGCAGCAGAATGATTTTGAACAGGTAGATCTCAGTACCTTTTTTGACGAACAGAGCCAGAGCCCTGAACGAAACGAAAAGGCCGAGATGCTGACTACAAAGCAAAAGCAACTCATTCAGGAAGTAATGCCTCTGATAAAACAGGTGGACCCCGAAAAGGCCGCAAGTTTTCAGGAGCGTCTTGATGCTTTAGAGTCGCTTGCACAATCTGTTGCAAAATTCCCGTCGCTGCTTGAACGCCACGAGCTTATTGGTGGAACCCGTACCCCTACTTCCTTAATAGATTCTCTCATAGATCACCAGGATGCGGGCGACTCAACACTTCAACTTCCGTCAAAGGCAATGCTTGGAAAAGGCCTGCTGGTTGCAAAAATGCACACCTTCTCAAGCTTCGCAAAATACACACATCATATTCCGGAACTCAAAAAATATTCAAAGCAGTTTGATACAGAAACAGTAACTTCAATGTATTCTCTGCTTATCGAAGACGTATACTTAAATCTCATCCGCGACAGTTCTCAATCAATGGACAATCGCCGCGAATGGGCCCTGTCTCTTCTGCTTCTTTGGGAGCATTGGAACGATCAGGGAAGTGCACAGGTAGCACCCGTATTGGAATCTGTATGGATGGCACGCCGACGTCTTGCACCAGCCTTTGGAACAATGATGGGAACAAGCGAACTTCTGCTCATTTCTATGCAGATGGACGACCAGTGGATTGCATTCATCAAACAAAAGATGGGCGACCAGGGAGTTTCACAGGCCATGGAGGAATTCCTTTTTGGCATTTCCTACGAACAGATCAATACACTTCGAACAATCCTTAAAGAAAAAGGCATCCCAGCAATTGGCCGTGATGAAGTTTCAAAGTTCCTTGGCGAACACGTAAAATCGGATGCCGGACTTGATTACCGCGACTTCTACGCAAAATATACAGT
>CAMKDH010000158.1 GCA_946411215.1 uncultured Treponema sp. | reverse complement strand
TTGCAATTTCTATGCCAGAATCTTCTTTCATACAGTCAAGCTCGTCTTTTACCTGGAATGCAATTGCTTCGAGTGCTGCTCGACATATATGAGCTTTGTTTACACCGCGTGTAAGGCCTACAATTGTGCCGCGGGCATATGAATCCCAGTAAGGAGCGCCAAGACCTGTAAAGGCAGGCACAATTATTACACCATCAGAATCGGGAACTGTGGCAGCAAGCACGTTTACATCATTTGCAGTATTTATAATGCCAAGCTGGTCTCGCAGCCATTTAATAAGTGCACCACCAATAAAAACGCTTCCTTCAAGGGCATATTCAATTTTTCCGTTTAATCCAAGGGCAATAGTTGTAAGAAGCTTGTGGCGGGAATCTACAGGTGTGTCGCCTGTGTTCATGAGCATAAAACATCCTGTTCCGTATGTTGATTTTACATCGCCTTTGTTGAAGCAGGCCTGTCCAAACAAGGCTGCCTGCTGGTCTCCAATCATCGAAGCAATTGGAGCTTCAAAACCACAGATAGATTTATCTGTAGTAGCGTAAATAGCGCTGGAATCTTTTACTTCTGGTAAAATGCAGCGAGGGATGTCTAAAAGGCCCAACAGTTCTTCGTCCCACTCCAATGTATGAATATTAAAAAGCATTGTGCGGCTTGCATTTGTATAATCTGTTACGTGGGCTTTACGACCGCTCAAACGCCAGGTAAGCCAGGTATCTACTGTTCCTGCAAGAATTTCGCCTTTTTCTGCACGCGTACGAACGCCCGGAACATTATCTAAAATCCATTTGATTTTTGTACCGCTAAAGTATGCATCTGGGAGCAGGCCTGTTTTAGCCTGAATCATATCACCATGTCCATCTGCAATGAGCTTGTCGGCAATATCAGCAGTACGGCGGCACTGCCATACAATTGCGTTGTAAACAGGCTTTCCTGTATTCTTATCCCACAGGATTACTGTTTCACGCTGATTTGTAATACCAACGGCTTCTATCTGATCCGGCGTCAAATCTGCCTTCATAACAGCCTCTTTCATTACAGAAAGCTGGCTTATAAAAATATCTTCGGGATTATGTTCTACCCAACCCGGCTTTGGAAAATACTGCTGAAACTCGCGCTGTGCAACTGCTATTTTTTCTACGTTTTTGTTGAAAACAACTGCACGGGAAGAGGTGGTGCCCTGGTCTAGGGCAAGGATGAATTTTTGCATAATATGCTCCTACTGAACAAGCCCATCAATTGCAGGGGCAACGGCTTTACGAACTTCAGACAAATCCTTTGCTTCAAGAACTCCAATTCTAAAAATGGAAGATTCAACAAGAATATATATAAGTTCAACAACAGAATGTACGTTCAAATCTTTTTTGAATTCCCCAGACTTTATACCGCGTATAATTACTGTGCTCAAAAGATGACGCAGTCTGATTATTCTGCGATGGATTTTTTCCTGAGGATTTTCATTTGCTTTTTTAAGACCAATCAAATATGAATGAAGAACATTAAAAAGCTTAAGGTTCTGCTCACAGTAATCAATTATGAGCATTGCCATTTTATAAAGTGCATCGTGGGCGCTAAGGCTTTCATCTTCAATTATTGCATTAAGATCAAGCTCCATTGCAATAAGAATCTGCTTAAGGCTTCCTACGAAAATTTCTTTTTTATTATCAAAATAAATATAGAGTGTTGTTCTTGTTATACCGCAGCTGTCTGCAATTTTCTGAAAGGTAGTATCCTCGTAGCCTTCGGAAGCAAAAACATCCAGCGAACGTTCAAGGATATCGTGTCGTCTTTTGTCGTGTTCTACTACAATTGCCATTTTTTTCTCCGATTATCTTTTATAAATATAAAGCTTTGTATCCAAATTTCCTGCTTTCAAGCCTTTTATACTTCCTGTTTTGTGGCCAAAGTTTTCCATAAAGCCTTCGTGCGAAGTAATTATACCCAAATCCCAGCCAGGAAAATCATCCCAAAGGCTGCCCATTTTTTTATAAAGGTCTGCGGCCTGTTCTTCGTCACCAAGCCGTTCACCATAAGGAGGATTACACAAAAGCAATCCCGATTCATAAGGTGCTTCAAGATCTGCAAAATCACTTTGAATAAAATCTGGACGTGGAATATGAGCACTTATATCAATAGACTTTAGCGCTCGACCAGCCATTACACAGGCATACTCTGCATTCTTTTTGGCACGCTCTACGGCAGCAGGATCAATGTCGCTGCCAGTAATTCTAACTTCTACATCTGTACGAATCTGTTTAGCTTCCTGTTCACGAATTGCGGCTGCCCTGTCTGCATTATAAAACGGAAGATTTTCTATAGCAAAACGTCTTCCAAAACCAGGAGCAACATTAAAAGCATAAAGAGTTGCTTCTATTGCAATTGTACCCGAACCACAGAAAGGATCATGCAAAGGAGTTTTTCGTCTCCACATCATTTCCTGAAGCAAGGTTGCTGCAAGAGTCTCGCGTAAAGGAGCAATTCCTCCATCGGTGCGGTAACCACGTTTATGAAGAGGCAGCCCCGAAAGATCAAGCAAAATCAAAACAGTATTTTCATCTACATAAACACGAATGTCGCTTTGTTCGCCAGTTTCGGGCATGGAACTCATGTGCCATACGTCGCCACATTTAGAATAAATTGCTTTGTGAACCATTCCCTGAATTGAATGTTCTGAATTAAGCTTTGATTTATAAGTTCTAACTTTATCTACAACAATACGGGAATCTTTTTTAAGATAATCCTGCCACGCAACTGCATATGCTCCATCATAAAGCTCATCAAAATTATAAGCACTATATTTTGCAAGCTGAAGATAAACACGGTCTGCAGTACGCAAACAAAGATTTGCCCGGAACAAGGCATCATCATCGCCAAAAAAGCTTACCCTTCCCGGAGCATTTGATTCAAGCTTATAACCAAGATGTTTAATTTCATTACCGAGAATTTTTTCTGCACCAACGGCACAAAGGGCAACTAATGTATTCATTACTTTTTATGGTTCCTTTTAGTTTTCGTTATCGCTTGTAGTAGTATAATCAGAACCCTGCTTTCCATATTCAGGTTCAAGTCTTATAATACCATCCAATGGAGTTTTTACTGTTACAGGAGCAAGCTTTGTCCAGGAAATACATTTTTTAACATTTTCATCCTCTTTGTTTGTTTCGGTTTTCTGTCCCAAAACTCCTAAGAGGGAAACGTCTTTATATAAGAACTCTTCAGGTAACAAAGCCTTAAGGTTTACGTTTGTTGTGTCATCAACTTCAAATACCTGAATTATATCACCTGTCTGGAAAACAAGCGCAGGTTTGTAGGCAGCATAGTTAGTAATTATTCCTTCTGTAGGTGGCGTAAAATCACTTCCACTTGGAAGCTTCATAATCATTGTGTCTGGATCATATTCATATTTCAAATCATTTACAGAATAAGCAAGCTGACTGTTATTAGATGCACCGCCTCTTTCAAGCTTTACTTTTTCGGTCCATTCTGTTCTGTTTCTTGAACCGTTTGTGTCTTTAAATCTAAGATAATATCTGTATTCACCTTCGGCCAGAACTCTTTCGTCTTTATAACGAAAAGTCTGATCTTCAGGCCTATCAGTACCCTTTGGAAAAAGAATTGCAACTCTTTCTATTTCTGAGTCGAATGAATCGTGAATGTTCTGACGATAGATTGTGATGCTTTCGGTATTTGTGCTGATGTATGGAGCAATAATTACAAATTGATTTTCTTCGATATCAATATCAGGTCTTGTCAGATATTTTGTATTTGTAAGGTTGAACTTACAGCCACACATCAAAACTGCTGTAAAAAAAGCGCAAATCAAAAGAGAAATCTCTGTTTTTTTCATAAGACACCTCAAGTTATAGTTATCTTTTCTTATTATCGGCAGAATTTGCCTTTTTCTTTGCTATAAAATACAAAGTCACCCCTGCAACTACTCCACCCAAAATCATGAGGAAACACAGGAACTGACCTGTAGAAAAGTTTGTGAGTGAAGAATTTTCGTAAATATTTGCAGATTTGTCGCCAAAAATAAAACCAATTTCTTCATCAGGCTCGCGGAAGTATTCGATGAAAAAGCGGAAGAATCCATAACCCGCTGTGTAAATTGAAGCAAGCATTCCATCAAACTTTTTGTGCTTACGGCAAAGCCATATTATTGTCCAAAGAACTATTCCTTCAAAAAATGCTTCATACAGCTGACTAGGATGACGCGGAAGATTTACGATTCTTGTATTCGAAATATCCATGCCGATTTTGGCAGCAAAATTCTGAACCCATTCAAGCGAAGACGAAAAGCCTTCTGCAAAAGGAAAAACCATTCCCCAAGGCATTGTTGTTACACGGCCAAAAAGTTCACCGTTCAAAAAATTTCCAAGGCGGCCAAAGGTATAGCCCAAAGGAATACAGCAAACCATTGCATCTATCCAGCGTGAAATTGGCTGCTTGTGGATTTTACACCAGATTATCATTCCCAAAAGTCCGCCAATAAATCCACCGTGGTAAGACATTCCTGCAAACCCTGTGTATGTTCCGTTTTCATCAAAAGGCCAGAAAATGAGCCACGGTTTGTGCAGATAATATCCTGATCTATTGTAGATGAGTGTAGAGCCTATTCTTGCGCCAAGCAGTAAGAATAAGATGCCTGTACCAAGAAAGCTGAACAAATCGTCTTCGGTGATTGTATATTTTTTTCCAAGAGTGTTTGGTCCGTTGAGCATTCCTTCCTTCGCGATTTTCTTGAGCAAAAAGTATGCAGTGCCAAAGGCAAAAACATACATGAGCCCGTACCATCTTAAAAGTCCAAGAAATTTTACTCCCGGAAAAATCTGCGGGTGAATCCATGAAGGAAAATTGATATATAAAAACATTTTGACCTCTAAATCTTAAATCCCTGCTGTGCTGCTTTTATAAGCTTTGACTTAAGCAACTGATTTTCTTTCTTCAACTGAATCAAATCAAACTGCTGGGTTTTAATCATTTCGGCAAGTTCGCCGATTGTAAGCTCGCCACCGCCAACTAAATCTTCTATGCCCGAAAGTTTAAAGTCATAGTCGCTGTTTGCTTCTTCTTCTGCATTAATAAAGGTATCTGAATTGAAGTTTTCTGGATCAAAGTCGCCGTCGAAAAAGCGAGGAGGTGTTTCAATAACTTTGTCTGCAATTCTGTAGATTGCCTGACCAAGTACAGACTGAGGCTTATAAACAACAAGTGGCAGCTGAGAAGAAAGTGCCTTATCCTGAAGCATATCGCGGTACATAAGGCCAAGGAAGTCGATATCAAGTCCAAGGTACTGATTACAGCTTGTTTTAATTCGCTGAGCCTTATTAGCATCAGCAGGATTTTCAATCATGTTCATAACAAGCCGAGGACGGAACTGCTGCATTCTGTTTATAAAAAGCTGGGTTGTCTGAGGATCTGCTTTTCCAAGAGCCTGAACAAGCTGAGGAATATAAAGCTTCTGCATGCTGGCAGAATCTTTTTTAAGGTTATCAAGCAACTCGCGGCCAGGAGTATTCTTTTTGAAAGTTGTATAAAGCAAACGGAAAACCGCATTTTTAAGGAACAGATATCCATTCAAAGTTGCCGTAACTGCAGGAGCAGAAACAACAATTCCCTGTGGTGAAAGCAGGAACATATCAAGAATAAACTGATG
>CAMKDH010000157.1 GCA_946411215.1 uncultured Treponema sp. | reverse complement strand
CCGGGCTTTAAGGTAACAATGGGTTGGAACGATGAAGAAGGTAAGACTGTTGTTCAGCGTACAAAGAACTCTTTTGTTGATTACCGCTTTGTTGTTGAACCAGATATCAAACCATTTACTGTAAGTGAAGAACTTATTGCTGCTGCAAAAGAAGCTGTTGGTGAATTACCGGAAGCAAAACGCGTACGCTATAAGGCTCAGTACGGAATGAGCGACTTTGATGTAGAGACTATCACAAGTTCAAAAGATCTTGCTATGTTCTTTGAAGAAGCTGCTAAACAGTCAAAGAATCCTAAGCGTGCTGTAAATATTATTCTTGCAGAGCTTCTTGCAGTTTTGAATGAGAAAAAACAGACAATCAATGATGTTTCTATAACACCTGCACATATTGCTCAGCTTGCCGATGCTCTTGAAGATCAGAAAATTACTTCAAAGCAGGGTAAGGAAGTTTTTGCCGAAATGCTTGCTTCTAACAAAATGCCTGCAGACATCATAAAAGAGAAGGGCATGGAAGTTGTAAGCGACGCCGGTGCAATTGAAAAAATTGTTCAGGATGTAATTGCTGCAAATCCAAAAGCTGTAGAAGATTACAAGAGCGGTAAGACAAATGTTGTTGGCTGGCTTATGGGACAAGTAATGAAACAAAGTCAGGGTAAGGCAAACCCTAAACAGGCAACGGAACTCTTAAACGTGCAGCTTCAAAAACTCTAAAAAATCTTTCTCTACTAGTGGTTTAGAATAGAAGTATCCCTGGATCACGTCGCAGTTGATTGACTTTAGGAAGTCGCGCTGTTCTTTTGTTTCTACGCCTTCAAAAACAGACTGCTTATCAAGGTTCTTGCTAAGGTTTATAAGAATCTGAATGAATTCTGCCGATTTAGAATCCATTGTTCCGTCTTCGTTCATTGAAGAAAGCAGGAATACTCTGTCAAACTTGAGTACATCAACAGGAATCGATGTAAGCATATTTAATGAAGATTCTCCGCTTCCAAAATCATCCATTGCTACAGAAAATCCTTCTTTGTGAAGACGTTTTGTAATTTCTCCAAGTGTGTTGCTGCCCATAAAAGATCGTTCAATTATTTCAAGCTGAACATACTGCGGCGGAACATCATATTTGTTAAACAGCTCCAAAAAATCATGAATGAATTTTTCTGCCTTGTTATGATTGCGCGACATGTTAACAGAAATCGGCACAACCTTTTCTCCATTTTTAATCTGCTTTTCCAAAAGCTTGAATACCTGTTCATATACAAAAAAGTCGAGCTTTTTAATAAATCCGTTTCGTTCAAATAAAGGAATAAACTTATCCGGAGTCATAAAGCCTTCTTTAGGATTATTCCATCGAACAAGTGCTTCGGCTCCGCAGACTTTATCATCCTTGAGCGAAATCTTTGGCTGATATACAACAAAGAATTCTCCGTCATCAAGTGCCTGCTGCATTTTTTCTTCCAGATGATGTTCTTCGTTTATTCTTTCCTGAAGTCTTGAATTATAAACAGAGTAGGCGGTAATAGTATCATTTTTGATTGTGCTTTTTGCAAAGGATGCCTGACCAATTAATCCCTGAATTGTAATATCACGCTTTTTATTATCAGGTAAAAGAAATGCAATTCCAAATTTCGGGAAGAACGGGATTTCTGATTTTGCAGTCATCTCTTCGCAAAGTTCCATGTTTGTTTTAAACTCTTTCATTGCATTTTGAACAGAAGATACCTTTAATAGAATATAAAATCTGTCTGCAAAACCTCTTCCAATTATACCGTGAAACTTTACTGCAAAGTGATTTATGATTTTTGAATAATAAACAATCAGCTTATCTGCGGCTTCCTCGCCATATGTTTGATTTATAAACTTAAATCCGCGGATATCTGCCTCTATAAGCATGAATTTTACTTTAGGATTAGCCTTTAACTGTTTTGTTGCTTCTTCTTCAAAATGCTGTCGGGTCCATAAATTGGTAAGTGAATCATAATATATAGGAAAAATCTGTTTTTTCTGGAAGGTTTCCATTACTTTCATCTCTATAAATGACAGTAAAATGATGATTATAAGGTATGTAATGGAAGCATATTTGTCTAAAGGTTGTGTAAATACCAGGTTTTCAAGCAGAATTACTATTATTCCAAAGACAATTGCAACAATTGTGGTAGAGAGAAACATTGCGATTTTTGGGTTAATAGATTTTTTCTTCATAAATAACCCTGTACCATATTCATAATACCACAGATTTTTAAAAATGGTAAAAAAAAGTAATGGTTAATCGTTTAACTGTAGTAAAAAATGTCCCTTTTTTTATTTTTTTTTTTGCAAAAAAATCACTTATGATATACAATAGTAATAAATAGGGGTTATACCCTAATATAAAAAAACTAATTACAAGAGGAAGGAAAATGAAAAAAATCCTAACAGTATTGTGTGCACTCACAATCGCCGCTGCTTTGTTCACAGGATGTTCAAAGAAGCCTGCTGCTAAGGCAGCTCCAACAAAGATTAATTTGTGGTCTTTCACAGATGAAATCCCAGGTATGGTTGAGAAGTTTAAGGCAACTCATCCAGAATTGAATTTCGAACTTGAAACTACAATTATCGCTACTACAAACCAGGAATATGAACCAGCTCTTATTCCTGCTCTCCAGAACGGAGATGTTGATATTTATGGTGCAGAAGCTGCTTTCGTTCTTAAATATACACAGGGCGACATGGCTGACTACGCTGCTCCATATAAAGATCTTGGTATTGATATCAACGCAGCTCTCAAGAAGGCTGATATCGCTCCTTATACTGTAGATATCGGAACAAGCCCTAAGGGTGATGTAGTTGGTCTTGGATATCAGGCTACTGGTGGATGTTTCATCTACAACAGATCAGTTGCTAAGACAGTATTCGGAACAGATGATCCAAAAGCTATCGAAGCTGCTATCGGTGGTGGTTCACAGTCTTGGGACAAGTTCTGGGAAGCTGCTGCAAAATGTGGAGAAAAAGGTGTAGCTATCGTTTCTGGTGACGGAGACATCTGGCACGCTTATGAAGCTTCTGCTGATAAAGGTTGGATCGTAAACGGAAAACTTTATCTTGATCCAAAACGTGAAGCATTCCTCGATGCATCTAAAGCTCTTACAGACAATGGTTGGTCTAACGAAACACAGGACTGGACAGAAGCTTGGTATGCTGATATGCAGGAAGCTGGTGAAAAACCATGTTTCGGATTCTTCGGACCTGCTTGGCTCATCAACTACGTAATGGCTGGTAACGCTGGCGATACATATGGTGATTGGGCTGTTTGTAACTCTCCAGTTGGATTCTTCTGGGGTGGTACTTGGGTACTCGCAGGAAAGGGTGCTTTGAAGGACGAAAACAAGAAGGCTATTACAAAGGCTATCATCGAATGGATTACTCTTGATCCAACAAGCGATGGTCTCCTTTATTCTTGGGCTAACGGTACATTCCAGTGGAAGTACGGAACAGGTGCTGATCCATCTGTAAACACAAAAGATACAGTATCTTCTGGAACTGTAATGAGCATTTCAAATGGTACTTTGGAATTCCTTGGTGGCCAGAACATGTTCGATTACTTCGTACCAGCTGGTGCTTATGCTAATGGTAAGAACCTTACACAGTACGACTCAGATATCAACGCTCTCTGGCGTGATCAGGTTCGTGCTTATGCTAACGGACAGAAGAGCCGCGATGCTGCAATTGCTGACTTCAAGCAGGGTGTAGCTGATAAGTTCGGTATCAACTAATAGTTAGTATCTAACCACATATATTAGGGCTGTCGAGAGGCAGCCCTAATTTGTAATATGTAAAAATCGTGTTTTTTTATAAATCAGTCTAGTCAAGATTTGGGGTGTCCAACATGAAGAAAAAAGGAAAAATCAGTTATTCAAAATATGGTTATATATTTTGTATTCCTTTTATGATTGCGTATTTAATATTCCATTTTTATCCTACATTATATACTGCAATAATCGGTTTTACAGATCTGCGTGGTGCCGGAAAAATTTCATTTAATTTTTATAAAGGTGCTCAGTTCTTCGAAAACTATAAAATTATTTTAACAAATACAACATTTCATATAGCATTAAAAAATACTGTACGAATTTGGCTTTGTAACTTTATTCCACAGATGATTATGGCACTTTTGCTCGCTGCCTGGTTTACAAACCGTCGTTTGTCAATTCCTGGTCAGGGTGCATTTAAAGTACTTTTCTATATGCCAAACATTATTACTGCTGCTACAGTAGCAATTTTGTTCCACTCGCTTTTTGGTTATCCAATGGGTCCTGTAAATGATCTTTTGATAAAAATGCACATAATCGAAAAGCCTGTATTCTTCCTTCAGAGCAAGGCTACTGCTCAGGGAATTATCATCTTCATCCAGACCTGGATGTGGTATGGTTATACAATGATTATTATTATTTCCGGTGTTCTTGGTATTGACCCGGAGATTTTTGAAGCTGCCGATATTGATGGTGCAAACGGCTGGCAGGTATTCTGGAAAATCACAATTCCAAGTATCAGAACTATCATGCTCTTTACACTCATCACAAGTTTGATTGGTGGTTTGAACATGTACGATATTCCAGCACTCTTTGTTCCAAACAGTGGTCCGGATAACGCTACATTGACAACAAGTGTACTTATTAATACTCTTGCATTCCGCGGTGGATACCTTAAGAATCAGGCTTCGGCTCTTAGTATTATCATGTTCCTTATTATCGTTATTTCTTCTGCAATCGTATTCTACCTCATGCGCGATAAGGATGAAGCTGCCATTAAGAAATATAACAAGAAAGTAGCTAAAGAAGCTAAGCTTGCTGCAAAAGAGGCAAAGACAGGAGTTGAAAATGAATAATAAGTCAAGTATGTCAATTTTGAAAATAGTAATTCTTGTTATCTGTATATTTTTAGCAATTTTGAGCTTGTTCCCATTTATTATCATGCTTGTAAATGCTACTCGTTCTACATATCAGATTCAGCAGCATCCAATTTCTTTGATTCCTTCAAAGTATTTGATGAACAACTTTAAGATTCTTACTGGTAAGAGTTTTAATCCTGCTGTTGGTTTCTTGAACTCATTCCTTGTTTCTGTTGGTGTTTGTATCTGTTCTTTGTACTTCTCAACACTTACAGCATATGCAATTGTAATGTATGAATGGAAGCTTAAGAATGCATTCTTTGGATTTATCATGGGTGTTATGATGATTCCTTCAACTGTAACAATCATTGGTTTCTTCCAGATGATTTATAGAGTCCATATGACAAACCATTTGCTCGTACTTATTTTACCGGCAATTGCGTCTCCAAGTATGGTATTCTTTATGCGTCAGTATATGAAACCAGCTGTTTCTGTTTCACTTGTTGAATCTGCACGTATTGATGGTTCAAAAGAATTCTTTACATTCAATGCAATCGTTCTTCCAATTATGAAACCTGCTGTTGCTACTCAGGCAATCTTCACTTTCGTAACAAGCTGGAACGAATTGTTCAGACCTTCTGTAATCCTTACAAAACAGGCAAAATATACATTACCAATCATGGTTGGACTTTTGAATGGTGATATTTATAAGCGTGAGCACGGTGCTATTTACGTTGGACTTTCCCTTACTGCACTCCCGCTTATTATTGTATACTTCCTGCTTGCTAAATACATCGTTGCTGGTGTTGC
>CAMKDH010000156.1 GCA_946411215.1 uncultured Treponema sp. | reverse complement strand
GATTTTTGTCTGTAAAGAGAAATGCCTTGTCCTAAAATATTTTCAGCCATTGGTCCCACCCAGTTACTTTTTATATATTTTACAACGAAAAATCCTTATAGTCTACTATTTTAGGCAGCTCCTCAAAAGTTGCTTAATCTTTTATTACAACAGTTCCTTCCGACGGAACTACTTCATAAACTTCCGGATGATACTGGAAGATTTTTTCAAACTCCAGAATCCTTTTCTTGAATTTTTCCTCATCGCTCTGTCTGATAATTGCATAAAGACAGCGTCCAAAGCCTTTTCCGGTAATTCTTCCGCAGGAAACAGGATTTGTAATCATTTCGAGGTTTGGTTCAAGTTCGCCAACGCGTTTCAAAATCCAGTCAATTTCAGGACAGGAAATATTATACATATCGCGCATACTTTCATGGCTATGGTTTACAGATCTTGCAAACTTAAAGAAATCAACCTTTTCAAGTCCTTCGCGTGCATCAAGTAAATCATTATGCTCACGGATAATACAAAGAAGCTTACGTCTTATATCTTCACTTACAACAGACAGCTCTTCGTTAATATCAGTTATGCTGTTTACATACTGCCATCCGCCGTATGCATTATTCTTATTTTCGCGTAAATCACCTAATAAAAGTGCATTCTGAGGTTCAAAAAGCGATTCCTCATCCCAAACAGAAACTCTTGGAACTTTTGTATCAACAAGGAAGATTTTTTTATCTTCAAAATTAAACGGAATGTAATCCCATGTGTTTTTATTATGATCTGTTATGATAAGATTGCCTTTTTTAGAAAACAAAGCCGAATAATTATCTGCAATATAGTTATTTGTCTGCAAAAAGCGTCTGTTTCCGCGTTCTATAACCTGTAACAGCTGCTGTTCATTGCAGTTAAGTTCAAAAAGTTCATTTATTGCCATTGCAGAAGCACATTTAATGGCAGAAGTAATTCCAAAGCCTGCAGAAGGAAGAATCTCGCTGAAAATAGTTATATCCATTCCGTACAGGTCATAACCCATAGAAATAAAGCCTGAAACAATAGCTTTTACTACATTAGCCCATCTGTCTTCTTTCTTGAGTTTTAATGTAGATATGCTTGCCTTTTTTCTTTCGTTAAGCTGATGGAAATAAAATTTTAAGGAAAGATCATCACGTTTAGAAATTGCAACATATACAGGCAGATTTACTGCCATAGATAAGGTTTTATCTTTGAAAAACCACGAATGCTCTCCAATGAGGTGAAAGCGCCCCGGAGCCTTTACAGCAATATCCGGATTCTTCCCGTATTCAATATTATGAACATCATTAAGTACTTTCAATTTAAATCCCCCACACCTTCACTTTTTTTTGTCCACTTCTTTTTATTGCATTTTTTGAGTAAGAGCGTTATATTTCAAAAGGACAACAAATAAATATAGATATTCTATTATAAAATAATGACCTTGATTTTACAAGTTTTTTATTCAGTTTTTTCCGGTCTCCTGCTCACTCTGGGCATTCCAAACGAGTTGTTCCTGCTCGGTAATCCTTTTTATGCATTTATTGCCATTATTCCATATTATTTTGCTATAAGAAAAGCTAAGAGTTTTAGAGAAGCCTTTCTTCTGGGCTTTATGCAATCACTCACAACACATTTATGCTCAAGCTTCTGGCTGGCATATTTTAAGGATTTTGCCATTTTCACATTAGGTGCTTCGGCACTTGGAACCGCTGCACAGGGTGCAATAATGGCACTTTTTATATATGTTCCTTTTTCACGTTATCCGCATCAATACAGAGAACTTGCTCCTTTTTCAATAAAAAAGCCGTTTTACGAAGATTCTGCCTTCAGAATTCTATATTTTTCAGCACTTTATACGCTTTATGAATGGGTAAAATCAACAGGCTTTATAGGATATCCGTGGGGAACTATCTCTTCTGCAATGTACCGCTGGCATTCCTTTACCCAGCTTGCTTCAATTACGGGAACTTACGGAATAACATTCCTTACAGTTATGTTTGATTGTATTGTTGCAGAAGCCGCAATTACCCTTATTAATTCGTATAAAGTATTCCCAGATTACAAGTTTGAAGGATTTTTCCCGGTAATAAATGCTGCTAAAACCTTTGCAATCCTTTTTGCAATTACACTTTTCTGGGGCAACTGGGAATATTCTAAGCCACGTGTTCCAGATAAAACACTTTCAACAATAATGGTTCAGCAGAATTATGATCCTTGGCTTTCTTCAGAGGATTCACAAACAATATTAAAATCAGAAAAACTTACTCAGCAAAGAGTTGATGAACTTAATAAACTTGATAAAAAGCCTCAGCTGATTGTCTGGAGTGAAGGTTCTCTTCAAAGAAGTTTCCCTGGTGCCTATGAAATATACCAGTGGGAGCCTTCTGAAAATCCTCTTATCAGTTTTATAAAGAACAATAAAGTTCCATTGCTTACTGGCGGTGTATACCGAAAAACTGATTATACCCCAAAAATGGTCACACATGAGGATGGAACGGTTACAACAGAAGAAGTTCCGTCTTACAGATACTATAATATTGCCGCTATGTTTGATTCCGAGGCTCATTTCAGGGGCTATTACGGTAAATTACACCTTGTTCCGTTTGCAGAATCAATTCCGGGAATAAATAACCCTATAATTAAAAAGGTTTTCAGCAAGGTTGTAGGCATTTCTGCAGGCTGGACTCAGGGTGAACAGCTTACTTATTTTGAAATTCCATGTGATTATTACGGCGAAAAGACAGTTCCGCGCGTAAAAAACATCAATATCTCAATTCCATATCAGACCGCCAAGGAAAATAAGCAGCCTCTGGTAAGAATTTGTGCGCCAATTTGCTTTGACGATGCATTTACAGATGTTATACGACCGCTTTTCCTGAATGGAGCCGAAATTTTCATAAATCTTACTGATGATTCCTGGTCTCTCAAAAAATCCAGTGAATATCAGCATTTCTGTATAGCTTCTTACAGGGCAATTGAATACAGAACAACACTTGTGCGCTCTACAAATGCAGGCTATTCTGTTGTTGTAAACCCTGCCGGTACAGTTATTGCAGATCAGCCGCTTTTTGAAGATTCTTCGCTTGCTTATGATGTTCCTATCTACAGACGCGAATTAACACCTTATGCACGCTTTGGAAACTGGCTTCCTTACTGCTGTATTGTATTATTTGTTCTTGTTTCAATAGTTATGGCATGCACCTTTACAGATGATGATTACATCCCTTCCGAAAGAAAGAAGCCATTAAAACTGAAAAAATCAAAACATAAAAAGAGCAAAAAGCATAAGAAATAATAAAGGACTTTTATAAGATAAAAAATACTCATTCTATAAAATAAAAAATGCTTACGCGAAGAACGTCGGTTACTTCGTAACCTTACCAAGTTTTTTTCAAAAACTTGCAACATTTTGCTCCACTGAAAGAAGAGGACGTTCCGCAAAATGTGAACCTTCGCTCCGCATTTTTTATATATAGGCTCCTCATTTTTTATTTATATCTTCTTTTTCTTCTTTCTTTTTTTCAGTTTTTTTACCCTAAGTACATAAGCCGCGATTTGTCAAGGAAAAAAGTTTTAAATATTTTTCAAAATTTGAGAAAATTCACTTGTTTTATCATATCTAGTGTTATATGATGTAATAACGACACTAAATGTATTATTAATTCAAAAAGGAAATAAAAAATGCGTTGTCCTTATTGTGGGAGTTTAGAAGACAAGGTTCTTGAATCAAGAACACTGATGCACGGGGAAAGCATCCGCCGCAGACGAGAATGTCAGGAATGCGGTTATAAATTCACCAGCTACGAACGCATTGACGAAAAACCTTTTATGGTTGTAAAGAGAGACGGAAGACGTCAGCCTTTTGACCGCTCTAAGCTTGAAAAAGGAATTGACCGTGCTCTCGAGAAACGTCCCATTCCTACAGTCATGGTCGAACAGATTTCCAACGATATCGAAGACCAGGCAATCAAAATAGGAAAAGATGAACGCGAAATCTCAACCGCTGAATTAGGCGAACTGGTGCTGGAAAAACTATTCAGTATCGATAAGGTCGCATACATCAGATTCGCATCTGTTTACAGACATTTTGAGGATCTTGATGAATTTATTACAGAAGTCAAAAATATTGATAAAAGGGGTGCCGAAAAGGCACAAGAGGGGAAAAAATGAGTGAACAGTCAATCTTTCCGGAATGGCGGAATTTCTTAGGTTCCAGTTCCGACTCAGAGACAAAGGGCTTTATTAAATCAGTAGTAAAGCGTTCGGGTGAAATAGCTGATTACGACCGCACAAAAATCGAGACAGCTATAAGTAAAGCAATTGAAGCTGTAGAAAAACAGAAGGATCCAGACAGAGCTTCTGAACTCACAGACAAGGTAGAAGAAAAACTCCGCCTTCAGCTTGCTGGTGCACGTGCGCACTCAATTCCTGCTATTGAAGAAATTCAGGATATTGTAGAAAGCGTACTCATTGAAGCAAACGAAGTAGAAGTTGCAAAAGCCTACATTCTTTACCGTGCCCGCCACGAAGCAGTACGTGACGCTAAAAACCTCATGGTAGACATCAACAAAACAATGGACGGCTACCTTGGTCAGAGCGACTGGCGTGTAAATGAGAATGCTAACGTAAACTTCTCACTTGGAGGGCTCATTCTCCACAACTCAGGTACAATCACTGCTAACTACTGGCTCAACAATATTTATTCTAAAGAAATTGCCGAAGCCCACAAAACAGCAGCCTTCCACATTCATGACCTTTCAATGTTCAGCGGTTACTGTGCAGGTTGGTCTCTTCGTCAGTTGATTGCAGAAGGACTTGGCGGTGTTCCAGATAAAATCACATCAACACCTGCTACTCACCTTTCTACACTCGTAAATCAGATTGTAAACTTCCTTGGTATTATGCAGAACGAATGGGCAGGTGCTCAGGCATTCAGTTCATTCGATACATATCTTGCACCATTTATCCGTGCAGATCACCTTACAGAAAAACAGGTTCGTCAGTGCATCCAGAGCTACATCTACGGTGTAAATACACCAAGCCGATGGGGTTCACAGGCTCCTTTTACAAACATCACTCTTGACTGGGTATGTCCTGATGACCTTAAAAACAAAAAAGCAATTGTAGGCGGAAAAGAACAGGATTATACATACGGTGACTGTCAGAAAGAAATGGATATGATTAATAAAGTATTCATTGAGCTTATGATTGAAGGTGATGCCGAAGGACGCGGTTTTGCTTACCCTATCCCTACATATAACATTACACGCGACTTTGACTGGAATTCAGAAAACGCTAAGCTTCTGTTTACAATGACAGCCCAGTACGGAACTCCAAACTTCCAGAACTTTGTTAATTCAGACCTTAACCCGAGCGATGTTCGTTCTATGTGCTGCCGTCTCCAGCTCGATAAGCGTGAACTTCGCCGCCGTGGTGGTGGTCTTTTTGGTGCTGATGAATTCACAGGTTCTATTGGTGTAGTTACAATCAACCTTCCACAGATTGCCTACCTTGCTAAGAATGAAGAAGAATTCTACCGCAGACTTGATTATCTTATGGACCTTGCAAAAGAAAGCCTTTGTATTAAACGCAAGGTTATCCAGAAGCTTTATGATGGCGGACTTTTCCCTTATACCCGACGCTATCTTAAAACACTCACAAATCACTTTAACACAATCGGTCTTTGCGGTATGAA
>CAMKDH010000155.1 GCA_946411215.1 uncultured Treponema sp. | reverse complement strand
TCCATTGAAAGATGAATCTTTACATTTCCAAGATCATCCGGATGAAGTACAAGATTTATTGTTCCTTTGTTATTATCCTGAAGGATAAGCGAACCGGCTTTTACAAACTCAGGAGCATTTGCCTGAATCTGATTTGAAAGCATTGCCTGGAAGTTTGAACCATCACTGGCAGCAGTCTGATTATCCAAAGATAAAATATTTTCCGAAGCATTCTGTTCGGCAAGTTCCATTGTTATTGTTGCGTTATTCTGATTATCCAGCTTAACCTGAACCTGTCCTTTAGAACTGCTTTTTTCTACAGGTTTACTTTCATTTTCAACTTCTGTTCGCTGATCATGAACAATAATTTTTCCTTCTTTATCAAGAGCAAAAACTTTTTCATCAGCAGAAAGCTTGTTCTGTGTAAAATTATCCTGATTTTCTGACAAAGAAACTTTAGTTGCATCAACTTCAAGTACTGTATCCTTGTTCAAATCATTTGATTCTACTTTACCTTCTGATTTTGAAACTTTGTTTGATAAAGCATTCTGTAAAACAGCATTGTTTTCCTGAACTTGAGTTAAATCTGCAAGTTCTTCATTGTTACCGGCATTAAGATTTTTTTCATCAGGATTTTTCTGCAGTTTATTTTTGTCTGCAAGATTCTTGATCTTTGAATTATCTGTTACGTTTTTGTTATCCTTTGCTTCGGCAGTTTCCAAATGTTGTGTATTCAATAGTTTTGGAGTTGTACCAACTTCTTTTTCCAAAGGATTTTTCTTGCCAGTATCCTCTACCTGTTTTTCAGACGTGTCATGTTTAATCTGGATATTCTTTTTCTGTTCAGGATTTTCTTGTGCTTCTACAACATCTTTTTTATCTTCAGTCTTTTCGGAACCTTGAGCTTTAGAATCTTCACTTGTTTCCGAAACATCTGGTGCTTTTTTGTCCTGATAAGATGTTTTTAAAGTAGTTTCTTTTTCCGGAACATCAGCTTCCTGCGAACGAATTGCATTCAGCATATCCATAAAAGAGGTCTGAGGAGAGGAATTATCTTGAATTAATTGGGATACTTGTAAATTGCCGTTTTGTGTGGCCTGGTTTACGATGATATCCGAAATAATTGCCTGCATTGGCAATCCTCCTGCTTGTAAACAAAATTGAAGGATTGCCAGATTGAGCGGTTATTCCAGGGACTCCGGTTTACTTAGCATCTTCCGCTGTATTTCTGCAGCCCGGTCAGATGGCATTAAAGAAAGCCAGTAGGAACCCATAGAAGAGGATCCGTTTTCCTTTGCCATCTCTTCTACCTTGCGTAGGACGTCAATTACAACCTGATCATCCATAGCAACAAGAATGGCAACGGCAGCTTCCGGTCTCATACCGTTCAGATTATTAGCAATCTGTTCAATGTTTACTTCTTTATCATCGTATTTTTTTACGGTCAAGTTAAATGTTTTTTCACGTTCTTCTTGATTTTTTTCACGTTCAGCAAGTTCAGCTGCAATCTGGGCATTTTTAGTTTCTGACTCTTCAAGCTCTGTTTCACGCTTATCGAGCTCTTCAATGCGGATATCAATTGCCTGTTTTTGTTTGTTCAGACGGTCTTCATCAAGATTTGCAACGAGGGGTTTTGATTGAGTAGCAGTTTGAGAGGTTTGTACATCCTTTCCCATGAGTTTGTAAACTGGAGAAAAGACATTTTTTACACGGACAATTCCAAGATAATCGAACCACAAAAGTCCGCCAATAACCAGAATGATTATAATTAAGATAAGGACAAAAATTTTTCCAAAGCTTTGTTTAAATGACATGCTTCCCCTCACATAGCATTATTAACAATTATAACATAGAAATGAAAATCAATCAAATAAAAATAAAAAAACTTCTGCCGCTTCCGTGTGAAATGGGTTCTATTCTATCAACCCAGCTATCGCGGTACCGAGTGTAATATCATTTTCGGCAGAAACAATTTCCCAGTAGATGCCTAACTTGTTTGTTAAAATCTCATCAAGATATGCGGCTGTACGTTCGCGGACCATCCAGGTTTTGTAAAAGGTTGTTCCGTTACACAAAATACAGATTGGGTTTGCAGCATTCTTTCCTGCTCCTGTCTGAATTGCGCAGGCTGTAAGAATTGCGGCAGAACAACGTGCAGAACGCTCTGCTACAGCATCGAGCAGCTGGTACATTACATCAAGGTCGGCGTCGGTTGCAGCTTCGCAGGCAATTTTTCCAAGGATACTGTCTTTATTGAAAGGTCCGTGAAGGAACTTATCCATTTCTATAAGAGTGAGCGGTTCTGAAAGTGCAAGAATTGCTTTTGAAACTCCATCACTAAAAAGGTCTTCGCGAGCAGCAGTCTGCAAAATTATTGTTGAAACTGGGCCAAGATAAGCACCAGAACACTGTTTTTCAAGGAAGAATGAACCAGGTTTTACAGTAGTTTTATCAAACTCAATATCAAAATCAGATCGTACAACACTGCGATATTTTCCGCTTTCGCAAACAACGATCTGCTTTTCAATACCGCAACAATCGCAGTCTGGCTGTAAGTAAGCGGCATTCATACCAGTTCCAAGAATATAACCGATATATGATGAATATCTGTGAGTTTCTCCGGCACATGCAGCACCTGCGAGCAAAGCAGAAACTGTATCATTACACATAGTAATGCGGTTAATTGTATTCCAGCCGTGTTCTGCAAGTGCAGCCTTAAGGCACTCACCTACTTTACAGCCTACAACTTCAGGTGCTTTTACTTCCTTTGAAAAGCCAAGAAGGATTCCGTCTCCATTTTCCTGAATTTCCATAGGATATGAAAAACAAAATCCAATGCGGTCAGATTTATTCTTAAGGTGCTCAAGGTTTACTGCAAACTGCTCAAAGAATTCTTTACGGCTAAGCTCGCGTTCAACACCAGGCATGCGTGTTTTTTCCATATCACTGATTGTTGGGTTTCCAGCATCGTCAAAAGTAACAAGGCATGAACGGAAGTTTGTTCCACCAGCATCAATTACAATTACACTCTGATTTTTTGCAGTATTCTTTGGAGGATTACAGAAAGTGCGAATCATATCCTGATCAGAAGTCTGTTTTTTAAGACCTTTGCGCATGTCGTCAAGGATGCCCTGAGCAAGCGAAAGTACATCAATATGGTTTACAAAATTATGTTTCATTAAAAAAGAAGATACAGTAGTATTCATATAAAATTCCTTATTAATTGTATTATACATAATAGAAAAATTAACTTCAATGTGATATATTACGTTCATGCTCGATTTGGAATCCCTGAAAAACGAATTAAATCCCGAACAATTCAAAGCAGTTACAACTACAGAAGGTGCAATTCTTATTATTGCAGGCGCCGGAAGTGGTAAAACTCGCGTAATTACTTTTAGAATTGCTCACATGCTCGATAAGGGTATTCCTCAAAGCCAGATTCTTGCCCTGACCTTTACAAACAAAGCTGCAAAAGAAATGGCAGACCGAATTAAAGGCCTTACTCAAAAAAAGCTTCAGAATCTTACAATTTCAACATTCCATGCTTTTGGTGTAAAAATCCTTCGTCAGGAAATCACAAAGCTTGGCTGGCGTGAAAACTTTTCAATTTATGATGAGACTGACCGCATTGCACTTATAAAAGAATGTGGACGTGAGCTTAAGTTCAGCCCGGAAGCAATGGATATTTACACAATCAGCAACCTTATTTCTAATATAAAAACAGGCCGCAAAAACTGGGAAACTGCAAATGATATGTATAAACCGTTGTATGAGCTTTACCAGGAAGGTCTCCAGCTTTATAACGCTGTTGATTTTGATGATTTGATTGTTCTTCCAATAAAGTTATTCCGCGAAAATCCTGATGTTCTTGCGCGCTATCGTGAACGCTATAAATACATAATGGTTGATGAGTTTCAGGACACAAGCCATCAGCAGTACGAAATGATGCATCTTCTGGCAGATAAGAACGTTGCAGTTGTAGGAGATGACGACCAAAGTATTTACAGCTGGCGTGGTGCCGACTACCAGAACATAATCAATTTTGAACATGATTTTGACGTAACAGAAATCCGCCTTGAACAGAATTACCGTTCTACAGAAACAATCCTTGAAGCTGCTAACGGTGTAATCAGTCATAATACAAACCGCAAAGATAAAAAGCTCTGGAGTGGAAACGGCGGCGGTAAACCAATTGAAGTTTTTTTACCTCAAAATGAAACTGATGAAGCAAACTTTATTGCAGAAAGTATTCTTGGAATTGCAATGGAAGAACACAGAAAATATGATGAGTTTGGTGTTCTTATGCGTGCAAATACTCAGGGACGGGTTTTGGAAGAAGCGTTCCTTGAAAATAATATCCCATACACAATGAGCGGAGGCACATCCTTTTTTGAACGAAAAGAAATTAAAGATGTCATAAGCTATCTTCGCGTAATTGCAAACCATGATGATGATATAAACTTAATCCGCATAATCAATACTCCGCGTCGTGGAATTGGCCGTGCAACAATTCAGCTTCTGAATGATGAAGCAAAGCTTAATGGCTGCACAATGTGGAATGCAATGGATTCTCTTATAAACCGTCCGGGGTCCCCTGCTAACGATGCTATCAAAGAAGATTTGTCTGAGTTTATGAAGCTTATAGAAACCCAAAGGCAGAATATTCTTAGCGGACACGGATTGAGCAACAAAGTTCGTCAGATGGTTGAAGATATTGAATACAAGGATTATCTTATTGGCGAATTTTCAAAAAGTGAAAAAGCAGTGCGCTTTAAGCTTATGAATATTGAAAGTCTTTTGAATTCAATTGACACCTGGGAAAAAGATCCCGACAACGATAACCCGAGTATTTTTAATTACTTAAACCGCATTACACTTATGGAGCGCGACAACGGTGATGATGAAAATGACAAGGGAAAAGTTAACCTTATGACAATTCATGCATCTAAGGGGCTTGAGTTTCCTGTTGTATTTATTGCGGGTTGCGAAGAAGGCCTTATTCCTCATGCACGCTCTGTTGAAGAAAACGGCGGAGATGTTGAAGAAGAAAGACGCCTTTTTTATGTTGCCATCACTCGTGCACGCGATAAACTTTTCTTAACTTCATGTCAAAGAAGAAAACGACTTAATATGATTAATGAATGCACACCAAGTCGTTTCTTAGATGAGATTCCGCAAAACCTGATTGAATATCATGAGCCAAAGGAATTTACTCAGGAAGAAGCTCATGATATGCTTAGTAATTTTTTGGATAGCCTTAAGATTTAAACTCTATACTTAATCTTTTTGCCAGTTCCTTCGTAGAGCTTTTTGCGAAGCTCTGTAACCTGAGGGTCAGTAATGTAATCATCAAAGCTCATCATGCGGTCAATAATTCCGTTTGGAGTGATTTCTACAATACGGTTTGCAATAGACTGAATGAACTCGTGGTCGTGTGAACTGAACAAAAGAACTCCAGGGAATGCAATCAAACCTTCGTTGAGTGACTGAATTGCTTCAAGGTCAAGGTGGTTTGTTGGATCATCCATTGTAATACAGTTAGCGCCACTTAACATGAGCTTACTGAGCATACAGCGAACCTTTTCTCCTCCCGAAAGAACCTTTACTTTTTTAAGGGATTCGTCGCCGCTAAAGAGCATTCGTCCAAGGAAGCCGCGAACATAAGAGTCGTCCTGTTCCTTTGAATACTGCTTAAGCCATTCTGTAATGTTCA
>CAMKDH010000154.1 GCA_946411215.1 uncultured Treponema sp. | reverse complement strand
GTTGAATCTGTTGGTGGATTCCTCATGGAAAAAGAAGTTAAATACATTCAGCCAATGGTAGAAAATCCTCCAAAACCACAGGTAGCAATTATTGGTGGTGCGAAGGTTTCTTCTAAGATTGCCGTTTTGGAATCTCTCTTGAAGAACGCAAGCGCTCTTGTAATTGGTGGTGGTATGGCTTATACATTCCTCAAGGCTCAGGGACACAAAGTTGGTATTTCTCTTGTAGAAGACGACTTTATTGATACAGCTAAAAAGCTCCTTGCAGACGCAGAAGCTAAGGGTGTTAAGATTGTTCTTCCTGTAGACCATGTTGCTGCAGACAAGTTCGATGCTAACGCTACTCCTGTTGCTGTTGACGGTGTTGATATTCCTGATAACCTTATGGCTATGGATGTTGGTCCTAAGACAATTGAAGCTTACAAGGAAGTTCTTTCTACAGCTAAGTCTGTTGTATGGAATGGACCTGTTGGTGTATTCGAGTTCGACGCATTTGCTAAGGGAACTGCTACTGTTGCTCAGCTTGTTGCTGATGCTACTGGACGCGGTGCTATGACTGTAGTTGGTGGTGGTGACTCTGTTGCTGCTGTAAACAAGTTTAACCTTGCAGACAAGATGAGCCACGTATCTACTGGTGGTGGTGCATCACTTGAATTCCTTGAAGGAAAAACATTGCCAGGTATTGCTATCTTGGCTACAAAATAGACTTTTTTTGCAGGTGAATTTATAAGAAAAAACGCCTGTGCCCTTCCGTGAAAAATGGCCCCGTCCAGCTGAGAAACCTGTCCTGGTCCATTTTCCACTCCGGGCACAGGCGTTTTTTATATTCCAACTTCTTTGAAAAAAGGCTATAATATAGACTATGATTTATAACAACATTCTTGAATCGATTGGTCATACACCACTTATACAATTACAAAAAATGGTAACGCCTGATATGGCGCGCATTCTTGTTAAATTTGAAGGACTTAACGTTGGCGGTTCTATTAAGACTCGTACTGCTTTTAATATGATTTTGGATGCCGAGAAAAAAGGCCTTATAGATAAAAATACAATCATTGTTGAACCAACAAGCGGAAACCAGGGAATTGGTCTTGCTCTTATTGGTGCTGTTCGCGGTTATAAAACTGTAATCATTATGCCTGACAGCGTTAGCGAAGAACGCCGTAAGCTTGTAAAACATTATGGTGCCGAAGTTAAACTTGTTCATGACAATGGCGATATTGGTAAGTGCATTCAGGAATGTATTGATACAGCATTTTATATGCAGCACATGGATCCTCATGTGTTTATTCCTCAGCAGTTTGAAAATCCTGCTAACCCGCAGATTCAGAGGGAACAGACTGCAATAGAAATCCTTGAAGATGTAGACGGTCCTATTCACGGTTTTTGTTCGGGTATTGGAACTGGCGGAACCCTTACAGGAATTGGCGAAGTTCTTAAAAAAAATAATCCTGATATTACAATCTGGGCAGTTGAACCTGAGCATGCCGCAATCCTTAGCGGGGGTAGTGTAGGAACTCACCTGCAGATGGGAATTGGCGACGGTCTTATTCCTCCAATTTTGAACAAAGATATTTACGACGATATATTCCTTGTTTCAGATTCAAAGGCAATCAAAACTAGCCGTGACCTTGCTCGTAAAGAAGGAATTATGTGCGGTATTTCGAGTGGTACAAATGTTGCTGCTGCTCTTGAACTTGCGCGTGTTCTTGGTAAAGGTAAGACTGTTGTAACTGTTTTGCCTGATACTGCAGAGCGATATTTTAGTACTCCGCTGTTTGATGAAGAAGTAGAATTTTAGAGGGATTTAAGTATTCTCTTGTTCTGATACATTTCTATATCAGCGCGTTTCATTACATCGCCAAAGCAGTGATCTTTTCCGTATTCAAAAACTGCAAAACCGGCAGCAAAGGATTTTTTTTCAAATAAAGATACAGATTTTTTGATTTCTGATTCTGTTGTTTCTTTTACAAACTGCTTGATTTTATCAAGGTTTTCGTAATCATCGCTTTGAAGAATTGCAACAAACTCGTCTCCACCAATTCTATATACCGGACTATGCTTGAAAATATCACATATTGTTTTACAGCAGGTTATGATGTATTTATCACCGGCATCATGACCAAAGGTGTCGTTTATAAGCTTGAGGTTATTCAAATCACATTCGCAGATTGCAAAATTTACAGTAAGAGGTTCTTCCCGAATCAGCTTATCAAATTCTTTAACCTTGCTGTCATAAGAAATACGGCTCATTACTTTTGTAAGGGCATCATGACTTGAGATATCTTTTTCAATATTGATTGTTTCCATCATTATTTGACGGAACATGTTCTGAATGAATATATAAAGCAGAACTGCTGTAACACAAATAGACAGGTATCCGGAGTTGATATTTCCGTCGATTATGTTTGCAGTCTGACCTATAATCATTATGGATGCAATAAGAATTATTGTAATAAGGTTTCGTAATTTAGCTCTTATTCCTATAAGGACGAAAACAAAAAGAATGTAAATAAAGCTTACTGCACAGAAGAAAACATAAAGCCAGTATTCATCACCACGCTGGAAAAGGCTATTTTCATCTATTGAGAAAATCTTTCCGTTTGTAAGCGAAATTGTCTGAAGGATTACGTTAAGAATCATAACGATAACCATAGGCTTGGTTGTTCTTTTCATTCCACAACTGCGTGCAAGGAAAATTGCAAGGAATGGAGAAATACAGAATTCAATATATGTTATAAGCCAATGGATTTTTTGTGGAGCACAGCCTGTTTTGTCAAAAAGAACACCAAAGTATTCACAGGCAGCACCAACTGCAGCAAAAATAAAAGAAGCTCTGAACCATTTGATATCGCTTCTGTTAAGAATTGTGTTTTTGCCGACATCAATTGCCAGCATTAACATACTGAGAATACAGATTATAATAGTTACTGTATAGTTATGATCCATAGAAATTAATCAAACTCACTCAATCTATTATTATACACTATATTTGTTCATACATCAATTATATCCATTATATAGTTCTTCAAGCTGATTTCTGCATGCAATAAATTTGTTTCCAAGCTCTGGATCAAAGTGGGTGCCAAGCGATTCCTGTATTATCTGGAAGGCCTTGTCATACGAAAAACTGTCCTTGTAACAGCGTTTGCTTACAAGTGCATCAAATACATCGGCAAGAGCCATTATGCGCGCTTCAAGAGGAATCTGTTCGCCCTTGAGTTTATCAGGATAACCTGAGCCGTCCCATTTTTCGTGATGATAATGTGCTACGTTTATGGCGATTTTTTTGAACTCAAGGTCGTCTACTTCTGAAAGAACGTTTTCTACAATACGGGCGCCCTCTGCAGAATGTGATTTCATTTTTTCATATTCTTCGTCTGTGAATTTTCCAGGCTTTTGAAGAATGGCATCTGGTACGGCAATTTTTCCAAGGTCGTGCATAGGTGCTGCCTTTACAACATTTTCAAGAAAGGCCTGCGGCAAATCAAGAGCATCTGCAAAAACCCTCACGCAGTCGCTTGTTCTTCTGATGTGACCGCCTGTTGAATTGTCGCGGCTTTCGACCATAGTTGCCATGCCTGTTAATACTGAATTCTGTACAGCAATAAGTCGTTTTGTTTTTTCATCAAGAGAGATTGTCATGTCGTTGAAGGTGTCTGCAAGCTCGCCAAACGGATCGTTGCTTACAATATTTACTTTATAGTTAAAATCACCTTCTTTTATTTTTTCAGTTCCTTTTTTAAGTTTAAGGAGCGGGGTTGTAAAAAAGTGTGTAAAAATCACAAGAATCAGAATGCTGAATACAACTATGAAACCCAGAATAACAAAAATCTTTTTATCTGACGGAAGGCCGTAATTATCTACAAGAGTAGTGTAAACGGTAACTAAAAAAAGGATAGGGAATACACCTACAGAAATATAAAATACCTGGAACAAAGTAGAAAGCGACGGCTTTTTGGGATTAAAACGTGCAAGCTTTCCTTCGGGATAGAACTTTGGCAGGAAAATCTGACGGTGAAGCGTTTCCATTATAAAAAATGAAAGTGTAAAACTGAACAGAGCTTCAAGAATTATATACATCACCGATGTAGAAAGAATTCGAAGCATATCAATTTCATAGCTTTGTTTTGCAATTAAAAGTGCACCAACTTCAAAAAGAAGATAAAAAATCCAGCCCGTAATTCCATAAAGCGAAAATACTAGCGGCATGTTTATAAAGCCCTTGTCAAAAGATTTTCCTGTTTTGTTTATTTTTCCGTAACGAAGAATTCTTGCAGAATAACCTAAGCACAGCAATGTTGGTATTAAAAAACTGAAGACAGTTATTATATTGATTACAACTTCATGATCTGTAAGAAAATTCATCCATCCCTGCATGTACCCTCTGTGCAGCGCCGGCAAAGAATTAGTAGCCGGAATTATAGTACTCAAAAAGTTCGCAGTTGCGTCAATTAACCCGTATACAATAAATATCCATGCAGTCTTTTTTGTGTGTTTTATCATAAGGATAATTATAACAGAAAGAATAATATGGAACAATGTTTTTGGAAATCAATTAAGTATAGGTTCATATGTAAAAAAATCGCTCCTAGCCGAATTCCATCTCGCAAAAATATTGAATATTCATTCTTTCTCGTATAGTATTAATACAGAGGTGAGTATGAAAAAAAGTTTATTGGTTTTATTGTTATTGATTTTTGTTTCTTCAAGCGTTGTTTTTGCACAGGATAATAATGAACAATCTGAAAAAGAATATTCTCATGCGCAGGTTGCAACCACAGCTTATGTGCCTTATTTTGGAACTATGTTGATGAGTCTTAGTGAACTATTTGTTCCACAAGATTTGATGATGCATTATATAAGCACGGAATCAATCTTGTTAAATATTCCTGCCGCTATAGTTAATCCTTCTTATACACTGACTGGAACAGCTATAAGTACTACCAGCTGGTCAACTGGACTTTTTTTGAGTAAGTATCCTGATCTTTATGGCAACCCAAGTATTGCAAGTGTCTTTGCGAATTCTGGATTAAAAACAAATATGTGGCTTCAATACAAAGGTTATGCAAAAGCACGTTCTATGGCTAAAGATGGGACCTATCACGAATACGAAGACCTTAGCTTTGGAGATGTGTTTACAGCCCCTTTTAATCCCAATATTCTTTCTAAGAAATCTGTATGGATTCCTATTGCTGCATTTAGTGCTATTATGTTGGGTTATGATTGTTTGGCTGGCTTTGATAACAGCGTATTCAAGACTGGAGAATCCTATTTTGGAAAATACAAGGTTCCGATTGCGTTGGGCACAGCAGCTGTTTTTGCAGTTTCATGCTTTAACTTTACAATGACTGGTATAGGAGAAGAGGCCTTATTCCGTGGTACCGGTTATGAAGAAATGAAGATCTCACTTGGTATTATTCCAGCAAAGATTATAGATGCCGTAATTTTTCCAGGAGTACATATTCCTCAGGCAATAAATGCAGGGTATGATTGGTTTACAATTCTTTTGACTTCAGGACTTTATCAATCTGGAGTAACCTTGCTTTTACAATGGATCTACGACCAGGGCGGCTTGAAAGATTCCATAGCTACTCATGCCTGGTTTGATATAATATCTTACACCCTAGCATACCTCTTTACCACCGGCACTTCCGGCAACAACTTCTCCTTAAATATCAATTTCTCTGTTGATTTATAATGAATTATCACGCTTCTCATTTATAGAATAAACTTAAAAAAATGGCGGAGGGCGAGGGGTGAATGCAAAAACATTCTGAAGTGCGGCCGCAAGGCGGCCATGTATATAATTACAAGGCA
>CAMKDH010000153.1 GCA_946411215.1 uncultured Treponema sp. | reverse complement strand
TATGATAGGTTTTGCTGACGAAGCAACAATTGAAGTTCGCTCAGGTAACGGTGGAAACGGCTGTGTAGCATTCCGCCGGGAAAAGTATGTTCCTCATGGTGGCCCTAACGGTGGTGACGGCGGTAAGGGTGGTGATATTATTTTTACTGTAAAACGAAACCTTCGTACTCTTGCAAAGCTTCGTCATCAGTGTTGTTTTAAGGCCCGCAACGGAGGGGACGGCCAGGGCTGGAACCGCTATGGTGCAGACGGAGAAGACTGTGTAATTCCTGTTCCTCCTGGAACAACAATCCGCGATGCCGAAACAGAAGAAATCATTTATGACTTTTCAAGTGCAAAGGGCGACGAACAGTTTACCTTCTTAAAAGGCGGTAACGGCGGCTGGGGAAACGTTCATTTTAAGAGTTCAACAAATCAAGCTCCACGTCAGGCTAACCCGGGACAGCGTGGAGAGACACGTTTCTTAAAGCTTGAGCTTTCTATTATGGCTGATGCCGGTCTTGTAGGTTTTCCTAACGCAGGTAAATCTTCGCTTCTTACATATTTTACAAATGCGCGTCCAAAGATTGCTCCGTATCCTTTTACAACAATCATTCCAAATCTTGGTGTGCTTCGCGTAGATGACGAAAGCGATATTATTATTGCAGATATTCCTGGAATTATTGAAGGCGCCAGTGAAGGTCTTGGCCTTGGCGACACATTCCTTAAGCATATTACCCGTACAGCTTGTCTTATCTTTATGATTGACTCAAGCGACGAAAATTATCTTACAGCATACGATACTTTGTGCAACGAGCTTTCAAAATATTCAGACAGTCTTCTTGAAAAACCGCGCATTGTTTTGTTAAACAAAATTGATGTTGAAGGTGCTTTTGATCATGCTGTAGAAGCTGCAGAAAAAATCCGGGCGGCTGAACCAGAGACTGTTGTTATTCCTGTTTCTGTTCACACAGGTCGTGGAATGAAGGATGCTCAGAATCAGATTGTGCAGCTTGTAAATCGTCAGGAGCAGCGTCTTGTTGCCGAAGAAAAAGGCACTGCTGAATTTGGAAGCAGCTTTATGAAAGACCGTGCCGGTTTTGAAGATGATGACGATGAGAATATTCAGTATCCGGGAAGTGAACAATAAATTTGGGGGAGGCAAGCTTTGAAGATTGCAGTATTTGGTGGAACTTTTAATCCTCTTCATATAGGGCACGCAATGCTCGCAGATACAATTATTAAAGAGCTTGGCTTTGATAAAGTTCTTTTTGTACCAACTTATGCTCCTCCTCATAAAGATTTTTCGAAAATTGTTGCCGCCGAACACCGAATGAAAATGATTGAAGAATTTTGCAAAAGCGAAGGAAATGGTCATTTTGAACTGGAGTCTTGCGAAATAGAAAGAGGTGGCATTTCTTATACCTCTGATACTCTGGAGTTTTTGACAAAAAAATATGAAGGTCAGTTGGACCAGAAATTAGCCTTTGTAATGGGAGATGAGGTTGCCGCTGAATTTTCAAAATGGCGCAATCCGGAAAAGGTGAGTGCTCTTGCAGATCTTATTATTGTTCATCGTTATCCTGATGTAAAAGCAATGGAAGACTGTTTATACGAAAGCAAACCTATTGGCGATTACAAAGGAGACTTTGCCGTAAAGTTTGATAAGGATAATTTTAAATATCCTCATATTTATATTGAAAATCCTATGCTGCCTGTTTCTTCTACAGATATCCGCCGCCGCATTGATAAGGGACAAAGTTTCAAATATTTAGTGCCGCAGGCAGTTTATGAATATATAGAAAGAAATAATTTTTACAGAGGATCTGCATCGTGAGCCTGGACTATGATTCGTTAATAGAAAAAATCCGTGATTATACAGAATCACATGTAAAGCCTGCACGTTATGACCATTCTGTTCGTGTTGCAGAAATGTGTGTAAAGTTGTGTAAGCGTTATGGTCTTGATACAAACAAAGGATATCTTGTAGGCATAGGCCACGATATGTGCAAGGATATGCCCCACGAAAAAATGCTCGCGCTTGCAAAAAAAGACGGCAATCCTGTTACTGATTTTGAAATGGCAAAGCTTTCACTCCTTCATGGCCGCGCTGCTGCAGTTATGATGAAAGAAAAGTTTGGCATTGATGATAAAGAGATTCTTGAAGCCGTAGCAAATCATGTTTCGGGCTGTGTTGGTTTATGTGACCTGGGCAAAGTTCTTTTTCTTGCAGACAAGACAGAGCCTGGTCGTCCTCAGTCTACAGATGAATACAGAGCAGGACTTCTTAAACTATCACTTGATGAACAGTATCTTTCGGTTATAAAAGAAAATTACGAATATATAACAAGTCGTGGTTATGAAGTTTACCCAGAGACTAAAAAAATGATAGAATACTATGAAAAGGTTGTAAGTAAGGCTAACAATTAGAAGCCCCAAAATCTTTAGGATAATTAAATGAAGAAACTAAGAAATGAACAGAAAGGTATTCTCTTTATAGCACTTATCGTTATAGTTATTGCAGCTTTGAGTTTGTTCTTTGCACGTTCTCTTAAAACAAATAGTGTAGAGGATGCGCTTGAACATGATACTCTTTTGCGTACACTTTTTGTTGTTCAAAATGATGACGGCTCTGTTCTTTTTTCAAATATAATTATTCTTGATACTTCTACAAAAAAAGCTGCTGTTATAAATCTTCCGGGATACACCGGTGCAATTTTTCAGTCGCTTGGTCGAACAGATAAACTTGAAGCAGTATACAATGAACTTGGCATGGCATCATACAGAACAGAAGTTCAGAAGATGCTTGGCATTTCTATTCCATATACAACAATGGTAAAGCTCGAAGATTTTATCCGTCTGTGCGACATGTTTGGTGGAATGCGCGTATTTATTCCATCTCCAATAGACAGCGTTTCCGAAGAAGGCGAGCGATGGCTGCTTCCTTCTGGTGCCGTTACTCTTGATGGAGATAAGATTGCCGTTTACCTTAAATATCGCGATGAAGAAGAAACAGAAGAATCAATTCAAGACAGATATCAGAATGTAATGGGTGCGTTCTTGACAGGTCTTCATGATCAGAGCTTTAAGATTTTTAATACAAGCAAGAACTTTAAAAGATTTTCTGTGAGCTTAAATACAAATCTTGCAGATTACGAAGAAGAAACCTTGTATTCAGAAATCTCTCAGATTGATACAGAATCGATTATTAAGCAGACAATCACAGGCTCTCTTCGTAATGTAGACGGACAGCAGCTCTTGTTCCCTCTTAATAACGGTGAGTTTATTAAAGAAGCAGTTAAGCAGACAACCTATATGCTTATGTCTTCTGACGGAACAATTTCTAACAGAATATATGTTCTTGAAATTCAAAATGGTACTAAGACCCAGGGATTGGCACGTCGTACTGCAACTCTTTATCAGAATGCAAGTTATGATGTTCTTAGTGCTGTAAATGCCGATTCAAACGATTATGCCGAAACTGTGATTGTTGATCACATTGGAAACGAAGCGGTAGCACGTCAGGTAGGCGAGCTTATCCGTTGTACAAATATTAAACAAGCAGATGAAATGGAGGATGGAAGCTCAGGCGACAGCATGGTTGATTTTACTGTTATTCTTGGAAGAGATTTCAACGGTGCATATGTAATTCCGGGCGCTTCTTATTAAGTATATGAAAACAACAGAAGAAAAAGCAATTGAAATTGCAAAGCTCATGCAGGATGGAAAGGGTAGTGATGTTACTCTTATTGATATCAGCGGATTGAATTCCTGGACTGATTATTTTGTTATTGTAACTGTAACAAGTTCAACTCAGCAGCAGGGGCTTGCAAAACAGATAAAAGATTATATCAAAGACAATGATCTTGAAATTCACCCTGTAAACCGTAGAAGTCCAAATGGTGATGACTGGAATCTTATTGATTTAGGTTCAATTGTAGTTCACCTGATGTCTGCACAGGCAAGAGAGTTTTATAATCTTGAGAAACTCTGGTTTAACGGAAAGGTAATTGAATTAGAATAGTGGATTGCTTCGCCTTCGGCTCGCAATGACGCGGCAATCCAGTTTACAGATCGTACTTATCAATAAACGAAATATCGTCTTCGTCGTCGTTTCGGTGTCGTGAGGTGTAGTAACCGTCTTCTGGTTCTACATCATCATACGGTTCGTCTATATCTTCTTCTTCTTTGAAAACATCGTCGTAGTAAAGTTCATCTTCGTTGTCAAAGTCGTCAAGGACATCGTCCTCGTCGTCATCAAAATCATCATCGAATTCTTCGTCAAAATCGTCGAAGTCATCATCCATGTAAATTGATAATTCATCAAGCTCTGGCTCTTCGAACATAGACACCCCGTATCTTTGCTTTTAGGAAACTCACCCATCAACAAGATATATCAAACACAAGGATTTTTCAACTACCTTTATGAAAAAATATAATAAAAAGTTAGTAAAATATAACGTTTCTTTTTGGAATTTATTAATGTATTGTTATATTTTTTTTAGGAAAGTCATTGTGTTTGACAACAGTTTGAAAATTAGTATAATATAAAATGCTGATGAAAAACTTTACTGAAAAGGCTTATGCCAAGGTAAATTTTAATCTGCGGGTGCTTCCCTGTCGGACTGATGGTTATCATAGTATTGAAAGTATATTTCAGACGGTTGATTTGTACGACGAATTGGAGGTTACTTTATCAGAATCAACTGGCTGTTTCGTCGAATGTAATTCCTTGAAACTCCCTTTACAGAACACTCTCACTAATGCATATGATGCCTTCTGCAGCGTTGCAGGTGTAAAGGTACCAGGAGTAACTGTAAACTTAAAAAAAGGAATACCGGCAGGAGGCGGACTAGGCGGTGGATCTTCTGATGCAGCAGCGCTCATAAGGGTGCTGTCAAAAATATGCAAGGTTAATCTTAATGCTAAGCAGCTTGATTACATTGCATCAAAAACAGGAAGCGATGTATTTTTCTTTATGCATTGCGATAAGGACGGAACAGGTTGTGCTGTTGTTTCTGGTCGTGGTGAAATAATAAAGAAGATTCCATCTAGAAAAGATTTATATCTTATTCTGGTGTTTCCTGAAATATTCAGTTCTACTAAAGAGGGTTATCAGTTAGTTGATAAGTATCTTGAAAGCGGAATTGATAATGATTTTGTAATTTTAGAAGAGCTTGAAGAAGAATACAAAAAAAATCCTTCTGAATGGCGCTTCAAAAATACGTTTACTCCTTCGCTTTGTGGTGTTTACAGTGATTTGAGTATCGCGTTGGGTACGTTAAAAAAATGTGGAGCCGATTTCTGTGATATGTCGGGATCAGGTTCTACATTATATGGTGTTTTTACATCAAAGCAACGAGCAAAAACTAATATGAAACTGCTTGCTGCAACCTGGAATTGTGCTCTTGTACGTTTGCTGTAAAAAACAAAAAGTTTTTTGGAGGAAGAGACTATGCAAATTACAGAATTACGAATTCGCAAAGTCGAAGATGAAGGCAAGTTACGTGCTTATGTTACAGTAACTTTTGACAACTGCTTTGTTGTACACAACGTAAAGATTATTGAAGGAAAGAGCGGGTTGTTCATTGCTATGCCTAGCAGAAAAACCGCGAACGGGGAGTATAAGGATGTAGCTCATCCAATTAGTCCTGAGTTCAGAACAGAACTGCAAGAAAAAATTATTGCAGAGTATGAAGCTGGTCATGTTGAGGTTGGTGGCGACGCCGACTGATTTTGATACATTGACATTCTCCGCTGGTGTAATGGTAGCACACGAGCTTTTGGTGCTTAGAGTCCGGGTTCGAATCCTGGGTGGAGAAGTAAAGGTTGCCGTTTTCCGGTAGTTTATCGGGTTGGCAACCAAAAAATCATTTTAAAGGATATAAGGAGCTTTAAGAAATGAGTAAGCAGACATTGAATGCAAA
>CAMKDH010000152.1 GCA_946411215.1 uncultured Treponema sp. | reverse complement strand
AAGAGAAATTGTATTTTGCGGATTAAGTTTTTTAAGGCGCCTGCACATTCGCCATGCAACGCCAATATCGCCGTAGTTATCTACGACTTTGCAAAGAACTGTAATATACATCTGGGATTATTCTACTTTGCTGTAAAGACCACTAAGCTCATCGCGCCACTCGCTCGTTTTTTCGCGGTCTTCCCATTCAATGATTTTTTTGATTACAAATTTTCTCTGGTCACGTGGGTTTTCATAATAAAGAACGCCAAAGCGTCCCTGACCAATATATGCTACTTTTTCTTTTTCGCCTAAAGTTTCGCCAGCTTCAACTTCTTTAAGGGCACAATCAAAATGAATTGGTGCACCTGTTTTTTTGTCGCATAAAGAACTTGCAAGTTCGGTAATTGGCTGGCCACATTTTGCGCAAATAGTTTCGCGCGTTTTAATTTCAAGAATTGCCTTCTGGCGTTCGCGTTTTGCTTCTTCGTTTTCGTAAACTGTGTGATTAAACTGAAATACTTTCTTTTGTTTAGCATCAGAATTCTGATTTTGGTTTTGATTCTGATTTTGATTTTTCTGCTGGTTGTTCTTTTGTCCGTTCCAGTTTGAACGCTTTCTGTTGCGACGCTTATCCATATTATTCCTGCAATTTCAATTCTTCAGGATTCTCGACAAGTTTTTTACTAATTACCATAGCAATACGCTGAATGGCACTTTCGAGATATTCCTCACTATGAATTTTTTTCCTTAATTCCAGAAGACGTGGTGACAATCTGCTATCATCCGTTTTTTCCAGAACCATTGTAGTTGTCGCCGTTGAAATTCCACCCGCTGTCATAAAAGCTCCGTAAAAGCATTTTCAATATGATACACATCTGGCATGCCAGGCATATCAATAACAATTACATCGTATCTGACATAACTGTTACTATATTGTCGATGTTTTAACAGAAAACATTTAGAACTTTTTACAATTCTTTGCAATTTCCGGCGATTTAGTTCGTTTTGAAGAAGCTCAGGCGTACCATTTGGCAGCGATTTTACCTCAACAAATACAACTACATCATCTTTACTAGCTATTATATCAATTTCTCCGCCATTTGTCCTGAAATTTCGCTCAATTATTGAAAATCCTTGGGCTGCAAGATAATCGGCGGCTTTATTTTCTCCAGCATTTCCTGTGATTTTTGTGTTCATTTTTCCTCCTCCTTCAAAATCACGCTGAAGATTTGTGCAAGAATTTCCCAGGTCTCTGGAGGAACAAGACTTCCAACTTGAATTTCTGAAAGGAATTCTACAAGAGGAGTGTTTTCTTCTATTTTAATATTATTTTCGCGTGCTTCGTCCAGGATTCTTTTTGCAAGAAGTCCTTTTCCGTTTGCAATTACAAATGGGGCTTCGGCACCTTTAGGATATTTTAAAGCTACAGCCTTTTGCTCTGAAAGTGGAATATCTTTCATACTTCACCTCCAAAAGCAAAAAACTCTTCCTGTCCGCAGGCAGTTCCTTCTATAAGTTCTGGCTCTACAAGCTCAATGCTGATTTGTTTTCCAGAGGCACTAAGACGTCCGTCAAGAATATAGGCAAGCTTTGATACATCAACACCCTGCCCGCTCATTTTTATATTAGTGCACTGCCCTTTAAGATACTCAAGACTAAATAAATATTTGTGATTGTTACTAAGCCAATTGCATTCAACGTTCAAAAGCTTAAGACTTGTTGCTTCATCAACAAAAAATCCAAGAGAGCCCTTTGCAAGCGGTCCCACAGCAGAAACAATTTCATAAGGAAGCATCTGCCACGTATTTTTTATGCTGTTGATTTTGTTTAGTAATTTGTATTTCTGCTGTGTTGATTTTTGGCCATCGTCCTGATCATCCGGATTTGAATCAAGCTCCTGCAAAAGTGCAAGCAAATCTTCCTCCGAAAAATCAATTCCCTTTTTTGTAAGAATAGAAAGAAGCTCCCCCGCCCGTTTTTCTTTACCTTTGAATTTAACAGAAAGGTTGTAGATTTTTGCAAGCAGCGCAGAGTCCATTTTCATTCCAAGCTGTTTCATCTGCTGCATAAGATGAAAGCTTGTTTCGTCAGCAGGCAGCCCAAAGCTTTGAATAAAGGATGCAAGCTGTTCATTTTGCATTACCGAAAGTTCAAAAGTCTGCTGTGCAATATTATTTTCTCCAAGATTCGGAGTAAGAAGGATCTGCCCGTTTTTAGAACTGATTGACGCAGTAAAAGTTGTTCCCGTTGCAAGCGGCTGTTTAGAAGTAATAGAAACACGAGCCCCCGCCACAGAACCTTCGTACCGTCCGCCTCCCTTATCGGCAATAATGCGAACAAGCACCTGACTCCCTTCCCTTAAAGTCTGCTTAGGTATCCCCAGTCGAGAAAGCTGCCCTGTATAAACGGAAATCCCCCCGTGTACCATGCAAAAAGTTTAACACAGTAACGGGGGGATGGTCTATAGAAAAACCCGTAACGAATTATTAGTAGAAGTAGCTGAAACCTACATTTCCAGCCACAGTTTGTTTTACTCCAACATAAACACTGTTGTTATAAATCCAGGTTTCATCAACAGCAATACCTGCAGAAGCTGCCGACGTAGTAGATCTTAGACTACCATCAGATTCTCTGTTAAAGTATGGCATATTTACAGAAGAGAACAAATAGCCAGTTGAATCAGGGAACTCTTTCAAAATATAACCATCAGTTTCAGGAATAACAATAAAGATATTACCAAAGCGACCGAAACCTTGTCTCTCAGTAGCTGTAAAGAATGCATACTCATCAATAAAAATAAGGCGAGGTGTATAGGTTGAATTAATTCCTTGTTCATCGGCATCTTCCTCTGCATCAAAGCTAACTTTGAATGCAAAATATGCAGGATCACCGGTAGGGATTCTGATTTTTTCATTGCTGGCTTCACCCATAAACTGAGTGATTCCAAAATTATAACCAGTTGTTGTTGAAGATCTTGGAACAAAGTTTTCACCTTCCCAAACATTAGTATCTGTAAAGTCAATAACATCTCCAGCCTTATGATTTCCGACATCTGCAGGGTATGTAAGAGCTGTAATTAAAGTTCTGTCGTCATATTTTTGGAATTGAATTTCTTTAGTATCTGAATAAACTTTACAAGCCGGTTCATCAACTTTGTAGGCTACAACACGAGCAAGATATCTATTACCAGCGTTTACAAGCATGGTTGCTTCGTAAGTATTAGTATATGCATTCACATAATCTTCTCCAACCTTGTGTATAAATTTCCTGAATGAAGACTTTTTAAGAATCTTGAATTCAACTTCGTAAGCTACATTACCAGAACCGTCATCTTCTGTAATCTTATCCCAGGTAACCTTTAATAGTGGCTGTGTATCCAAAGCTCCTTCTTCTTCAGACAAAGTTACATTTGTTGGCTTTGAAAGTCCAGAATCTGTTGCAGCTTCTATTTCTGCATAGTTTTCGTAATCTCCAAAATCATATTTAGTAACATAACTATCATTAGTAGCAATTACTTTTAATGAATAATTTATTCCTGGCTCCAGATTCTCTATAACAGCACCAGCAGGATTTGTTATTTTTTCAGGATCTTTATTATTTGCCCTTACCCAATAGTAGACATTTTGTCCATTTTTCTGCTCAGCAGAAAGTCCAGTAAATTTAATTTTGATAGAAGTAGATTTTACCTCTACAACTTCTAAATCAGTTATTGCATCAAATTCGCCTGTTGTAAACTTACTAACTGACTTATAGGCAATTGTTTGTTTATCATTTCCATCTTTGTCTTTATATGTGGCTCTTACAAAAACATAACCACTTTTAGGTGATGTATAATATTCAGTATGAATTTGCAAATCTTTTCTTATAATTTCTGGAGAAGAAGAAATTGGTGCAAGAAGATTTTCATTATTAATTTTATCTTCAGAGTATTCTGAATTCAAAATATATTCAACAGTACAACCAGGTCCAACATAATCAAAATTGGTTTTAATACGATAAACAGCTTCTTTTTGTCCGGCATTAACAGAAACGCTTGTAATCTTAACATCGTCAATATTAAATGTACGATAAACATATCCGCTGTTTCCTGCTTCATTCATAGCAGTAATATATACATTATAATCTCTGTAATGTATTGCTGAATAGGTAGTAAAATCTTCAATATATTTGAGTGCATCAAATTCATAAACAGTATCTGTTATTTCTTCTTCAACCAAAGCAGGATCAGACAAATATGCACTATCTGGTTTTACAGAAACCTTGTATTTAATGGCATCTTTAACGGCATCCCATTCAAATTTAACACCAGTAATTCCCTGATAAATTTTAATGGAATCTTTATCAACAGCTTTTGGAGGGAGTTTACCTAAAGTAATAGATTTAGGTTCTGTACTTTCATATAAAATATCATATTCAGATGTATCGTAATTATACTTTGTAACTGCAAATTTATAATAATATGTTTTATTAGTTTCCAGATTATTTTTATCATAAACATCTACAACATAATTACTATTATTTGTGAGCGCTACTTTTTGATAATCCCCATCTGCTTTATCTGAACGCCAGGCTGCTACCTGTCCAATAAGAATTTCGTTAGATTTTATTCTAATACCTTTATATATATCATCATATTCAAGAGTATAATCCGAAAAGTCATAAGCTTTTGTTTTGAATTTCAATTCCCTTGTATATTTATGCCAATCTGGTGTCCAATATTCAACTTTTATAGTGTATTCTGTATCTGGTGTAAGAGGTTTGGTAGAATCGTAGGCGCTACCAAATATCCTTTTATAATAATCAGAAGCCTCATCATTCAGCAGCGATGTATATAAAGGTTCTGTTTCGTTACCCTTATAAAGTTTATAATCATAATAATCCAAGGCTTCCATTTCTTCGACGGTACAGAAATTAATTTCTACCCAGGTTGCATAAGTTTGCTTTACCGATAAATTATAAGAAGTGTCGGAAGGAGTATCATCAGGCTTATCTCCCTCTCCGGCAGTTCCAGGGCATCCAGCTAATAGCAATGCAAGCAATACTACAGAAAGTATGCCACATCCGCATTTGTGAAGTGATTTGAAAATTGATTTCATAATCATGCCTCCTTTTTTTACTATATTTTTTTCTATGATAGATTATAGTATGGAATTGGGGAATTCACAATTTTTTTTTATTTTTTAACAAAAAAAAGACCGCCCAAAAATGGACGGTCTTTTGCATTCATGCCGGGATTTCCGACATAAAATTATGCGTTTTCTGCTGGTGTTTCTGCACCTTCAGCTGGAGCGGCATTTGCAGCAACTTCTTTAGCCTTAGCAGCTTCGGCAGCACGAGCGTTACGTTCCTGCATAGCAGCTGTAACTTTTGCACCAACCAAAGTCTTAACTTTAGCATCCTTACCAACCTTATCGCGGAGGTAGTAGAGCTTAGCGCGGCGTACTTTACCAGGGCGAACAACTTCTACCTTCTGGATACGTGGGCTGTTATAAGGGAATACACGTTCTACACCTACACCGTAAGAAATCTTGCGAACTGTAAATGTCTTGCGTGCACCTTCGTTCTTCTTGCAAAGAACAACACCTTCATAAACCTGAATACGTTCTGTTTTACCTTCAATAATTTTGAAGAATACTTTTACAGTATCACCAACATTGAAGTCCTGAGCTCCAGGTCTTTTCTGTGTTTCTTCGATAGTTTTAATCAAATCCATGATAATTCTCCACGAAACCTGTCATTGTCGGGCTTGACCCGACAATCTCTTATTTGGTTCCATTTTTTTTCGACCGTTTTTTCTTTTCCTTTTTAAGGAAAACAGTCTCGGTAATTTCCTCAATCATCTTTTCGGCTTCTTCAGTAAGCTGACCATTGGCACGCGCACTTGCAATTAAATCAGGGCGATTTGCCATAGTTTTCATCAGCCGCTTTTTAAGCCGCCACTTTCGG
>CAMKDH010000151.1 GCA_946411215.1 uncultured Treponema sp. | reverse complement strand
CAAAAATCAATTATCGTATTCACACAGATGCTATAAAGCAGAATCTTATTCCGCCCGAGCTTACACCCGCTCAAAAATCTTTTGTTTATGCAGATGAAGCAGATATGCTAAACGTAGCTATGTTTGGTGTTACCGCAAAACAATGGCGGGAAGCAAATCCAGACTTAAAAGGAAACATCCGCGATTATGCGACAATAAATCAGCTGATTTGTCTTAGCAACATGGAAAATCTGAATGCGGTATTTATAAATGACGGAATGCCACAAAGCGAACGATTGGAAAAATTGAACAAAATCGCTATCCAGCAGATGAAGGTTCTGGAAAATGTTGAAGACAGAAAACTTCTGACAGAAGGAAAATAAATGGCAACAGAGTGGAAGAAAGTTAAGTTACAAGAAATATGTGAATCTATCTCAGATGGTGACCATTTACCTCCACCAAAAGCTGAAAAGGGAATTCCGTTTGTAACAATTTCAAACATAAAAGATAATCAGCTTGATTTTACTGATACGATGTTTGTCCCTGAAACATATTATGAAAAACTTGATAACAAGCGAAAAGCTAAGACAGGAGATATTCTATATTCTGTAGTTGGGTCTTTTGGAATTCCAGTTTTACTGAAGAGGGATGAAAAATTTGTATTTCAACGCCACATTGCCATTCTTCGTCCAAACAAGATTGAATCTAGTTTTTTATATTATACAATGCTCGGTAGAGATTTTTATGCTAAGGCTGATGCAGCTGCAATCGGTGCAGCTCAGCGAACGGTAAGTCTTACATCATTGAGAAATATCGAAATCTGCCTTCCACCACTAGAAACCCAACAAAAAATCGCTGGAATACTTTCTGCATACGATGACCTCATAGAAAACAACCGCAAGCAGATAAAACTTTTGGAAGAAGCAGCACAGAAGCTCTACAAAGAATGGTTTGTAAAACTCAACTTCCCCGGCCATGAAAATGAAAAGATAGTTGATGGTGTACCGGAGGGGTGGAGTTTTGAACGAATTGATAGCTTTATAGAATTACTGAATGGTTTTGCATTCAAAAGTGATTCATTTGATAATGAAGGTAAATATAAAATCATAACCATAAAAAATGTACAAGATGGAGCCTTTGATTCATTTAATGTTAATCGAGTAAAAGACGTTCCATCAAAAATGCCGGATTGGTGTAATCTTGAAATTGGTGATATTTTACTTTCTCTAACTGGAAACGTTGGAAGAGTTTGTCTTGTAACTTCTGAGAATTGTTTATTGAATCAACGTGTTGCAAAATTGAAATCGGAGTACCCGGCATATACATATACACTTTTTAGAAGTAAAGATATGTTTGTTATGATGAATAATCTTGCAAATGGTGCTGCACAACAAAATCTAAGTCCTATTAGAACAGGAGAACAAAAAATACTAAAGCCAACAAATGAAATTATATCTGCTTTTGAAAAACTTGTATCGCCATACATAAAAAAGGAGTTATCATTATTTATTCAAATCCAACTTCTTCAATCAGCCCGCGATAAACTTCTTCCAAAACTAATGAATGGAGAAGTTGAAGTTTAAAATTCTATTATTTGCTATAATGTAACTGAGGCAAAAATGAAGAAAACAAAAGATATAAAAATGTACTATTTTTTTGATGAGGCTGGAGATCCGCAAATCCTTGGTCGAAAAGGTGTAAATTTAATAGAAACAGGAAATGCAAGCAAAGTATTCATAGTTGGTTATTTGGAAACAGAAGATCCAAAAGATTTTAGAAAAGGTCTACTTGCATTACAGTCAGAATTAGTTAATGATGATTATTTGAAAGATATTCCATCTGTTAATAAATGTACAAGTAAAATGCTTCATGCCTGCATGGATTGTCCAGAGGTTCGTGAAAAAGTATATAAATTCTTAAAGTCTCAAAAATTTAGTTTTCAATGTATAGTAGCCAGAAAAAATCTTGAATTATTCAGAAAGAAATTTGATTTGAAAGAAGCAAGGATTTATAAGTATCTTGTAACGAAGCTGCTTGAAAATCGACTTCATCTATATTCTGAAATTGACTGCTATTTTTCTTCTATGGGAAATGTTGTAAGACAGGATAATATGCAGGAAGCTATAAATGAAGCAATTATAATATTTAAGAATAAATGGAATAAAGAAAATACAAATAATATCAGAATTATCATTCAGAAAAGCAGCGAAGAGCCTATGCTTTGGGCGGTAGATTATGTCCTTTGGACAGTTCAACGTGCATACGAAAAAGGGGAATTCAGATATTATAATTATTTAAAAGATAAAATCAGTTTTGTTTGTGATATCTTTGATACAGCAAAATATCCAAATAATTACTATTCAGATAAGAATCCTCTGGAAGCAAAAAAAATAGACCCAATATAAGGCTAGGTTCCTTTCGAAACGCATGGCATGTAGCCCACTTTCACCTTAATAGGATCTATATCAATTATTATAGGAGATTCTAGTCCTAAAATCAAGAAAAAAAGATTTTATAATTATTTTGTGGTATAATAAATATATGAGTTACGAATACAGCGAAAACGAGCTTGTTCAAAACAGTGCAATCGAACTCTTACGAGACACTCTCAAGTGGCGAACTTTCTATGCCTACAATGATGAAGTGCTCGGTGATGATTCGTCTCTTAAATCTATTGGCCGTAAATCATATAAAGAAATTCTTTTGACCCGTTATCTAAAAGAAGCTGTATTCAAGTTTAATAACTGGATGACGGATGATATTTTTGGACAGGTCTTAAAAATCCTTAATACAAAAATCTCTTCTGATTCTGCAATTCAGACAAACGAGAAGAACTATAACTTTTTCAAAGATGGAATTGAAGTTGATGTTCAGGATGAAAATGGAAACTATGTAAAACGCAAAGCTCAGCTTTTTGATTTTAATCATCCGGAAGAAAATGATTTTCTTGCTGTTCAGGAAATGAAAATCTGGGGAGAAGTTTATCACCGCCGTGCCGACATTGTTGGCTTTGTAAACGGCATTCCACTTTTATTTGTTGAACTTAAGCGTGATGATATTCCTGTAGAAAATGCTTATAACGATAATTACAAAGATTATCAGGATACAATTCCTCAGCTTTTTTACTACAACGCATTTATAATGTTTGCAAACGGCCCGGAAGCAAAGGTTGGAACTCTTGGTTCTAAGTTTAAGTTTTTCCACGAATGGAAACGTCTTAGCGAAGATGATGAAGAAGGTTCTGTTGCTTTTGAAACAATGCTGCTAGGTATCTGCGATAAAAAGAACTTTATAGACTTATTTGAAAACTTTATTCTGTTTGACCATTCAAATGGAAGGGCAGTAAAGATTCTTGCAAGAAACCATCAGTTCCTTGGTGTTAATCAGGCATTCGAAAATTACAAAGCACGCAAATTCAAAAATGGAAAGCTTGGTGTTTTCTGGCACACACAGGGATCCGGAAAAAGTTATTCAATGGTTTTCCTTTCACAAAAGATTCACCGTAAGCTTGAAGGCTCACCGACAATCGTCATTCTTACAGACCGTACGGAACTTAATAAACAGATTAGCGGAACTTTTGAAGCCTGTGGCTGTCTTGGAAACGTAAAAGCCGGAAAGTATATTGCTTCCAGCGGTTCGGATTTGATTACAAAACTCAAAGGAAATCCTTCATACATTTTCTCTCTAATTCAGAAGTTTAATCAGCCGGATGAAAAGCCGATTCATACAGATTACGACATTCTTTTAATCAGTGATGAGGCACACCGTAGCCAGAACGGAGTTTATGCAAACAATATGTGCAAACTTTTGCCGGAAGCAAGCCGCATTGGGTTTACCGGAACTCCACTTTTTAGTTTTGATAATATCACTCAGAGAACTTTTGGTGACTATGTTTCTATTTATGATTTTAAGCGTGCTGTAGATGATGGTGCCACAGTTCCTCTTTATTATGAAAACCGTGGTGAAAAACTTCTGCTTGATAATCCAGAAATAAACGATAAACTTCTTGAAGCTATTGAACAAATTGATGATGAAGAAAAGCGAGCTAAGGTTGAAAATCTTATAAAGCAGGAACTTCATATAATCAGAAATCCAAAACGCCTTGATAAAATCGCAAGAGATTTTGTAAATCATTATTCAGAAGTTTGGCAGACTGGAAAGGCAATGTTTGTTTCTGTGGACCGTCTTACAAGTGTACAGATGCTGGAACTCTGCCAGAAATATTGGAAAGAAAAAATCACAGAACTTGAAGCCTCTTGTGCTGGTATTGATTCTGAACAGACTCTCATGGAGCTTCAAAAGAAAATCGACTGGATGAAAGAAACAGAGATGTGTGTTGTTATCAGCCAGGAACAAGGTGAAATTGAATACTTTAAAAAGCATGACATAGACATTATTCCTCATCGCAAAAAGATGATGGATCGCGAACTTGATAAAGAATTTAAGGATGAAGATAACCCATTCCGCGTTGTATTTGTTTGTGCTATGTGGCTCACCGGATTTGACTGTCCTTCACTTTCTGTTTTGTATCTTGATAAGCCTCTTAAGGCTCATACTCTTATGCAAACAATTGCCCGTGCAAACCGTGTAAACGACGGAAAGGAAAACGGACTTATTGAAGACTACATTGGAATTGTTACTGCCCTTGAAAAGGCTCTGGTTGATTATACAACAAGCGGTGGTGGAAATGCTGGTGGCGGACACAAAGTTACAATTGACCGTGAAAAGCTTGTTGCGGCAATTTATGAAAACTGTGCCCTCACCATCGAGTTCTTAAAGCAGCATAACTTTGATATAAACGAGTTGATAAAATCAAAGAACTTTGCAAGAATCAAAATGATTCAAAATGGAGCAAACAGTGTAGCCGCCCCTGATGAAGTTAGAAAAGAATTCTGTACAAAGGCTGGAGAGTTTTTCCGTCTTTACAAATATGCCGTTCGTTCGGAAATAACTGCCGAACTTAAAGAACAGCATGACGCCCTAGAAGCAATCTATCGTCAGCTTACAAAGCCAAAAGCCCCTGTAGATGTAGACGACATAATGAAAGGGCTCGAAGAAATTGTAAACGAATATATTTCTACAGAAGAAACACCTGACTCAGCAAAAGAACCAAATGCAAAAATTGATATAAGCCGAATTGATTTTGATAAGCTTGCAACAGAGTTCGCAAAAATCAAAAACAAAAAACTTGTAATCAATGACATAAGTCAATTAGTTGCAATGCGCCTTGCCCAAATGCTCCAAACAAATCCGGGCAGAATAGATTATTACAAACACTATCAGGAAGTAATTGAAGAATATAACCGTAGCCAGGACAAAGCTGTAATTGAACAGGTTTTCAATGATCTTCTGCAAACTGCAAAAGACATGACCGAAGAACAAAAGCGTTATGTCCGCGAAGGTTTCGAAAGCGACGAAGAACTCACAATCTACGATATGCTTTTCAAGGACAGCCTGACTAAAGAAGACATCAAAAAAATCAAAGACCTTTCAAAAGAATTACTCAAAAAAATAAAGAGCCTTCTTGCAGAGATGGACAGCCCTTTTGATAAAGATGCAACTGTAGCAACTATTCAGAATGAAATTAGAAATACTTTGTATGCAGAATTGCCGGATGATTGTATGAGTGATTTTGATAAATACAGACAGAGTATTTTTGATTATTTGAAGACGGTGTATTCAGCTGCTTAATTTTTTGAATATGTAATTTGTTTACCTTGTTCTTATTGATAGAAACACGATTTTAAGCTATAATAACCGCATGACTAAACAAATGATCATGGGAAATCAGGCCATTGCGCTTGGTGCATTGAAGGCTGGAGTTAATCTTGTTGCAGGATATCCTGGCACACCTTCCAGCGAAATTATTGAATTTATCTCTAAATATAAAAACAAAACTGGCACATATGTAGAATGGTCCGTAAACGAAAAAGCCGCCGCCGAAGTTGCAGCAGGGGCTAGTTATGCAGGCAGCCGTACCATGATTACCATGAAGCAGGTTGGCCTTAATGTTGCAAGCGATCCTGTAATGTGTCTTTCTTACGTTGGTGTAAAAGGCGGAATGGTAATTGTTGTTGCCGATGACCCGGGTCCAATTT
>CAMKDH010000150.1 GCA_946411215.1 uncultured Treponema sp. | reverse complement strand
ATTCAAAGTTTTCTTCGTCTTCGAGAGCACCTGTAATAAGATTGTGCTTGTGAAGGATTTCATTAATATGAAGCATACCTTTGTCTGTGAAAGAAACACGCTTTGATTTTTCATCAAGAGTGTAGTCTCCTTCGATTGCGGCACGCTCTTCTGGAGTCATAAAGGTTTCGTCAGGATATTCACCAGTTTTTGGATCCTTTGCAACTTCTTTAAGTTCTCCAACGTATTTATCAACTTCGTGATATTTGTAAGTATCATCTTCGCCTGCACCAGAAATAATAAGAGGAGTTCTGGCTTCATCAATCAAAATAGAGTCAATTTCGTCGACAATACAGAAATTAAAGCCACGCTGAACTTTTTCTTTAAGGTCAATCTTCATGTTGTCGCGAAGGTAGTCAAAACCAAGCTCGTTATTTGTACCGTAAGTTACATCACAGTTGTAAGCAACTCGGCGGGCATCGTTATCCATGTTTGAAAGGATTGAACCAACTGTCATGCCAAGGTAAGTAAATACAGGACGCATTGTGTCGGCATCGCGTTCTGCAAGGTAATCGTTGACTGTTACTACATGAACGCCTTTGCCTGTAAGTGCATTAAGGTAAGATGGTGCAACTGCAACCAAAGTTTTACCTTCACCAGTTTTCATTTCTGTGATGCGGCCTTTATGAAGGTTGATGGCACCCATTATCTGTACATCAAAATAGCGTTCTCCTCGAACACGATATGCAGCTTCTCGTACAAGTGCAAATGATTCTGGAAGTATGTCATCAAGAGTTTTGCCTTCTGCAAGCTCCTTCTTAAATCTTTCTGTCTGTTTTGGATATTCTTCTGCACTAAGTGATTTTGCCCATTCTTCTTTTGCGTTTACGGCTTCAAGAATTGGTTTAAGTGCTTTAACATCGCGGTCGTTTTGTGAACCAAAAATCGCGGTCAAAATCTTATCGATAATCATGATGGAATCCTTATGAAATTATTTTTTTCTATCTATATATAATATAATGAATATTTGATAAATTTTCTATAAAAAAATGAAATAAGAAGGCATCTTATAGAAAAAAAATGGCTCCCAGCTGAGTTGCGGAGTCAAAACCGCGGGCTAGCCCGCTACATGCTACAGTGCCTTGGAACGATATACGTTGGCCGCCTTGCGGCCGCACTGTAGAATGTTTTTGCCTCCACAACTCTGCTTCCGCCATTTTTTTTAATGTATTCATTATATTTTCATTATCAAATATTCATGTTATAATAAAATATATGAAAAAAATAATGTCTTTGTTGGTTTCCATCATAATTATCGTAACATTTTGTGCGTGCGGAAAAAATAACACTATTCAATCAATAAACGAAACAGAGCTTTTTAGTCTTAATTATGGGAATTTTGAAGAGCAGCTTAGTGTGGCTGATTTGAATGATGTTGGAAATATCAGACTTGGAATAGCTATGCGCGATGGATTCTTTTACATTGTGGATGGTTATTCTAAAAAAATAATGGAACTTAATTCATACGGCGATATTCTTTCGCTTTTTTATAATGAAGAATCAAGTACAAGTGAACTTATTCAAAAAAATCCGGCTGTAGCAGAAAGTATTCATTGGGAAATCTCTTATCCTTTTGATTATCCGGGACAAATTGCGCTTGATTCAAATAAATGTATTTATGCTGTTTGTACAATTCCACGAAACAGACAGGAGCAGGGGGAAGGAGGCATTCTTTATTGCCAGGCAGTTCTTCGTATTACCCGTGACGGTTCAAGCGTAGATTATATTGGTCAGCAGGGCCCTGGCGGAACACCATTCCCTTATATAAGAAAAATCTATACCACAGAAAAAGATGAGCTTGTAGTTGTAAGTAATTCTTCGGACGGACTCATTGTTTACTGGTTTGGAACAGACGGATTTTTACGTTATATGATTCCAATCAGTCTTTCAAATACTCCAACAATTGAAGAAACAAATGCCGAAAGCGAAAACTATTTTACACTTGAAAATGTAATTCCAGATCCTAATGATTATATTCTGTATGTAAAGGTTGATTATTATTCTTCATTCGTTGATGCCGATTCAAAAGTTCAGTCTGGAATTAATTATACTCAGACTTTGCTTTATCCGCTTTCGTGCGAATCTGGTCTTTATGGAGAACCGGTTTCAATTCCGCCATACGAAGAATCATTTGTTGTAGATTACAGTAAGCTTACTTATAAAATCCCTTATGATTTTCTTGGTGTAACTAAAAACGGATGGAAATTCTTTATAATCAAAACGGAATCAGGCTTTACTGTTGAAATGATCCAAAATGAATCTCAGAAAATCCTTCACAGAAATTTTGATATAAATCATGCAGAGAATCTTTTTTATGATATGACGCTGTCTTCTGACGGAATTATCACAGCGCTTTATGTAGATAAAGAAAAGGCGCGGGCAGTCTGGTACAGAACAGACAGTTTGATTGATGCAATCTTAAAGAACTAGTTCAGACAAGCAGGCAGGCGTACAGATGTTTGAAGATGTTGATGAGGGACATGCAGAAGGAGAAGAAAAGCTTGTTTTTCGCTATAACCGCGAAGAACGACTAAAGCATGCTCCTCAAATTGTACGCGATGCCTATGACGGCAAAATGAAACCTGTAAGAGGTTTTAAAGTTCTTTGGGTAAATAAATCAAACAGATATATTCTTCTTTCTCTTATTATTTTTATTGGCTTTGTATGGGTGTTTACTGCAGTAAGCAGTACAAAAAGCTATGCCAAAATAAACAATATTACATTTGAACTTAGTGCTTTTTCCTTTCAAGATGAGGTTTATGTGACTTTAAAAATCAATGATAAAACTGCAAATGAAAAAAGTCCGCCTGTAAAGATTACTACAGAAGTTTTCTTTATAAATAATGATAATCAGATAATAGAAAAAAAAGAACGGTCTCTTGTGTATCGCGACGGTGAACAAACTTTGGCGACAAAAGCGGGAGACTATGATATAATCAGAGTAGATGCAATAATTGTGGCTGATAACAAAGAAAAAGAAGTAACAACCACTGTAAAGCATTAGGTTAGGGAGTTTTTATGAGCCGTTCGGTGGCATGCATAGATTATAGAGATGGAAAAATTCTTATTGCAAAAAGAATTGTGCGTGGAGATATGGGCGGCAGATGGGAATTTCCTGGTGGAAAGATTGAAGAAGGTGAAGATTATTCAACTGCAATAAAAAGAGAAATGCAGGAAGAGTTTGGCTGCGACTGTGAAGTTTTTGAACAGCTTGCACAAGGCACCTTTATTCACAGCGGAAAAGAATGTTCTGTATTTGCCTTTAGAGTTAAGCTTGGTATTGATGGAATAAAAGAGCCTTTTACGCTTACAGAGCATACCCAGACTGATTGGGTTGAGCCAGAAAAAATCAGTCAATTAAACTTTGTAGATTCAGATATAAATATTTTTGACCAGATAAAAAAATCACTTGGGATAAATTAATCGTCATTGCGAGGAGTGAAACGACGTGGCAATCCATAAAACAAAAAGAACATTTGTATTAATATTTTTTTCCTTACTTGTATCACTTTCTCTAATTTCATGTAACAAAAAAAAGGAAGAAGTAATTGAGTTTAATGAAACTCATCCTCTTTCGCTTGCTCCTGATGTTGAATGGGCTTTGATTACAGATCCGTATGCCGCCTACCGAAAAGATATTGAATGGAATGCAGAAGTAACAAATCACTGCAGACGAGGGGATATTCTTCAGGTATATGCAAAATCAATAGATAAACAAAAAACAGTCTGGTACAAGTTTGAAGAAGGATGGCTCCCAGAAACTTGTCTTTCAATTTATTCAAACAGATACAAAGCTCAGACCGCTGCTGAAAATCTTAAGGATTAAAAATGACTAATATTATTGCAGAAATCGGAACAGCTCATGAAGGTTCACTTGAAAAAGCAAAGGAATTAGTAGACGCTGCTGTAGATGCTGGTGCAGACACAATAAAATTTCAGTGGGTTTATGCTGATGAAATTTTACATCCTGATACTGGTTATGTTGCGCTCCCTGGTGGAAATATCCGTTTGTATGACCGTTTTAAGCAGCTTGAATGTAGACCTTCGTTTTACAGCATAATGATTGATTATGTTCATTCTAAAGGCTGCAAGTTTTGTTGTTCTCCGTTTGGATTACGAAGCCTTGACGAACTTATGGAGCTTAAACCTGATTTTGTAAAAGTTGCGAGCCCTGAATTAAATCATTTTCCTATGTTAAAAAGAATTGCAGAATATCGCCAGAAGCTTGGAGAAGATGCTGTCCCTGTAATTCTTTCCAGCGGCGTTAGTAAAATAGAAGATATTGAAAAAGCAATACAAATTGTTGGTACACAAAACGTATGGCTATTGCATTGTATTACAAGTTATCCCGCTCCAGAAAGTGAATATAATTTACGCGTTATAAAAACTCTTAAAGAGAAATTCAATATTGAATGCGGTGTTAGTGATCACAGTCTTGATCCTATTTTAGTTCCGTGTCTTTCTGTTGCCTGCGGTGGAACTATGATTGAAAAACATATCTGCTTAAGCAAAAAAGATTCTGGTCTTGATGATCCTGTTGCACTTGAGCCTGAACAGTTTGCCATGATGGTTCATTGTGTTTATCAAACAGATGCAGTAATCCGTCATTATGGCTTTGAGCTTGCATATAATCGTATTATTTCTCAGCTTGAAGAACAGTTTGGAAATGAAAAAATAGTTGAAGTTCTTGGAGACGGAATAAAACGCCTTGCACCTGCGGAAGAAGCAAACTATGGAAGAACAAACAGAAGCCTTCATTTTATGAATGCAATGAAAGCTGGACAAGTTATAGGAGAGGGGGATGTTGCGGTTCTTCGTACAGAAAAAGTTTTAACACCCGGCATTTCACCTGAATATTTAGATGATGTTATTGGGAAAACTCTTGCAAGAGATGTAGAGGCTGGGGAAGGGGTAGAATTCATTCATGTAAATGGATTGCCACGCCCTACGGGCTCGCAATGACGCGTCATTAAAAACTATCTGCAATACGCTTCATACCAGCAAGCGTCAAATCCTTATCTACAAAATCAAAAACATCTGTAATAGGCTGGAGCATACTGTTAAGGCCGCCTGTTGCAATTACTTTTATTTCTTCAAGCTTGCAGCCGGTTTCTTTTACTAAATCTTCCTTCATTTGTTTAACAAGGCCTTCTACAAGTCCCTTGTATCCAAGAACAATTCCACTTTGAACTGCTACAACTGTATTTTTACCAAGACTTGTTGGCGGAATATCAAGAGGAATTGCAGGAATCTGGGCTGTATTTGCAAAAAGAGAATTAAACGCTGTACGGATACCTGGGGCAATTGCAACGCCTGCTATGTTTGCATCTGCATCAATTGCTGTAAAAGAAAGTGCAGTTCCAAAGTCTGCTATAATACATGGGCATTTATAACGGCACCATGCTTCCAGTGCATCGCAATAAAGATCTGTTCCAATTTCGTGAACAGCAGTCTCAGGAAGCTTAAGAGGAAACTTTGAATAAATATCAGGACCTACGATAACAGGTTTTTTGCCGCTGATATGCTGAGAAACAATTACAAATGGTCCGATGAGAGCTGGAACTACTGTGCTTAAAACAATTTTGTCAATTTTAGAAAAATCAATACCTGCATCGCGAAAAAGAGGACGGAGTAAAGAAAAATATTCATCACCAGTGCGCTTGAGGTCTGTAGAAATGCGCCATTCCTGAACGACAGTATCACTATCAAAAACAGCAGTTTTAATGTTTGTATTTCCGATATCAAAAATTAAAGTCATTGTTTTTTCCTTATTTATGTTCCTTGTTTATTATTGCTACATTATTTCTTTTACGTTATTATAGAATAATCAACTAAAAAAAAATAGTAAGAAGGATAGAAAAATGAAAAACATTCAGAATAAGTGGATCCGTGGTGCTATCCCGGCTCTTCTTCTTCACTGCAGTATTGGTACTGTATACTGCTGGTCTATTTTTAGTCAGGAAATTGCAGATTACATCGGCTTTTCAAAAGGCGCTGTAGAATGGGCATTCAGCTTTGCAATTTTCTTCCTTGGTATGTCTGCTGCCT
>CAMKDH010000149.1 GCA_946411215.1 uncultured Treponema sp. | reverse complement strand
TTATTAAATTACATGAGATAATAAAATAAGGAAGTAAACAAAATGGAAGTAATGACAAAAGCAAAAGGAAGAATTGATGTTCCGGAAGAACGAATGCTCACAATTCCTGAAGGCTTATTTGGTTTTGAACAATACACAAAATATGCACTTTGCGATTCTGATTATGAACCATTCATCTGGCTGCAATCTTTGGAAGATATGAATCTTGCATTTTTGATTGTAGATCCATTCTTAATTTCTTCAAATTACGAAACAGATATCGATGATGAATCGTTAGCAAAAATCGGAATTGAAAGCCCGGAAGATATTATCATAATGACAATAGTTACAGTGCCACAGGATGGTTCTGCAATTACTGCTAATTTTCAGGGACCGCTTGTTATAAACAAAAAGAACAGGCAGTGTATGCAGGTAATATTGAGCGACAACCGCTGGACAACAAAGGTAAATATTATTGATGCATTAAAAGCGAAAGGAGATGAATAATGTTAATTCTTTCGCGTAAAATTGATGAGAAAATTAAGATAGGTGAGGATATCACCATTACTCTTATTGATGTTCACGGTGACCAGGTAAAGATTGGAGTTGAAGCACCAAAGAATGTAAAGGTTTTCCGCCAGGAAGTTTTTGATGCAATCCAGAAAGAAAATAAAGCAGCTGTTGCTGCTAGTGAACAGACAACTTCTAAGAGTGCTATTGATGCAGTTAGCGCATTGTCTAAGCTTTTGAAGAAGTAGATAATTTAACTTCTGCTTCGCTGGCTCTTAAATAAACAGGACCGTCGTAATCTTGCAAAGGTGAGATTCCGGCGGTTTTTTTATTTTCGGCTAAAGCAAAAAGAGATTCTGTTGTTACTGCTGTAACAGGAAGCTTTAATAGTTCTGTTTGTGGAAGTGCGGCTCCTAAAAGCTCCTTTAATTTTGTTGTATCTTTTTCAAAGCCTGCAAGAATAATTTTAGATTCTGATTTTAGATTTTCTGCAAGAGTAGGAATGTCGTAGTCTCCGTCTGCTAGGACAGGCTGTCCATCCTTGTATAAGCCGGCAAAAAAGCGGTCCTTGTTGGCGTCTATGCATGCTAAAACAGGTAGTCCAAACTGAGTATAAGGAAAAGCGTAAGTTTCCAAAGAAGAAATGCCGTAAACTGGAGTTCCAAATGCGCATTCAATTGCTTTGAGGGCGCTGATTCCAAGACGTAAGCCTGTGAAGCTTCCAGGTCCAATTGTTAGTGTAGTGTAATCAAGCTCGCTTTTTTGAAGCCCGCATTTTTCTAAAACATAATCAAGAGAAGGAACTAAAATTTCAGACTGGCGCATGCCTATATCATAAATTGCGGTACAGGTTTTATCTTCGTTTTTTGCTGCTACTGTAAGGCGTGAACAGGCACAGTCAATTGCAAGAGCTTTCATTTTAATTTATTTCTCCATTATTCCAGTTATCAATTTCTATTAAACGCTTACCATCATCCTGCGGAGTGATTTTTAAAACGATTGTATTTGAAGGAAGCTCATCCATAATTTTTTCGCTCCATTCAATAATGCTAACTCCGTCTCCGTAAAGCATATCATCAGTTCCAAGATTTATAAAATCTTCGGTGCCGTCAAGACGATAAACATCCATATGGTAAAGTGGCATAGTTCCCTGATATTCGCTTATCAGACAAAAAGTTGGACTTGTGATTGTATCTGTAATTCCAAGCGCCTTTGCAATTCCTTTTGTTATAGTTGTTTTACCCGCAGCAAGAGTTCCCTGCATGGCAATGATGTCGCCTTTCTTTAAGAGTCTTCCGATTTTTTCACCAAGGGTAATTGTTTCTTCTGCAGAAGAAGTTGTGAATGTCAGCAAGGTAATTTGCCTTCTTGTTCAAGGTTTGTAATATATTCCAGAATTGTTTTGCGAATTGGAATAAGCGGATAATCAATCTGGCTTTTAATTGAGAGTGTAAAATCTTTATTGCCAAAGCTGTTCATCTCAATTGAAAATTCAATATCAACGTTTGCAGTTCTAGCAGTTAAATCCAGTACAGCTGTTGCGGCATATTTTCTGATATAAAAAATCTGAACGTCTTCACGCTGCAGATTCGCCAACTCTACGACTCTCATAGACTTTATATTATATAGGAAAAATTGAAATTACACAATAAAATCGTTTTAGATTTCGTACTTAAATGCAATTGTGTTAATTCTGTTCTTTGACTCAAGAGAAATCTTTAAGAACTGAATATGCAGATTGTAAGTATTATCTACCAGCTTTCTTGTTTTGCGGATAATTCCAATTATGTGTTCATGAAGTTCAAGTGAAGGAACTCGTAAAGAAAGATACTGTTTTTCTTTGATTGGAAGGGTTGTTTTAATACAGCAACCACCAGAAGAAATATTTGTAATACGTCCTTCGTATTCTTTTGGTCTTACAACAAAATCTTCTTCCTGGTTATGCTTTTTCTTTTTTTCGTTTTCAAGTGTATGAACAAGATGTGCAGGTGAAAAAAGACATTCTGTATCGAGGAATTCACGCTTTGAATTTCGGTGTGCCTGATTTACAAGATCTTCAGAATGTTTGACTATAAGATGAATTTTTCCATCAGGGTTTGTCTGATAGCGCATTGCACGGGAAGTAAAATGATAAGTCATACCGTTCTGTGCTTTTGTAATAAAACGGAGTCTTTCCAATAATGGTGGCTTGAGGCGCGGATTATCATACATGAATTTTGGAATTTCAAGCGCAAGAAAATGAGAGTCATTTGCTTTTACATAAAACGGAAACTGTTCACTTTCATGAGTAAGATAAAATACAATGCTTTCGAGAGGGAACTGCTTTGTAGAAAGAAGACTCTTTGTTGCAGCCGAAATTTTTTCAAGTGTAAAATTAAGTTCAAAGAAAAGGTTTAAATCTTCCGGGCTAATGTTCTGCTCTTTGATTTTGTAATAATATTCTTTAAAGCTAGAGGCTACAGCTTCCGGTTGTTTAATAAGATAATTGATATTTGGAAGCTTCATCGTTTTACAAATATCCCACAGGAGAATTGACATAGGTTGTGTAAGTCTGTGAGTCTCTGTAAACTTTTTAACATCTTTTTGGGTTGTGGCGCGTTCAAGTTGCTTTTGAATGTAAGCATCAGATTTTTTATAATCAAGAATGTGTTTCGTTAAAAACCAGATTCCGCCTACAAGGGCCGCAACAAGGATCACTCCAAAAATATAAACGCCAATCGGAAATCCGGCTCGTGCGTCAATTGGAGAACCTGAACCTATTTGAAAGAACGAACCCATAATGCGCCTCCTGCTTACACTTGTGTTAATGCTGTAGAAATTGCCTTTAAGCGAGGACAGATTTCATATTCAGATAAATCACCAATAAGAACTGTATCGTTATTTGCAAGGGCCTGTTCAAAATCTACAAGCACCGGTGAAAACTCCTGGAAGAAGTCGCTGAAATCTTTGCCCTCAATTTTTGTATTGCTAAAATCCTGTGGGAACAAGCTTGCGAGTGCTGCTATATGGCAAAAGTTATCTATGCTGTCTGCAACCTTTTTAATAGACTCGCTTACTTCTTTGTTTTTTCCGCTTTGAAGGGCAACAGGAACATTTTCCATCTGTTCAGACAATTCTGCAAATAACTGGGAGAGTGCTACAAATGATTGTTTGATTGAATCTTTTGTTACAACTGAAAATTCAAATTTTGTATTTGCGCCAAGTGGTTTGCCTGCTTCTGTATCAAAGGTCTCTGCTGTGACCGGAGTTCCGTCAACTGTAATTCCAATTACTGCAGCGGAGTTTTCTTCACAAGTCATTTCAAAGGATTTTAAAACATCACCAATTGTTTCTTCGCCTTCGAGCTGAACTTCTACAGGTTCACCATTTATATAAAAACTAATCATTTATTTTCTCCCTATTGATTTTGTTTATTCTGTTGTCTTGTAAAATTATTAATTGTAGTCTGCTGATTTTCAAGGCTGCTCAAAGATCCTTGCATTGAACTATATTTCTGACGTAATTCTGCTTCTTTCTTTTCCATCTGATCTTCAAGCTTTGTAATTCGTGATTGAGAGCTTTTGATTTTTGAATCAAGTGTTGAAGTCTTTAATGCAATAATTCCACCGGTTTGTGTATAAGCTGTAATCTGTTTATCAAGCTTAAATGCAATACCTTCGTCTACAATAAGGTCGCCGTCTGTGTCGTAGCCAAAAAGATTTTTAATATCATCAAGGTGATTTTCAAGTGCATCATCAAGCTTCTTTTCATCAATTTCAAGATAACCGCGAAGCTTACTTTGTGAATATGAGCCAGAGAATCCAGAAGCATTTGTTGCAATACCAAGCTGGGCTAGGGCAGTGACACTTGAGTTTTCTTCAAACCTGTAATTTGAAGAAAGGATTGTCTGCATGTTACTTTTGATATTTGTAAGTGAAAAATCTGTACTGAAGATTCCCAGCTGCGAATTTAATTTTTCTTTTTCATCATCAGTAAGATAATCAAGCTCATTTATAATTTCAGGCTTGTTCTGGGATAGAACATTTATTTTTGCAACTGCCTGATTGTATTTACCAACAAATTCTATGAGGGCATTTTTAGAAGCCTCTTTGTCTACCTTTACTGCGATTGTTGCTGTCTTTTCTGTTTTGTCGTGAACGTTCAAAGTGATTTCTGGAACAACATCATCAATTTCGTTAGAAGGGCGGGTGATTGTAATGCCTTCGTATTTGATGATTGCATCTCCCGCTTCGGCAATTGCATGATTTGGAGCATAGCCTAAATTAGAAGCAGAATCGTATGCGGTGAATTCAGAAATCTCAAGCTTGTAGCCTGTGTTAGCGTTTCGAATAGAAATTGATTTAATTCCTTTGTAATCAGAAAGATCAAGGTCAAGCGACTGTTCTTTTTCATTTAAGATATCTGGAGTTGAAATTGTTCTTTCTGTGCCGTCATTAAATACAGCGTAGAAAACATTTTTAGAAGTTACTGTATCTACAGGAACAGGTTTTGTTGTTGATTTTGGAAGAAGAGTTTCGGAGCTTGCGTTTTCAATTGTAATGCCACCAAACTCTGCAAGTCCTCCGCCTGGAATTACAGGCTCCTGAATTGAATTATTTATTTCTTCCGTAATGTCTTCAATTGCGGTTGCTTTTACTGTGAATGAAATATGTGTATTTGGATTGTTTGCTGCTGCCTGCGGAATTGCTACTTCATAACCTCCGCGTGGAGCAACGTTTACTTTGCCGTCAAGAATCTGTGCTCTTGTAACGGAAATATCGGGCATGCGTTCTGGTTTGCCCTGTTCTTTATATGTAATCTGTCTGAGGTCTGCTGTTGTATTTCCAAAAGTCGAGGTACTTGATTTTACTGTAGAAATCATTCCTGTTTCTAAAGCAAGATCTTTCGCAGCGCCTTCAAAAACAAGTTTATTTTCTTTTCCGGTTGTAAGGGATTCAATTAATAAAGTCTTTTTTCCTGCACTTGCACCAACAAGCATTGATTTTACAATACCGTTACTTCGTTTGTTGATTGCATTTGAAAAATCTTTTAAGCTTCCGCCTTTCCAGTTTACAGTAAGTTGTTTTTCTCCAACTTTGTATGTATATACTCCGGCTGGAACTTTATAGTCCGAAGCTAATTCTTCTGATAAAAATCTGTCTGCGGTTGCAGGCTGGATAACATCAATTTTGAATGATTGAATATCTGCACTACGATTTGCAGTTGCAGTAATAGCGGCTTCGTCTGTTGAGGTAGTTATTTTGTTGTTAAACGGATTTTCGTAAGAATAAAGTGTTTTAGTACTGTCGCGAAGAGATGTTAGCTGTGTGTTTACTTCGCGCCAGGCAGTTTGCTGTGACTTATACTCATCGAGTTGATTCTGTTCCCTTGTCAACGGAATCCGCTCGATTTGCATAAGTTTTTCCACAGTATCATTTGTATTATATGTATCTGTGACGCCTGGTATTGATAATCCGGCCATAATCTAACTGTCAGAAAACTTTTTAGTTCTTCAAACTTCTAAATCTTTGCATCAAATAAATTGCCCATAGCTTTTCGAAGTCTGAGCTTTAACTTCTGAATGTCTTCCGACGGAATCTCCTTTAATACCTGATTGGTATTGGAATCAACTACGCGTACAACAACAGAGCCAAGTTCTTTGTTAACGTTGAACTGAAGTTTCCTTCCGTC
>CAMKDH010000148.1 GCA_946411215.1 uncultured Treponema sp. | reverse complement strand
AGCGCATGAAGATGATTGGTGACGTAGAGTTGCCACAGAGCGCATTCCTTGCGGTTTTGAAAGAGAAGGAAGACGATTAAAGAGAAATTACCTTTAAGTAATAATCCACTTCAATTCTAATACGGTTCAAAAAAGATTGCGTATAAACAAACCTGTGCCCATCCGGAAAGTGCAGATAAAGGTATTCGCGTTCGGTTATCAGACGTGTGATTTCTTTTTGCCGCTCGTCTGCATCTATTTGTTTGTCGCCAGTTAATAATGCTTTTAATTCTTCCAGAGCTTCGCGTTCTTTTTTGAGGATATCTGCTAAAGATATTTTATTATTTTGTGATTCAGTTATAGAAAATTTATTATTAACAACAACTTCAAATAACTGACGATATCTTTCTAAAATAGGTGTAGTATACATGAGACCGTGCTTTATTGCCGTCTCACCAAACGCTGCTCCAAAGTTCCCGTCATTCTTAATTCTGCTCGAAGCCATAAACCTTGCATTATCTGCCATGGCGCCTTTTGTATGTGTACGGCCTGCAGAATATGCAAAATCAAGACCGTAAGTGGAAACAGGTACAGAATCATTTTTACGAAAAACTGTTGCGTAATAATATGCTGTAATTCCTACAGAACCAAACGGTTCATTTTTTGGAGGAAGCACACCCTGATTTTCAAAGCGTTCAATAAAAGTTGCCTGAGTGAACTCTGTAGTAAAATAACTTATTTGTTCAGGCTTAAAATATCGTGTGAGAGAGTGAACAGAAGACAGACCTGCAAAAATATGAATGTTCTCATTTTGTGTGCCTATAAAGCATTTACAGATTACATTCTGCGCTTCTTCTATAAAAACTCCATCAGGAATGATTCCCTGTGCTATAAGAGGTTGTAGGGCAGTGTCTGCGCAGATGATAAAAAATCCTGACGCACCGTCCTCTGATTTTTTTATAAAGTCAACGCCTTGAGCCAGCGATTCACCTGCGCCAAAAACAATAATCGGTTTTTCAATTGAGCCAAAATAATTTTGAATTGGAACTACGGTTTCGTTTTTAGCGCAAAAAATAAGATTCTTAAAAAAGTTAGTACAATACTTTCGGCCAAACTTTACAAGAGTTACACGGTTAGCCCAAAACGTCATCAGTGCATTTGTTGCGTTTTCTGTAACCTTGTCGTAAATGTTTGCACAAAATTGCGAACCCGCAGAAAAATCAACTCGTATAATGCGGCGGAAAGTTCCTGGCTGGGGGAGTGTAAATCCACTTTGCAAGGTTATATTCTTTTTTGAAAGAAGAGGTCCAAGCTCTAAAAGCTCATCCTTTGTAAGATACGAAAAGTTTGAATTACAAAAATCAGCCCCTCCCGCGTTTTCCATCATAAAATCATAAAGTGTACTCTCGTATTCACACGCAAGCATTATGCAGTCATCAGGCAGCTTCTGCGACAACTCTTTAATGCCATAAGGAAGAACCGGCGAAACACACAAAACAATAGTCTGTGGCTGGATATTCAGATTTTCGATTATATTAAGAATTGATTTTGAAGGATTATATTTGGAATAAAGAAACTTTTCTTTATAAGAAACAGTAAAGCCCTGTGCCGTTTGAACGAGACAGGGCTTTATTATATTTGAGTTAGAATCAGCCAAGATTAGTTGCTTGTATTCATGAAGTTGTCAAAGTATACAGAGATAAAATTGTTCTCGAGCTTTGGACTCTGGAATACAACATCCTGTGTTGTAGCCTGGTCAAATTGTACGAGCTGTGAGCTGTAATCAGAAGGTGCGGCTTCTTCTGAAGTTTCTTCAGCTTCTGCAGTTTCATCAGTTTCTTCTGTAGCCTCTGCAACTTCTACAGGAGTTTCAACGTACTTAAGAACAACAATATCACCACCAATAATAATTGGATCAGAATAATCATTGAGTTTAAGAGAGAATGCCTGCTTGAGGAAATCTTCATTCTTATCGGCAGTAGCAAGAACTTTGATAGTAGAAGTATCCATCTTGTCGAAGATAGGTGATGAACCGTAGTTCAATGGGAAGGCTGCAAGGTCTTCTACAACTGCGTTGTCATAATTTGCAGCAGCGGAATCAATGTCGCTTGCTTTTGCATCTTTAATAAAGTTCTTTGCAATGTCTGCAAAATAATCTTCGATGATTGAAGTTTCATAAATGCTGATATAGTTCTGAACATCTTTGAGATTGTCTTCGTTATCAAAATCAGGCTTTGTTGCGCTGCCGTTGTTTTTGAAAATAGACCATCCCATCAAAGTTTCAATTGCAGCACTCATTTCATCCTGAGCAAGACCTGTTACACTTGAAAGTGTTTCTTTGTCTTTAAGGATGTTTTCAAGCTGATACTGTGAATTGTTTGTGAGCTTTCCATCTGAATCGCTGTAGTTCTTGTCAGAATATTCAGCAATTGCATCTTCAAAAGTAATCTGACCTTTTGTAATGCGTGAAATAACTTTGTTTGCAGTATCTTTGTCATCTACAGTGATGATAGACATGTCATATTTTGTAAACTTGTCTGGATTTGCTTTTCCGTATTTCAACTGTTCTTCTACAGGATAGTTTGCAGTATCAAATGTTACCATTTTGAAAGCGCGTTTTTCCTGACCAAAACTGTCAAGGAATTCAGTTTCTGCTTTTGGTGATTTAAGACCAAAGAGAGTCTTGCCTGCAAAAGTTGTACCAAAGTAGTCATCGTAATAGCGGCCTGTGTAAAGAGATTCTTTGATGCTCTTTGTAAGGTTGTCGATGTAAGAAGGATCAGCCTGCTTGTAAGCTTTCAATGAGAATTTTCCATCAGAATCTTTGAAGTAATTTTTAAGCTGAAGGTTGATAGAATCCTGTGGAACTTCATAGCCTGCTGCTTTAAGAGCCTCTTCCTGTGCATATTTTACTACTGTAGAGTTGAATGCATAACTATAAATTGTATATTGATTTGAAGAAGTTATTTCCTGGCCCTGATTTCTGAGCATCTGAGCATACTGTGAAAGAAACTCAGTAAAATCTGAACCATACTCATAACTGATTTTCTTGCCATTGTATTTACCAAAAACGAGACCTTCCTGCTGCTGTGCTGTTCTTGATAATGAAGATGGAAGAACGAACGCGATAAAACAGATAACCAGAATTACCGACGCTCCAATTGTGTAAAGAACACCTTTTTTCATATTATTACCCTTTTATATTAGATATTTAAAATAATTATACTATTTTAACACAGAATGGGGTTGTAGTCAATTTAATAGAAGGGTATCTATGGAAAACAATTTACATGCCTTCATCTATAAAAAAATGGCCACACCTACGCTCACGCAGATTTGTTTTCAAACGGATTTATAATTCGGTTTCCGCCATTTTTTTAATATATATAAACTGTGTAATTGTTTTCCATAGATGCATTTTATGTAAAATATTTCTTTATTTTCTAAAAAAATGGTTTATAATATTATTATAATCAATTTTAAGGAGTGCTTTTATGGCAAAAGGAAAGGATTATTTCGGACTTGGAAGACTTGTAAGTATCATTCTTGCAATCATCCCTGTAACAGCATGGCTTTGTGGCTGGCTCACAAGATTTAAGGAAGGAAAGATTATCGCCGGTATTATCCGCCTTCTCTTTGGATGGAACATCATCTGGATTCTTGACCTCATTTTAATGATTCTTCAGGGCAAGATCCTCCGCATTCTTAACTGCTAGGTCGTGTAGTGGATTTTAGAAAAAAGTAGAAGAAAAGAAAGTAAAATAAATAGGCTCGAAGATTTTCTTTCGGGCCTTTTTATTTCTACACTTATCTGCTGGTACTCAGCTTGTTTTTTGCCTGATACCTTGCAATTGCTTCTTCAATTAACAAATCAACAAGGTTTTCAAACTTCAGGCCTGCTGCATCACACATTTTTGGGAACATGCTTATTGGTGTAAAGCCCGGCAGGGTATTGATTTCATTCAGATAAACTTGTTTTGTGTCGCGGTCAATAAAGAAATCTACCCTCGAAAGTCCTGTTGCATCAAGAACTTTGTATGCAGCACAGGCTGTCTTGCGGATTTTTTCAAGATCGTTTTCGCTGAGCTCTGCAGGTATTAAAAGGTTGGCACCATCAGGGTCATTGTACTTGGCATCAAAATCATAAAAATCATGATTTGGTACAATTTCGCCCGGAATATAGGCAGTTACTCCTTCTACATCACTTTCAGCAGGGAATGTAACAGAGTTTCCGGTAACGCTGCATTCAATTTCGCGGGCATTGTTCAAAGATTTTTCAATTAAAACCTTGTCATCCCAGTTAAAGGCTTCCATAATTGCATATCCAAGTTCTTTGCGGTCATTTGCTTTTGAAGCACCATTAGAACTTCCTGCACAACATGGCTTTACAAACATAGGATATCCTATTTCTTTTTCTACATCTTCAATTACGGCATCATAAACTACGCTGTCTAAAACAACAAAACGCTTGAGGCAGACATAAGGAACTACAGGAAGACCGACACTTTGCCAGATCATTTTTGTTTTTTCTTTATCCATGGTAAGGGCAGAAGCTAGTGGGGTACAGCCTACATAAGGAATGTCGGCCATTTCAAAAAGTCCCTGAATTGTTCCGTCTTCACCATAAGTTCCGTGAAGGGCAGGGAAAACTACGTCGATGTCTAAAGGCTTGCCGCCTGCTAAAAAGGCATGATTTTTACCTGCAGGGACAATTGTTACTGCCTGTGCTTCATCTTCTTTGATTGTGAGCACGGCCTTTGTATCCTTGCAGATTCTTTCGTATTCAGAATCAGGCTGAAGGTACCATTTTCCGCTTTTTGTAATTCCAATTAAAATTACTTTATGTTCTTTTTTAATTCCACTTGCAATTGCTGCTGCTGAAATAAGGCTAACTTCGTGCTCGCCCGAACGGCCTCCGTATATTACTGCTATGTTCATTTATTTCTCCTGTGTATATCCCATTTCTTTTAATGCCTTTTTTGCTTCAGAAATTTCATCATAAGGCATAACATGGTCTTTATAAATTATGCTGTTTTCGTGAGACTTACCCAGCAATAAAACTATATCGCCTTTTTGTGCCATCTTAAAGGTTTCGCGAATTGCCTGTGGTCTGTCGTGGATTATGAACAGATTATCGCCCATAACCTTTCCTTCTTTTTCGGCACCTACTGCAATCATTTTTAGAAGCTCTACAGGATCTTCTCCGCGAGGATCTTCATCGGCAAGAACAATTACATCGCAGAACTTAGCAGCAATCTGTCCCTGGAGCGGGCGCTTTGTAAGGTCTCGTTCACCACCGCTTCCAAAAACTGCAAACATTCTTCCACTGCAACGCTTACGGATTGGAGGGAAAATTGTTTCAAAACTACTAGGTGTATGTGCGTAATCAACAATCAGTTCAAATGGCTGGCCTTCATCAATTACAGTCATGCGTCCTTTAATTGGAGTGAGCTCAGAAATCTTTGCAGCCACGTCTTCAAAAGTCATGCCAGTTACGCTGCTTACTGCGGTAATAGAAGCCATGAGGTTATATGCATTGAAAGCACCCGGAAGCGATGCTCTTACGCTGAATCGGCTGCGGTTTCTTGGCTGAACAGGATCATAATTTTCTGGATAAATTGCAGTTTCGCCATCTGCTTCTACATCAAAAGTCAGTCCGTATGTTGCGCTTGCAATATTGCGTGCTGTCATGTAGCGAAGGTTGTCTGGAATTGGAGGAAGCGGAGTTGCGTTTTCACCAGTTTCAGCAGCAGCTTTTCCAGCCTTTCCTTCTGTTGTAAATCCGTAAACGTGATGTTTTGTAGCGTCAATAAAATATTGTGCCGAAGGATCTTCAAGATTTACAATTCCAATTGAATTGATTTTTTGTTTTTCGCCTGCAATTGTTTTTACATGATTATGCTTGTCGAGCGCACGGAAAAGATTTGCCTTGTCGCTGCGATATGTTTCAAAGTTTTTGTGGAATTCAAGATGCTCAAGAGTTACGTTCATAAATACACCGCAGTCAAAAAGGATTTCTCCACAGCGGTTGAGTTTATGCGAAAGTCCGTGAGATGAAGTTTCTACAACAGCATACTTACATCCGTTTTTGAGCATTTCGTTTAAGTGATGCTGAATGATTGGCGCTTCTGGTGTTGTTTGATGCTGAGGATTTGGAAGAGCATCTCCGCCAAAAGAATATTCAACAGTGCTGATAAATCCTGCTTTTT
>CAMKDH010000147.1 GCA_946411215.1 uncultured Treponema sp. | reverse complement strand
GGCAATCTCTTCTACTTCTGCATCTGTTGCGCCCTGGCGTCCAAGACGGATATTGTCGCGAACGCTAAGGTCAAAGAGGAAGTTATCCTGACTTACATAGGCTACACGGTTGTTGTATTCTTCGAGGGACAAATCTTTTATGTCTACTCCACCAATTTCTATGCTGCCGGAATCTACGTCCCAAAGAGATGCAATGAGGCGGGCGATTGTTGATTTTCCGGAACCGCTTGGGCCAACAAAGGCGGTGTAGCTTCTCTGTGGTAAAGTCATATTTATGCCGTGGAGGATTTCTTTTGCGGCGCCTTCTTTTTTGGTAGGCTTTTTTAAGATTAAGTCTACGACGTTCTCGGAAGATGAATCCGGGGCGTTGCGGGGTGTCCCCGCAGAAGGGGTAGCGGAAGACTGCGAAGCAGGCTGCAGCGAGGGGGAGACTTCCCCCTCATCAATTTTATGATAGCTGAACCTAACATCCTTGAGGACGATTGAATTATCAACCGGATTGGACTTGTTTGCTGCAGGACGCTCAAGCTCGGGAAGATTCATGATTTCGCCAACTTCGCCAAAAATTGCGCCGGCTTTGGAAATGTCATCGTGATAGGTAAAGGCAATGAGGAACGGCATGATGGCACTGAGGGCAAGAATGATCATCGTGATAAAAACAGAAGCGCTGACTGTGCCATGAAGGAACATAAATCCACCAATAGGCAGCAGCGACAAAATGAGGGACGGAGTTACAACTGTAGAAACGGCATGGCCCCAGATACAGTCGCGCATCCATTCAACGTAACAGTCGGAACCTTCTTTAGCGGCAACAACAAAACGCTCGTAGCTTGACTTTGATTTTCCAAAAGCCTTGATAACTTCGATACCGTTTATGTATTCTACTGCGGTGTCGTTGAGGACCTTTGTTTTGTCCAGGGCATACTTGAAGCGGGCTGGTCCATCGCGGAGCATGAACATTACGCCAATAACTCCAATAGGCACAACTGCAAGACAGGCAAAGGCAAGTCGCACATCGATTGTAAAAAGATAAACTACAAGGACAATTGAAAGCACGATGTTTGAAGTATATTCGGGAATCATATGGGCAAGGGTTGTTTCCATGCTGTCGATTCGTTCGATCATAATATTTTTGAGGGAGCCCGACGGCATATCAAGGATTGTTCCAAGAGGTACGCGGGTAATTTTGTCGCACATGCGCTTGCGGATATTTCCCAAAAGGTTGAAGGTTGCAACGTGGCTCATGCTTGTTGAAATTGCATGGAACAAAACATTGCCTCCCCAGAAGAGCGCGGTAATTCCACACTCACGCAGGTAGAGCTGCCAATCGCGAACTCCATCCATAAGCTGATGTACAATCTGTACAATTATAAAATAAGGTGCAATACAGCACGCTACACTTAAAAGGGCAAAGAACACACTCCAAAGGTATGGCCCTTTTTTTTCACCTGCAAAATCGAATATCCAGGCAACCAGGCCTTTTTTTGCAGGAGCTTTTGATTTTTTAGATGACATATTTACTCCTATGTTAGTTTAGGCTAACAATAAAAATATATTAGTTTTGTACAGTAGGTTAGTCAAGACTAACAACAGTGTTTTTCACTGATTATTGACCCGATACTCGTCTTTGTGCGATAATTCGGAGAAGCTTGAATTATGGAATGGAATCTTATCTTTTTTGTAAACAGCGTTCTGCTTGGCGCAGGTCTTGCAATGGATGCCTTTTCTGTCTCAATCGCAAATGCCCTTAATGAATCCGGAATGAAAAAAAGCCGCATGTGTTTTATTGCCGGCGTTTATGCGTTTTTTCAGTTTGCCATGCCTATGATTGGCTGGATTTGCGTTCACACCATAGTTGAGTATTTTTCAAAGTTTGAGACATTCATTCCCTGGATTGCGCTGGCTCTGCTGCTTTGGATTGGCGGCAAGATGATTTGGGAAGCGGTACATGGGGAAGAAGACGCTGCTGTCAGTGAAGGAGAGCTTTCAGCTACCAGACTTACTTTTGCAATCTTGATGATTCAGGGAGTTGCAACTTCGATTGATGCACTTTCTGTCGGTTTTACAATTGCAGATTACGGTCTCCTTATGGCGCTGGTTGCTTCACTGCTTATCGCCAGCGTGACTTTCGCAATCTGTATGACAGGCCTTTTGATTGGCAAAAAAGCCGGCGAAAAACTTGGCGCAAAAGCGACACTTTTCGGTGGTCTTATCCTCGTAGGAATCGGAATCGAGATTTTTGTGAAGGGAGTGTTCCTGTAACAAAAATATTCTTTATTTATTAAAGTAACTTTCCACAGGCCCCAGATAGGATTGTGGAAGTGGAATTGAAGCTTTGTGCAGAACGATTTTTTCAAATATCATCTGAGGGCTTACTGCAAAAACTCTTAATGTATTAAAGCCCTTCTGCAGATTTACTGTCTCTTTTACAAGCTTGATATTTGAAATAGCTTCTTCCGCCCATTGTTTGCTAAGAAAAAATGGTCTGTCTGCCTGATGAACCGTATTCACAATTTTCAAAGCTTCATTATTTAAAGAATACCCGAAATATTGTTTTGCTTCAAATGAAACTGGAGTAGTCGGCGACATATAAAAAATCATTTCATAAGCGTTTGTTTCTGTTGCTGTAAAATTATATTCAACATAAGGCAGGGCCTTGCTTTGCAGCTTTGTAATCTCAGCCTCTTCAAAATCTGCAGTTACAGGATAAACTTTTATTGCACTTCCGCTTCGGCCGTAGGGTTCAAGAATTTTAAAAGCAGCCTCATTTGCAGAACCAGATTTCTGAAAATGTGCCGCCATCATAGAAATAATTCCTTCACTTTCCATAAAGGCATTTTTGTTTTCGTCTGTACAAGACTTGCCAACTTTCAGAATAATTTTTGCTTTTGAAAATCCAGGGTTTTCAACAATAAAACTTCCTTCTGTGTCTTTTGAGATTTTTTCCCTATCAATTCTGATTTTGATTTTTTGAGAAGTAGAAACTGTGCCTTCTCTTGCGGAAAAATTAATCCAGTCGCATTCTGTTGAAATTCTAAAATTAATTTTCTGCTCACTTGCACAGGCAATTTCAAAGGTGATTTCATTTATATCAGGACGTAAAAAATCTTCCCAAACCTGTGGCTTCATATCGCGCCAGGTATCTCCCGTAAGATATTCTGTTTTATCTGTGCGGACAAGAATCATTCTTGGAGTGCGGGCCGGCCTAATATAAACCTGCTGGGGATATTTACAGTCTTCATCATTCCAGAAAGTAAAGCCTATATGCTCTCCAAGGCCAAAGCCATTATATTTCCCATTGTCGACCTTGTGATATTCTTCAATGAGCTCTGCATCTCTTTTAAGATAGCCTGGAAGCTGGTCTGCAAGAATGTTTGCTTCTATTCGATTTTGATTTGCATAGAGTTTATTTCGTCCGGAAATTATCCACATCTTAAAAAGATTTGCAGTTCCGCAGGCGGGATAATAAATCAGAGAAATAAAGGCACTCATAAAAGAGGCCGGACATTTTTCCTTAAGTCTTTCGCAGTTTTGTAATATAGAATTACATACATCAAGAACCTGCTGAGCTTCTCCAAAATGAACAGGATGGAAAATTGCATCATTCATTACTTCATGTTTTCTTTTTGCCAGAAGACTTGTGTAATCATCAAGAATGGTATCCAATAATGCGAGCTCTTTTTCTTCAAAGCAGGAAGCAAATTGCTGATTAATCCACTGGCGCCTGTAAACATCACTTCGTGACATTGGCTTGTGGCCCCATTTTTCAATATCGTAGGCAAGGTCAAGAAAATAAGAAAGACCAAATTCCTGAGTTCCAATATCACCAATGTTTGTAACCCAGATTTCGCGAACTCCAAAATCATAAGCAGTAGTCATCTGATCCTGAATCTTGGGAAGATAGCTTGAACCTATCCACTGGAAGGAATGCGGACCCCCATGCATATCCATATGATAGTACATTCCATAACCACCCTTATGCTTAAGCATTTCTTTTGAGGGCAGTGTTCGTGTGTAGCCTACATTGTTATCACTAAGCATCAGGGTGATTCCATCAAGCTCGGAGTCTCCAATCAGTCCTTTAGTGTTTTTGTTTCCGTAAAAAAATTCTTCAACCTCGGTGAACAAAACAATCTGCCTTGGAACCTTTGATAAGTCCGGATTGATTGTTTCTCTTATCAGCTGGTTCTGGGTCTTTAAGACATTTCTGAGCAGCTGGATATTTTCTTCAAGGCTTGCATTCTGCATAATGGCGGTGTCATTTTCTCCACGCATTCCCATTGTAATGACCTGTTCTTTTGCAGCGGTTCGCATAAGCCCATCACGCCAGAACTTTGTTATTCCCTGAGGATTTGTGGTAAAGTCCCAGGCATCTCCATAAGGAGAATCTTTGCCACGAACCATACTGTATTCCTGACCACTTCTCATACAAGGTTCATGATGTGACATACTCATAACAACGCCAAGCTCATCTGCAAGATCTGCACTTGCAAGTCCAGGGCCATCAAGTTCAAAGTTGGAATTCCACATTGCAGGCCAGAGATAATTTCCTTTAAGGCGCAGTAAAAGTTCAAAAACTTCTTCATAGCATTTTGCATTAATTCCACCAAAATGATTTTTTGCCCAGTTCCCAAAAGCTGGCCATTCATCATTTATAAAAAATCCACGATATTTTACAGAAGGTTCTTTTGAAAACATATTGATTTCAGGTCCAAAAGTTATGCTTTCCTTTTTTGCAGGCCAGACATGATTCCAGTTTACAAGAGGAGATACTCCTAACATTTGAGAAAAATGAAAAAGTCCATAAACACTTCCCCGCTTATCGCTTCCTGCTATGACGATGGCTTTTTTTATATCCGGGGTCGGCTCTTCAACTATTTGAGTTAAGTAGCACTCCCATTTTCCGCGAATTGAATTCAAATTTATTTTGGACTGATTATGAAGACTTTCGAGAAGAGGGCTGCAGCCATCGGTTCCAAATATTAATGCTGTGTCAGCCTTTGTTCCGGATGAAATAAAAGCAGGACTGTGTTCAAATACTTTTTCAAAGTCCTGTGCAACCATACGGGCAATCTTCTTTACTCCCGGCAAGGCAGATGCTTCATCATAAAAAGAAAAGTTCTTATTGATTGTAATAGTAGTCATGGGGATGATTTTAACATGCGTATAAAGTAAAGTGATACACGTTTTGCGTTATATTTATTGCGTTTTCCGACTTATAAAGTATAATATCAGATGAATGAAGAACAATATTTTTTCCAGTCTGGAAACGAATGTCAGCTGCAATTATAAAAAAGATATGCTTCCTCAATTTGAACAGATTACTTATCATAATCATGACGGCTATGAATTTTATTTATTTCTTAAAGGCAAGGCTGAATATTATGTTGAAGGCGTTGCAAAAAAACTTGAGCGCGGCGATTTTATAATCATAAAACCTTACAGTTTTCATTTTTGCAATTCTAATCCTGATACCGCTTATGAAAGAGTGTTCATTAATATCCGGGAATCTTATTTGACTTCTTTGAACAGGTATGGAATTAATCTGGAAGAAAATCTGAAAAGGCTGAAGGCCGGTGATTTATCTTTACTGAAATTTTCAGAAAAGGAAATAAGCAGCTTTGTAAGGATGGCTAAAGAAATAGAAGTTAATCTTAAAAAATCTGTATATGGAAGTGAGGCTCTGGTAGATTCTCTTTTAGTGCAGATTCTGATTATGCTTAGCAGAAAGCTGCTGGCTCAAAATCAAGAACTGGATTATATCAGCATCATGCCTGTAATGATAAAAGAAACTATAGATTACATTAACAGTCATATAACAGAAGAAATTTCTGTTCAAAAATTAAGCGGACAGATTGGCTATAACCCTGATTATCTTTGCCGCAAGTTCAAAAGCATTACAGGTTTTTCTCTACAGCATTATATAAAAGCAAGGCAGATAAGTCTTGCAAAAAAACTTCTCCGGGAAGGAAGGTCTGCCTATGATGTATGCTTTATGACAGGCTTTAATAATTATTCTAATTTTTCCAGAACCTTTAAGAATTACGAAAACCTTTCTCCTAAGAAATATCAGATGCTGCAAAATGAAGATATGAGTTGAAAGAATTGAAGTGATCAGTTATTGTAGATTGCTTCGCTACGCTCGCAATGACACGTAAATGACGTCATTGCGAGGAGCCCGACAGGGCGACGTGGCAATCCATTTAGAACTGATATTT
>CAMKDH010000146.1 GCA_946411215.1 uncultured Treponema sp. | reverse complement strand
ACTTACCAAAGCGTGTTTCAATTTCGGCAAGCTCACCATAAGCAACATTGTCTGCTTTTACAGTGATAACGCTTCCGACGATGGATTCAATCTTACTATAAACTTTGTTCATAATTATTTACCATCCTTAAGCATTGCTTTAACATCATCGCGAACCTTGCCGTTAGCAGAATCATAGTGTGCTTCTATGTCTTTTTCTGCTTTCTTAAACTTGTCGCTGTTCCACAATGAATAGTTCCAGTCTATGAACTTCTGACGCATCTGGTTGAAGAAGTTACGTGCTGTATCTTTGTCTTCAAGCTCAAAATCAGAACCAAGAACTTTAAGAACTCTTGCAAATACATAGCGCTGACGTTCAGGACTTACAGCAGCATCAATTTCATCGAATGAGTTCTGCTGCATATAAACTGCATCAAGGAATTCACTCTTAAGATATTCGATGTAGTCTTCTGTTGTTGTACCTTCTTCACCAACTACCTTCATCATCTGGTTTACTTCTACACCGCTAAGGAATACCTTGCGTGCATAAGCTACCCAGTCTTCGCGGATAACTGATTTATATTTTGACCATGAAATGATTGGGTCAATTGCAGGATACTTACGTGCATCTGAACGTTCACGTGAAAGTCCGTGGAAGGCACCTACTACTTTAAGAGTTGCCTGAGTTACAGGCTCTTCAAAGTTACCACCGGCAGGAGATACTGTACCACCAATTGTTACAGATCCGATGTTTCCGTCGCGGAGGCGTACAATACCAGCTCGTTCATAGAAGGCTGCAATGTAAGATTCGAGGTAAGCTGGGAATGCTTCTTCTCCAGGAATCTCTTCCAAACGACCAGACATTTCACGAAGTGCCTGAGCCCAACGAGAGGTTGAGTCTGCAAGGAGCAATACGTGTAAGCCCATCTGGCGGTAATATTCAGCAAGTGTAACAGATGTATAAACCGAAGCTTCACGAGAAGCAACAGGCATAGATGATGTGTTACAAATGATGATTGTTCGTTCCATCAAAGAACGGCCTGTACGAGGATCCTTCAATTCAGGGAACTCTTTAATTGTTTCTACAACTTCACCGGCACGTTCACCACACGCAGCAATGATTACGATATCAACGTCGGCGTTACGAGAGGTTGTATGCTGCAATACAGTTTTACCAGCACCGAAAGGTCCAGGAATACAATATGTACCACCCTTAGATACTGGATAGAAAGTATCGATCAAACGAACCTGAGTTACCATTGGTTCACTTGGAGCAAGACGCTCAGCATAGCAGTCTACAGCACGTTTTACCGGCCATTTGAATGCCATCTTAAGTTTATGATCTTTACCCTTTTCATCAGTTACTACGGCAACTACATCTTCGATTGTGTATTCACCAGGTTTAGTAACCTTCTTTACAGTGTACATTCCGAGCAAATCAAACGGAACAAGAATTTTATGTGTAAATGGTCCTTCTGGAACTGATCCGATTGGGTCACCTCTAAGAACCTTGTCTCCTTCTTTTACGCAAGGAGTCCATTCCCATTTTTTGTCACGTGGAAGTGAATCAACATAAACACCACGTTCAAGGAAGAAGCCTGCTTTTTCTGCAACAAGTGGAAGCGGGTTCTGCAAACCATCAAAGGTCTGTCCAAGAAGACCAGGTCCCAATTCTGCACAAAGAAGGTCTCCAACTAAGTCAACCTTATCTCCGGCTTTGATTCCCTGTGTCATTTCGAAAATCTGCATCTGAGCTTTGTTACCACGGATACGGATAACTTCACCTCTAAGCTTCTTTCCGTCAACATTTACATAGCCTACTTCATTCATGGAAACAGAGCCAGTAAATTCAATTGTGACCATGTTTCCGTTAATGCCGACTACTTTAGCTTTTGTATCAGTCATTATTTATCTCCATCCAAAATTTCATCATAAATCTTATGATAAGATGTCTTTCCATTTTCAACTTCAAACTTGCGCATGCGTTCAACAAGCATAAGTCTGATGCCGTAGGCGTACACCGCATCAATAGAGAATGCATCCAGAGGACGCAGGTCATCAAGCAGGCGTAACCTGTAGTCATAAAGAAACTGCTCGGCACTTAAAGGACTGTCCATTCCAACTGCGGTACGGGCTGCAGAAATAATATCTGCTGTACAACCTGGAGGAAGAGGCACACTATCCTTTTTCATTTTCTGAGCACGAATCTGTGCAAGTGCACATCGCAGGTTTCTTTCTTTTTCGTACCATACATCAAGAAATGCTGAACCGGTTTTGCTAAGCTCCTTTGGAGGAACAAGAGAAAGTCCGTCTAATACAGCTTTTTCTTTTGGCGCAATAAAGCGTGAAGCAACCTCGCGAAATTGAACTGTGTTCAACGGAAGGTTTGATTTGCTTTCGCCAGCAGAGATGTTTGGTAACTGTGAAACCAGATAATAATATGCCACTATTCTGCGTCCTTTGCAGCAATCTTCATAAGACCTGCAACTTTTGGATTTAGATATGCTGCAAACATATCTGAAAGTGCTTCTGCAGAATAATCATAGTAAGCCGCACCATTCTTAACACCGATTCTAAAGCCTGCGCTAAGAGTTTTGTCCGGTTTAATTTCTAATCCTTTTTTAATTTCGGCTTTAAGCTGAGAAGTAAGTGAAGACTCCAAAGCCTTTAAGTCTTTTTCACTTAACAAAACAGAAAGTTCTGAAGCATCTGAGTTTTTTGCCCAGATTTTTACTGTTTCTGGCACAAGTTTAGCAAGGATGTCTTTTGATACAGCCTTTGCGGTTTCTGCCTGAATAAGTCCATCCAGTTCTGCAACAATTGAATCTTTGAAAGAAATGAGCATGTTGCGTCCTGCCTGAACAATTGCTTCGTCGCTTGCTTTCTGCATGCGCTTTGTTTCAGCCATAGCATCTTTTTTGATCTGCTCGGCCTGTTCTTCGGCGTTTTGAATAATTGCAGCAGCTTTTTTATCAGCATCGGCAATTATTTTTGCTGCCTCTTTTTCTGCAGCAGTAACGCCATCCTTCTTGATTTTATCAATCAGTTCCTGTAATTGTACATCCATTACAATACCTCACATAATTATAACCAAAGTATAATATATAATAATACTCTGAATTTTGAGAATTTACAATTAAAAAACAATGAACTTTTTTAGAATATTTTTTGAGACTTTATGCTTAAACTTCAAAAGAATAAACAGTCTTTGCCTTCATTTCCTGGCCTGGTTGTAAAATACAGGTTGGGAAATCTTCCTTGTTTGGAGTATCTGGGAAGCACTGGGTTTCCAGACAGAAAGCATCGTGTGGTTTATAGATTTGTCCGTTTTTGCCTATTGCTTTTACAAAGTTTCCTGTGTAGAACTGGCAGCCTTCCATATTTGTGAATACAGACATAGCATAACCTGTATTTGGTTCACGAACCTTACAGAATTCTACTAAATCTGAGTCATCAAGGGGAAGTCCGCACTGTTTGTTTGCAGGATTATACATTTCTGTAACATAACAGTGATCATAACCAGGGGCAACCTTTTCTATATCTTTGCCGATTTTCTTTTCTTTTGTAAAATCAAAAGGAGTTCCTTTTACATCAAGGAGCTTACCTGTTGGAATAAGTTTTGCATTTACTTCAAGGCGTTTTGTAGAGTTCATCTGCATAAGATGTTCACCAATGTCTCCGCCGCCTGCAAGGTTAAAGTATGCATGGTTTGTAATGTTAATTGGAGTTGCTCTGTCTGTAGTTGCTGTGTAATAGCATGTAAGATTATTGTTGTCATCCAAAAAATAAGATACAGTAACTTCGCAGTTTCCAGGGAAGCCCTGCTCTCCATCTGGAGACATTCTTTTAAATGTTACTCCATATTTATTTTTTTCTTTGATTGTCTTTGCTTTCCACATTTCTTTATGCCAGCCTTTGTAGCCGCCGTGTAAAGTATTTGGACCATCATTCTTGTCTAACTTATATTCAGTTTTTCCAATTGTAAAAGAAGCTTTTCCAATTCTGTTTGCAAAGCGGCCAACGAGTGCACCAAAAAACAGATTGCCATTAACAAAGCCGTCAAATGTTGAATAGCCTAAAACTACATCTGTCTTTTTACCGTCCTTGCCATTTAAAACAATACTTGTAATTGTACAGCCATAGTCTGTACATGAAAAAGACATATTGCCATTTGAAATTGTATAAAGATGAACCTTTGTACCGTCCGATAAAATTCCCCATTTTTGTTTTTTAATTTCCATATCTACTCCTTTTCTAAACACACATATCTATTATAAACTGAACTTCGGTAATTGAACAGTTTAAATTTTTTGCAATTTCTTCGGCGGGAACGCCTTCGCGGAACATCTTTCTTACAAGCTCCGGCATCTTTTTTTTCTTTTCTTCTTCCGTGAGCTTATGAGGTTTTTCATCGTAAACCTTTGTGATGATTAAAGGAATTTCTCTGTAAGCAGCGCCGTCTTCAGTTACAACAGTTTCATTCTTCTGGATTGGTTTTGATTTTGGAGAGTATGTATCTGTATTTTCAAAAAGGTTTCCCTGCTGAGGTTTTGTATTTTTAAGACTGATTTCATAAGCAGACTCAGGATCTACAACAGGCTTGATAGTGTATTTTTGACCTTTGTTGATTTTATCTGCTTCGGCAATCATATCGCGCAGACGATTAGTTGCTTCCTGAAAAAGCTCCATTTTTCTGTCTGCATCGTCAAGCATATTCTGTAATCGTTTTGAAGTTTCTTTTGCAAGATATGTATCACGATCAGCAGCCATATCAATTTCTTTTATAAAATGATTTACTGTCTTTTCTGTCTTTTCAATAATTTTATCTGTAGAGAAAATCTTTTTAAAACGAATTAACAAAACAATCCAAAGAATTAAATTAAACGTTAAAACAGAAATCACAAAAAAAACATTCATTTAAAATAAACTTTCCTTATTAAGACTTATCTTGTTATATCAACAATTGTTCCCACGTATCCGGGTTTTGCATTTGCATATCCTGGAAAAGCAGACTTTTGTTCTTTCTCTCCATTCTGCTTTTTTTTAGGATTTTGATATGTACCTGCCCCACCCTTATGTCCATCGGGATTTACGTTATTCGTATTTGCTTTATCATTACTTGTCTGCTGAACTCTCTGCGACTGTTCAATATCTTTTTGAATTTGATTCTGCTGCTGAACTGATTGTGCAACCTGGGCCTGCTGCTGCTGACCTCCAACGTTACGCGCAATATTGTTCATCTGCGAGTACATGTTTTGTAAATCAATCGGCTGTATACCCATCAGGCTGCTCCTCTACTAAAGAAGGCGGCTCGTAATCTCCGCGCTTGCTGAAACTCTTGTCGTAGTAGAAGGTGACATGTTTTGTGTCCATCTTAACTTCGTCAAGAACATCACGCACATAAATTTTTACACCGGCATATACTGTTTCTTCAACCTTAACTTTTCCAACTGCTTTAAGTTCACGCAAGTGTGCCTGAATCTTGTCAATCTCGTTAGTCATTTCCTGCAGCTCTTCGCCAATCTGTTTGTTCTTGTTCTTAAGAGCAGCAAGTTTTTCTTCTTTTTCCTGAGGCAGTTTTTTACGAAGCTTTTTCTGTTGTTCAAGGTTCTGAATATCAAGCTCGTTGTTTTCGTAGTCTCGTGTAGAATCAGTCTGATTTTTCTGAAGCTCAAGCAATCTCTTTTTTGCGCGTGGATCAATACCAACTTCAAGAATTGTTTCTGTACCACCACCTGGAGAACCAACCTTGCGTGCACAGATTTCCTCAGTTGCAAGAAGATGTCCACCAATAATCTGAGCTTTTTTACCACGAAGCACAATGTTCTTCATAGCAGTAATATTTGAGTTTACAATTGAATCCGATACAATTACGTTTTCTTCAACTTCGACAGTTGTATCATTTATGAACTTAGCCCACAAAGATTTTCCAGCTCTGATGAAGCCTTCGCCCTTTCCGAATACACCCTGACGAACAATAATGTTTCCAGTTGCTTCAAGTATAGATTTATCAACAATACCATTAACTTCGATATTTGTAGCTTCAACCTTGTAGCCTTCTTCAACAGATCCTTTGATAACAACTGTACCAACAAATTTAATATCACCAGTCTTAACATTAACAGCATCAAGAACTTTAATTGGCTCAACAGTAATCTTACCGTTTACAAGCATAACTTCACCGTCAATAGAGGCTTTGATTGTTACGCCGTCGCGGTCAAAGTGTACGTTTTCACCAAGCTGTACCTGAATATCTTTTCCGTTCTTTGCTTCGAGGTAGCGTCCAAAAATTGTTTTACCACCCTTACCTCGTTCAGGCTGCAT
>CAMKDH010000145.1 GCA_946411215.1 uncultured Treponema sp. | reverse complement strand
AAGGGGCGCCTGCCCCTCGGCCGCACTTCGTTGCGTCCTACCCCCTCGCCTAGGGGGCTCACCGCCCCCTAAAACCCCTGCAGTTCCTTAAAAGAAGAAATCTTCCCTGCAATATTCTCTTCTTCCACCTGTCCAAATCCATACTCCGCCCAGATAAATGGCACCTCTGCAAGCTTGCACGCCTCCAGATCTCCCTGAGTATCTCCAACATAAACAGGATTTTTCAGGTTGTTTCTTTCTATAATCAGATGCAGGTTTTTGTCTTTTGTAAGACCATTGTTACCAAAACATTCAAAATCAGTAATACAGTCTGTAATGCCATTTTTCTTCATAACAAGTTCAATATAACCAGCCTGGCAATTGCTTACAATAAATAAAGGAATCTTTTTTGAAAGCTCACGGATAGTCTGAACCACACCTTCATAGGCAATATCTTTTTCCTTCTGTTCAATGGCAAGATGTTCTTCAACGCAGCATCTTTTAAGAAGAATTGCCTGATCGCTGTCACTAAGAGCGCCAAACAAATTGCGTCCAATAACATCCATTGTTTTTCCAAACTGACCTTTAAGAATATCTGCGGTTACAGGCGGAACTTGTGGAAAGAGTTCTACAATTGCTTTGTTCCACGCCTTTGCAACAACAGGAGTTGTATCCCAGATAGTTCCGTCAACATCTAAAATTATGCTGTCATACTTCATAAAAATCCTCACGAACCTGTGCCTTCGTATTTTCTGGCTCCCAAAATCCAAAACTTATAACTCAGATAAAAAAACGCAAGCCCAATTATCGGAGAAAGCCATGACAACAAAGGAACACAGTCAGGCCTCAAAACAACAAGCGATGGATAGTATGCAATAAACGCAATTGGAATCACAAAAGTAAAAATAATTCTGAATACAGTATTAAAAATACTTGCAGGATATTTTGCAAAATCCTTAAAACGGAACATAATTACCATTACATATCCCGAGTTTTGAATCCAAAAGCAGGTAGCCGCAGCAAAGTTCATAATAGAAATCATAAAAAGCGATGCCGCAAACAAAAAAAGCACAGTCTGCAATATTGTAACAAAAGTCACAGGAATTGCAAGATGATGCCAGGCATAAACAAGAGTGCCTACTCCAAAGAAAAGCTGCCCCAATCCTTTTACATCAAAAACTTCTGATATAAAATAGAAGAAAATGTTTATTGGCCTAAAGCAGTATTTTATAAAATCGCCAGTCTTCACCATAAAGCGCAGATTCCAGTTGTTGTCAAAAAGGCACTGCAGAGGAGTAAGGGCAATCAGCGAAAATCCGTACATAAAAAGCATTTCATACATAGTCCAGCCATTTATCGAAGGAAAGTTACTGAACAAAATATAAAAAGTCACAAATCCAACAAGATTCGAAATTATCATTCCAATTGTTGAAATTATAAAATCTGCACGGTAGCTCATCTTGCTTTTCAAATCCTGAAAAAGAAGCTTTCCATATATACTAATATAAAATTTAAGACCGCGCTTTTTAATTGCCATTGTATTATTCATCATTTTCTAGCCTCCATTTACAGTTATTTTTTTAAGAGAGATGCTCCAGAATACTGCACCCGCAACTCCAAGAGCCACACACCAGACTAATTGAAGCAGCAGGGAAAAACCGAGCCCTGTTCCAAGCGTAAAGCCAGGCTTTTGAAGCAGTACACTAAGCGGTGTATCATAAATACAACGGAACGGAAGATACTGCACAACTTTTCTCAAGCCCTCCGGAAAAAATGCCAGCGGAATAGACGCACCCGAAAGTAAAAGAACAATACATTCCTTTACCATATTAATTCCCCAGGTAGATTCTGTATAAAGACAGATAGTTGCAACTAACATATCAACGCTAAAATTGAGTACAAGGGCCATTAAAACAGAAATCACAAAAAAGAGCAGGTTCATCCCTAGCGCAATGCTTCCGTGTGTAAGAATATTTATAATCACAAAAGTTGGTACAAAGGTCAAACAAAATGACATAATGTTCTCACCAAAATATGACCAGAAGCTATAGCCTCTGAAGCTCATCGGTTTTAAAAGCTTAAGCACAATTGCACCAGACTGAATCTCACGGCTCATATCCCAGATAAGAAAAACTTCCAGAAAATTAAAGAGCGCAGTTGCAAGCACAAGATACACAAGAGTATCGTTCAGCGTCATTCCGTTTACGCAGTCTGTCCCTGCAGAAGCATAAATTGCCTTCCACAAAAAATATATCAAAACAAGATAAACAAGATTTCCAAAAAGCGTTACAAAAGTTCCAAGACGATAATGAAGCTTTTCCATCATTCCCAATTTTGTTAGGGCTAGATATTTTTTTATGTTATAAATCATAATTCCTCCAAACATAATAACGTTGTCATTGTCGGGCTTGACCCGACAATCTCTGCATAAGAAGAGATTCCCCGATCAAGTCGGGGAATGACAGATTGTTACGCACTTCTCCTTGCCGCATTTTCATAAATTTTCTTAATCACCTCTTCCGTAGAAATATCTTCCAAACGAATATCCTTAATTCCACCCTTTTCCTGATATTCCGAAATTACAGACATAACATCAGTTTTTGATTCGTCAACAATGATATCCTGCCAGCCGCCGTCAACCATATTCAAATGAAGTGTACGGTAGGAACCAAAATAATGCTTAAGGTGTTCAATATCGTTGTCATAAATCATACTGCCGTGATCAATAATAATGATTCTCTGGCAAAGAGCATCAACGTCACCCATATCATGAGTTGTTAAGATTACAGTTGTATTCTTTTCTTTGTTCAGCCCCTTTATAAGCTCACGGATTTTTGCTTTCATAGAAACATCAAGCCCAATTGTAGGCTCATCCAAAAATACAATCTTAGGATTATGAAGAAAAGCCGCAAGAATATCGCTCAAGGTTCTCTGACCCAAAGACATCTGACGCACTGGCTTATGCAGCAGGCTTTCAATATCAGCAAGCTCACGATAAAGCTCAAGCATTCTGTCATAGTCGCTAGTGGGAATCATATAGATTTCTTTCAAAAGCTTAAACGATTCAATAAGCGGCAACGACCACCACAGCTGACTCCTCTGCCCAAAAACAACCCCAATATTTTCAGCATTGCGTGTACGATTCTTATAAGGCACAACACCATTAACCAATATCTCCCCACGTGTAGGCTCAAGCACACCAGACATCATTTTAATAGTAGTAGATTTTCCAGCACCATTAGGTCCTAAATATCCAACAATCTCGCCAGCCTTTATCTTTACCGAAATATTATCAACAGCAGTTATTGTTTTATAATCACGAGAAAACAAATCACGGATACTACCTTTTAAACCTTCGTGCCTGTTTAAAACCTTAAATTCCTTAACCACATTTTTCATAACAATAGCATTCTGTTCCATAAAACATCTCCTTAATTTGTGAAAAATGAAAAATAATTATTCTAAGATACATTCTAAAAAAATTGCGCGAGCCGAATTCCAGCTTACAAAAACGCTCTACACTGCTGCCGCGTGAGCGGCAACGTATATAGTCAAGGCAGTGTAGCGCGTAGCGGGCTAGCCCGCGGTTTTGGAAGATGGAATTCGGCGGGAGTAATTTTTTTATACCTGCATGCCTGCAAAATTCTTTACCATTGTTCACAAATGTTTAATCTTGAACTTTAATATAAACAGGATTATACTTAAGAAAACTGTGTAAGAAAATTATTATTTTTATTTATTTTAATAACAATATTATAGATAAATTGTAATATTGTTATAATATTTCCGTGTTTTAGAGGTGATTTTACATGATAATTGCAAAACGTGGAATAATCATGAAGCGTAGCGATGGATCTGAAATTGTTAATTACAATGACGAGTCCTTTCCTTCTTATATACATGATGGTTATATATATCCGGGCTGCTCCTGGGAACGGGTTCCGCATTATCACGAAGATATCGAAATGATTTCTGTATATTCAGGTTCAATGGGATACTCCGTAAGTGGAGTAAACATCACACTGAACAAAGGAGATACACTTTTTGTAAACTCCGAAAAAATCCATTATTCGTTTGCAACACTCGACAGAGTCACAAGTTATTATATTGCAGTCATGCATCCAAGCATCATCTGCTCTTCTTATGCAGTAGAATCAAAAGCCGTAAAACCAATCATAACAGACAAAAATATTCCTTTCATACATTTCAAAGCCGACGATTTTGACGGTCCAGCTGTTCAGAATATCTTGAAAGAAATGTGCAAGAGCGCGATAGAAGATGAGTTTTTAATTACAAAAGGATTTTTTGAACTTTGGGAAATCATCATGCACCGCTGCACAGATGCCTTCCGCGTTCATGTAGGCCATATGGGCGACGGAGATCTTCATCACAACAAGCTCAAACAAATGATGATTTATATAGATGAGCATTACAACGAACCAATCACACTCAAGGATATTTCAGAAGCAGGTTGTGTAAGTCAGAGTCTGTGTAATCAGATTTTCAACAAGTTCACCGAAAAATCGCCGGTCGAATATCTGCTCCACTACAGAAGCCGCAAGGTTGCCGATCTGCTTCAGGCAAGCAAAATGAGTATGTCCGAAATTGCAGAAATCACAGGCTTTTCGGGAGCCAGCTACATGGCAGAGGTCTTCAAAAAGTTTTATAAAACATCCCCGCGCGATTTTAGAAAAGCTTCTTCCCGTCACTAAAAGCAGCCGCTACTACAGCACCAAGCTTTCTATAAGTGTGTGCCTGCGGATCATAAGTAATAGGATCAAGCTTTTCTACATCAATTTTCCCATCAGTCATCACAGCTTCGTCGGCACTAACATTTATAATGTTACCAATCATACAGCCTGTTTTTACATCATAGCTTACAAGCTCACATTCAAGACACATGTCAAGTTCATTAATTACAGGCGCATCTACAAACTCAGATTTTGTAACAGAAAAACCAGCCTTTTCCATTTTCTTAGATTCTTTGTTTCCACTTGCAATACCAACATAATCACACGCAGTAACATGAGCCGCATCAGCCATACTTACAGTAAAGGCCTTGCGTTTTAAAAGGTTTTCTGCAGTCTTATGCTCCGGTGCAATACAAATACCAATCTGATTCGTATCGTGAATTCCACCCCATGCCGCATTCATCGCATTAGCAGATCCATCTTCATTGTATGTTGCAATAATCAACACAGGCATAGGAAACAAAATTGTTTGAGCTCCAAGATTCTTTTTCATTTTCAAAACTCCTTTTTAGACTTTTATTTTTCCGCTTAAAATTTCTTTATAATCAGCAAGATTTTTTTGCAGCAAAGTTGGGATATTCAATTCATAAGGACATCGCTTAAGACAGGCCCCACAGTTCACACAGTTTTCAATTTTCATCATCTCTTCCTGCCAGTAAGGAGTAAGCCAGTCTTTAGAAGGCGCACGCCTAATCATCTGACTCATGCGCGCACATTGATTAATAGTAATCTGAACAGAACAAGGCATACAGTAACCGCAGCCCCTGCAAAACTCTCCAAGCAGTTCGTCGCGATCCTTTTGAATAATGTCCTCAAGCTCGTCATTCATTTCTGGTGGATTTTCAAAAAACTCAAGCCATTGTTCAAGCTCACTCATCTTCTGAATACCCCAGATTGGCAAAACCGGATATTGAAGCATAAAAGCCATACAAGCCCTGGCATTTGTAAGCAGGCCTCCAGACAGCCCCTTCATCGCAATAAAACCAACATTATTTTTTCTGCAAGTTTCTACTAGAGCAATATCACGCTCCGTCGCCAGATAAGAAAAAGGAAACTGCAGAGTTTCATACAAACCGCTTTGAGCAATTTCTTCAGCAATTCCAATTTTATGAGCCGTAATTCCAATATGCCTGATTTTCCCCTGCTGCTTTGCTTCAAGCAAGGCTTCATAAAGTCCAGTTCCATCACCAGGTCGATAACACTGCTTCACCCAATGAAGCTGATATATATCAACATAATCTGTCCGAAGATTGCGCAAAGAAGTTTCCAAATCTTCCTTAAGTTTTTCAGGAGTCTGCGCAGTAGTTTTTGTTGCAATAAATATTTTGTCGCGGGAGTATTCGTGGTGCCTGAGCCCGTCGAAGGCCTCCCCCATTTTTATTTCACTATCTGAATATGCCCTTGCCGTATCAAAAAAAGTCATGCCACCGTCATAAGCCCTGTGCAGAATCTCCACAGCAGTGTCCATATCCACCCGCGTTACCGGTAGCGCCCCAAACGCATTCTGAGGAGTCGTAATCCCAGTCGAACCCAAAGTTATCATCTTCATATAAAAAAATTATAACATACGATTTGGAATTTTTGTAGATTTGATTTTGAATAAAAAGAAGAGGGCGGAGCCCCGCCCTACGCCTCAAAGCAAAGCTTTTCGTCTACCCCACCCA
>CAMKDH010000144.1 GCA_946411215.1 uncultured Treponema sp. | reverse complement strand
AGTTTCTTTTGGAACTGTATACCATTCTTCATGCATTTTATGATTTTCAATATTTTCTTCGCGAACTGGTAAGAAGGTTCCAAGGCCTACATGGAGCGTTACAAAATGGCGTTCAATTCCCTTGGCATCAAGTCGTGCAAGCATTTCCTGGGTAAAATGAAGCCCTGCTGTAGGACAAGCCGCACTTCCAGTATCTGTTGCATAAACATTCTGGTAGCGTTCACTATCTTCGTCTGTATCTCCACGTCGGATATATGGAGGAAGCGGAATGTGTCCGTTTCGTTCAAACCAGTCTTCGTTAATTGCAAAATCAAACTTGAGCGCACGGAATTCTGTTCCCGCATTTCCTTCATGTTCGATTATGGTTGCTACAGTTCCATCCGGAAATTTATAATGCATTTCTGGCTTCTGTTTTTTTGCAGACTTCACCATTGTATTCCAGACACAGCATTCCTTGTCGATTGTATTTAAAAACATGAATTCTGTTTCGCGGCCTGTTGTTTCTTTTATTCCATAAACACGTGCACGGCGTACACGGCTGTTATTAAAAACCATAAGTGTCCCAGGTTCAATTAAATCAGGAAGATCGTCCATCATATGATGTTCAACTTCACCTGTAACACGGTTTAAAAGCATAAGTTTATCTTGTCCGCGCACACCACTTGGATGCTGCGCAATAAGTTCTTCTGGTAAATCAAAATTAAAATCGGAAGTTAACATGCATGTAATTTATCATAAAAAGCGACATTGGTGAATATGAAAAAAATAGCTACCAGCCGAATTTCATATTCCAAAACCGCGGGCTAGCCCGCTACACTGATTTTTTATAAAAAATTATTGCGAATTCGTTTTACTTAATTTACAATTAATATATATAAAAAAAGGAGGACAAAAAGTGAAATACAAATTTCCTAAGGACCTGTATGCCGAGGTTCGTATTGAAGATTTTAAGAGTGCGAACTTTTCTATGAAGAATGATGATGTGCTTGGTAACAGCGAAGTTATGGTTAAAGGGGCAATGATCCGTATCTTTGACGGCAACCTCTGGTACACGGCTGAGACTAATGACATCGACACAAAATCAATTCAAAAGAAAATTAACGAGCTTGCAAAAATTGCAAAGCCTAACAAGGATATTCTTGAAAATCCAATCGTTAAAAATTTCAGTGTAAACAAAGCAGAAATCCTTAAATTTCAAGGCAAAGGAAATCTACGCGACCTAACAAAAAAAGACCGCGAAGATATTGTAAAATATTACAGAAAAAAATGTATTGATAAATCAATCACAGAAATCAAAGTTGTTCATACAAGCTTCTGGTACAATTCAAAAATTAAAGAGTTTTATACAAGCAAGGGTACACAGATAATTCAGGATTATCAGCGTTGCTGCTTTAATATGTGGTTTGAAATTACTGGACGCCAAGGAGTTACATACGGTGGCGGTAAAAATCTTTGGGAGTTCTACTTTAAAGATATTAAAAAACGCGAAGCTGAAATTATAGAAGCCCGTGACCGCGCAGTCGATTTTGCAAAAAACAATGTTCCTGTTACTCCTGGAGAATATGTTTGCGTACTCGCCCCTACTGTTACTTCTGTATTTACCCACGAAAGTTTTGGGCACAAAAGCGAAGCAGACTTTATGCTCAACGATAAAACTCTCCAAAAAGAATGGACAATGGGTAAACTTGTTGCAAATCCTAAAGTTTCTATTGTTGACGAAGGGGACACAATGCACCATGGATATTGTCCTTATGATGATGAAGGAAACAAGAAAAAAGAAGTTTATCTGATTAAAGACGGTATCTTAAGTGGTCGCCTACACGATGCAAAATCGGCAGCCGTTCTAGGCGAAGAGCCTACAGGTAATGCCCGCGCCCAGGACTACAACAATTCTCCAATGGTTCGAATGACAAATACTTATATGCTCGCAGGTCCTGACAAACCTGAAGATATTATTAAAGGTGTAAAAGACGGCATATATGTTTACGACTGGAACTATGGAACAGGAAATTCAACCTTTACAATCCAGCCGCAAAAATGCTACAGAATCAAAAACGGCAAGCTTGCAGAACCACTTCTTGTAAATGTTGTAACAGGAAGCGTTTTCCAAACCCTATTTGATATTGACGCAGTAGGAACTGACTTGCAATTCTTCAGCGGAACTTGTGGTAAAAATGGTCAGAGTATGCCAACAGCAACAGGCGGTCCTACAATCAGAGTAAAAAAGCTTACCATCAACTAAGGAGAAAAGTAAAATGCAAAAAGAAAAATATACATGTTCAAATACATATTCCACAGTAAAAATTGAAGAAAACCAGATTGTTTCGTTTAATAAATATGACAAAATTTCACAAAGCTTTCGTGTTTACAAGGATGGCTTTGTTGGCATTCACTACCAGCAGGGAAAAATGAGCGACAAAGAAGGTTTCGCCTTAGCAGAAAAAAATCTTGAACTTGAGCGCCCTTATCCTTTTAAGCTTGAGGGTGGAAAAAGAAGCCGTGATAAAAAACGAAAGATTCTTTCTGACACTGAACTCATGTCAAAAGCAAAATCACTCCTTGCCTATCTTACAAAAACTTATCCGCAGTTTATTTATTCTGGAATGCTTTTTGCACAGACACAAACCGATACCCAGAAAAACAGTGCCGGTATGGATTATTCTTCAACCGACGGACACAATGGTGTTCAGATAATGTTCAAACACAAAAAAAGCAAGGATATTTGCGACGGATGTTTTTCTGCAAACCTCAGAATATTCAGCTTAAAAACTATAAAAGAAATTGCAGATAATTTTCTTGCAAATTATGAAACAAAACTAAAGCTTCCTAAAGAATGTATCATCATGATGGCTCCATGGGAATTAAAAGATATGCTTCATCAAAGTCTTAATGCAGAAAACCTTGCTTTGGGGACTTCTCTTCTTTCAGGCAAAGTTGGTCAAAAAGTTTTTGCAGATAATTTTACAATGGTTCATAACGTAAGTGATTCAAAAATGTGGATGAATACTTTCTGGGATGCAGACGGTATTGTTCATAAAGGAGATAAACTTACCTACATCAAAAACGGAAAAATCTTACGCGGCTATGCAGATAAACGAATTGCGGCTAAATACAATGTTGAATGTACAGGAAGCGCTTATCAGAATTACACAGATATTCCGCAAAACGGCTGGATGACAGGAACAATAAAAGAAACAGGAAAATCACCAAAAGAGATTCTTGAAGCAGCGGGTAAAAAATATGCAATAGTTCCTCTTATGTACAGCGGCGGCGGTTTTAAAGAAGACGGAACTTACGCAATGCCTGTTCAAGCATCTTACCTTACAGACGGTGAAAAGATTTTAGGAAGACTTCCACCATTTACAATGAGAAGCAATATGTTTGATATGTTCGGCAAAGATTTTATAGGTGTTTCAAAATTCACAAAAATCTGGAATCAGGGCATGCTTCTTGTAAAAATGGAGATGGGAAAACTGTAAGCCTTGCGATAGATTATTATACTCTTTTCTCAGGCTTTTTATAATCTTTATCTTTAATTGCCTGAAAGTCGGCTTTGGCACAATATTCAATGTTTACCTTGCCGTCTTTCTCGTCTACTTTGTAAATTGAAAATTGATCATAATTTTCTATGAGCCAGTTGTCGTAATCTGTCCAGGAATCAAAGGTCTCTGTCATAAGTTAGTCCTTTATTACTGCATCGTTATCGTCAACAGGATCAGGAATTGCAGATTCCTCTTTACTCTTTTCTGGAATCACAAATATAAAGAGCAAACTGCTTACAAGCAAAAGGTATGGATACAAGAGGAACGGCATTATATCAAAAGCAGAAACTCCTGCTCCAAGCGATTGTGCCGCACTAATAGCAACAAGCATCTGTGCACCATAAGGAATAATACCCTGGAATACACATGAGAATGTATCAAGAATAGATGCAGCCTTGCGGTTTGAAATTCCATAAGTTTCTGACATCTGCTTTGCAATTGGGTTTGCCATTACAATTGCTACAGTATTGTTTGCAGTTGCTATATCCATTGCTCCAACAAGAAGGCCCATTCCAAGCTGACCGCCCTTCTTGCCTTTGAATACTTTTTGGATTCCATTAAGCAAAGCAACAAAACCACCATGTTCGGCAATGAGAGCGCAGATTGCAGAAACAAGAATTGCAACCATAGTAGTTTCAAACATACCAGAAACTCCAGCGCCCATATTAGAAAGCAAATCAACAGCTTTAAATGCACCTGTTGCAAGCATTATAACAGCGCCCGAAACAATTCCAAGAATCAAAACAATGAATACATTCATACCAATAATTCCACAAACCAGTACCAGAATATATGGAAGGATTTGTACAAGATTATATTCATTTTTAATTGTACCGCTTACATCATAGCGTGAAGAAATTATAAGAATCAGAACAACAGTAATAATTGCAGCAGGAAGAGCAATAAAGAAGTTTTCCTTGAACTTGTCTTTCATCTGGCAGCCCTGACCGTTACAAGCTGCAATTGTTGTATCAGAAATAAATGAAAGGTTATCTCCAAACATTGCACCACCCATTACAGAGCCAACACAAAGAGCAACTCCAAGTCCAGAGGTTTGTGCAACCGCAACTGCAATTGGAGTTACAAGAGTAATTGTTCCAACAGAAGTTCCCATTGCAATAGAAACAAAGCAGGAAACAACAAACAAAACTGCAGCAGCAAACTGAACAGGAATAATAGAAAGCATAAAGTATGCAACGCTAGAAGCAGAACTGCGGCCAACAACACCAACAAACATTCCTGCAACAAGGAATATAAGAATCATAGTAATGATGTTTTTATCGCCAACGCCTTTGCCCATGAGCTCAAGCTTTTTATCAAATGAAAGCTCTTTATTCTGAAAGCATGCAACACAAAGTGCAATCAAGAATACAACAACAATCGGGATATTATAAAAGCCCATTGGAATCTTGAGCACGTATTCAAAAATAATTCCAAGTCCAAGATATAATACGAGGAATACTCCAATCGGAATGAGTGCTTTTGGGTTTGATTTATTTTCCATTTTCTACTCCAATATTGCGCCTTTGTCGGCAGATGAAACTAACTTAGCATAACGTGCAAGATAGCCTGTGCTAACTTTTGGTACAGGTGCAGTCCAAGCCTCACGTCGTTTTGCAAGTTCTTCATCACTTACTTCAAGTGTAATGCTGTATGCATTTATATCAATTGTAATATTGTCCCCTTCATGAACAAGAGCAATTGGTCCACCAACAGCTGCTTCCGGAGAACAGTGTCCAAGAGAAGCACCACGGGTTGCACCACTAAAGCGTCCGTCTGTAATAAGAACTACATCTTTGTCCAGACCTTGGCCTGCGAGAGCTGCTGTTACTGCAAGCATTTCACGCATACCAGGTCCACCCTTTGGTCCTTCATAACGGATTACAACTACATCACCCTTGTTGATTTTGCGTCCCTGAACTGCGGCCATTGCTTCTGACTCATCATTAAATACACGGGCAGGCCCTGTATGCTTCATGAGTTCTTTTGCACAGGCAGAGCGTTTTACTACAGTTCCATTTGGAGCAAGGTTACCAAACAAAATTGCAAGTCCACCGTTATCACTGAAAGGATTTTCTATAGGACGAATTGTTTCAGGATCGCGGTTAATAACACCTTTAATATTTTCTGCAACAGTTTTACCAGTTACAGTCATCAGTGAAGTGTCTATAAGATTTTTCTTTGCAAGTTCTGCAAGAACAGCCTGAACACCACCTGCTTCATCAAGCTGGCACATAAAGGTATGACCCGCAGGAGCAAGATGACACAAGTTTGGTGTACGGTTAGAAATATCATTTACATCATGTAAGTCAATCTGAATGCCGGCTTCATGTGCAATGGCAGGAACATGGAGCATTGTATTACTTGAACAACCAAGTGCCATATCTGCAGCAAGAGCATTTATAAAATTCTGCTTTGTAAACATGCGTCGTGCAGTAATTCCCTTGTTGAACATATCCATTACAGCCATACCCGCTTTTTTAGCAAGAGCAATGCGGCGGCCTGTAACAGCAGGAATTGTTCCGTTACCAGGAAGTCCAAGTCCAATTGCTTCTGTAAGGCAGTTCATTGAGTTTGCAGTAAACATACCTGAGCAGGCACCACAACCAGGACAGGCAACTTCTTCCATCTGTTCAAGCTGAGCTTCGTTAATGCGTCCGCTTGCAACAGCGCCTACTGCTTCGAACATATCACTAAGCGACAAATTGCGGCCTGCATAAGGATTTGAAGGATCATTTCCAGGAATGCGTCCAGGAAGCATAGGACCACCAGAACAGAAAACTGTAGGAAGGTCCAGTCGAGCAGCAGCCATGAGCATACCAGGAACAATCTTATCGCAGTTAGGAATCATAACAAGAGCATCAAACTGATGAGCCTT
>CAMKDH010000143.1 GCA_946411215.1 uncultured Treponema sp. | reverse complement strand
CGTCGTGAAGCAGCTAAATTTATTTCGGATGAAAAAATCCTTAATAAGTTGTTCACAGAAATCGGTCCACGCATGAAGGAAAGAAACGGTGGTTATACACGCGTTCTTAAGCTTGGTTTCCGTCAGGGTGATGCTGCTGATGTTGTAATCTTGGAACTTGTTGACTATAAGCTCGAATCAGAAGAGCAGAAAGCAGAAAAGAAAGAAGCTAAAAAAGCTCCTGCTAAAGACGACAAGTCTAAAAAAGCTGCAACAAAGTCAAAGGAAGCTGCTCCTGCAAAGAAACCGGCTTCTAAAAAGACTTCTGAAAAGAAGGAAGAACCTAAGGCTGAATAAGCCCACGGTTACGTATAAGGAGTTCGTATGTCTAAGAACCATCGTGGATCAGGTATCAGATCACTTCCTAAACACGGAAGAGGAACTTGTGCTATCTGTGGAAAAACAGATATTAAGGTTCTCTACGAAAAGGAAATTAATGGTCAGAATGTAAATATTTGTAAGTTCTGTAACGCACATCTTAAGAACGAAGCAAGAAACGCTCCAGCTCCAGCACCTGCTGCAGAAGAAGCACCAGCTGAAGCAACAGAAGCTCCTGCTGCAGAAGCAGAAGCACCAGCAGCTGAGTAATCAGTTTAGCGTTTATTTACATTACAAACCGTCGGACCTGCGTGCCGGCGGTTTTTTTATGTTTTTTTTCACTAATTAATATTGCTTGAAATGGCAGTTTGATATAGAATAATAACGATATGGGTATTGCGAATAGTCATCAGATTTCCAGATATTATGATTTTTTCAGAGATAAGGAAATAGTTTTTACTAAAGCCAACGTTCAGATTTTAAAGATGGATCCTCGCCAGGTATATGTAAAATGTGCCGGTGGACAATGGCCATGTCTCATTAACTCATCTTCTTTGCAGTCTGCTAAAATCATTATTGGAACAAACAGCGGAGCTTTCCTTGCAATTCAAAAAGATAAAAATATGTCTATTCAGCTCCGTTACTGCTTCCTTGACGCAAACGGTGCCCCAATTCATTTCTTTGTAAACTGTACAGTTGGTGAAATTAATAAATATCAGAATACCGAAGAGCTTGCTGTTGTAACTCTTAATTTTACACAGCGTCCGCCTGATGATTTGATTTTTAAGATTGGTGAATTCCTTGAAGCAAACGAGAACTTCTACCATCGAAAAGAAGAGCGTATTGACATCAATAAAAACTCAATCCGTAAGCTTGGACTCGAAAAAGAAGAATCTATTATTTTTGTAGAAAATGTTCCACGCCGTTGTATCTTAAAGGACTTGTCGTTCAGTGGTGCAAAGGTAATGCTTGTAGGCGTTCCAAAGTTCCTTGTAGGAAAAAATATTGCTCTTAAAATTGATTTTATAGATACAAATGAATCTGTACTTGTTCCTGGAATTATTCCTCGTGCAGAGTTCCTTGAAGGTCGTAAGGATATTACTTCGGTACACATTGCCTTTAATGGTGATGCTGTTCCAATGGTATACAAGATTCACATCAACAGCTTTATTACTACATACCAGAAGACAATCCTTAATAATCAGCAGACAAATGCAAATTCCATTGTTAATCAACCTGTAATTAATTCAGCTGCCGATAACATGACACCTTCTGTTGCAGATGCAATTCCAAGACAGACTACAGAGGCCGCCCAGACAGTACAGGCTCAGCCAGCTCAAGCTGCACAACCTGCTCAACCGGCACAGCCTGCACAAAATCCAACAGCTTAACAGGAAATTTTTATGAACCCAAAAAATCCTCTTGATTCAGTTTATTTTATTGACTTACCAGAAAATTTTAGTTTGTCTGACGCAGCTTTTCCAATTGATAAAACTATTCAGCTGCCTGTTCAGCAAAAAGACAACGATGCTCCCGGTGTATTTAATCCAAAAGAAATTACAATGGAGCAGATTCTTGCTGGTATTCTTACAGTTTTAGCGTATGACAAAAAAAATCCTCATCTTGATTATTACCGCTCAATTTTGAAAAAGGCAAAACCAAATATTAAGAGCGAGCTTTGTGAGGCAGCAATCCTTAAAACAAAAAATGAGGATTTTGACCTTGCAGAAGAAATCTTTATGGCATTGCATGGGCTTGAGCCGGATGATGAAGCTATTATTTTGAATATGGCTTTGTTCCTTGACCAGCGTGCCGATAACTACAGACGTGCAGGTCTTTTTGAAGACGCCGATGCGTACGACAGCGATGCCGAAAGCTATTATATTCAGGCAATAGAAGCTGATCCTCCGCTTCCGGATGCATATTTTAATGCAGGCTTCTTCTATCTTAAACAGCATAAATACCGCGAGGCCAAAGACTGCTTTGAAACTTTTGTTGCCCTTAATTGTGAAGCAACCGAAGAAGAACTTGGTGAAAATGGTGAATATAAACTTAACCGCGCAAATGAAATCCTTGATATGATTAAGAATCAGAATATGGATGATGAGCGCTTTAAGAATGCCTACGATTTAATTTCGAACGGCGAAGAAGAAAAAGGTCTTGAAGAAATAAAAGTATTCCTTCAGAACAATCCTAAGGTTTGGAATGCCTGGTTCCTTCTTGGCTGGGGGTTGCGCAAGCTTGAACGCTTTGACGGTGCAAAACAGGCCTTCTTAGAAGCTCTTGAATGCGGTGGTGACAAAAATGCAGACACCTATAATGAACTTTCACTTTGTCTTGTAGCCGAAAAGAAATTTGACGAAGCAAAAGCTGCTCTTCAAAAAGCTATGGCAATTGATCCTGACAGTACAAAAATCCTTTCGAACCTTGGCTATATAGCACTTGCACAAGGCAACGAAGAAGAGGCAAGAAAGTATTTTTCAATTGTGCTGGAACTGGATCCAAAAGACGCTATCGCGGCTGCAGAATTGCTTAAACTGGAAAACAATAATTAATTTTTTCCCCAGGAAACAATATCGCCGACATTTATATTATTTTCTTTGTACCAGCCCTGTGGCACTTCAAGAGCATAACGTACAGAACTTGTGCTCTTGATTGGGGTAAGGCTGAATGGTGTCATATCGTATATATTTCTGATTTTTCCACGCGAATCTATATAAGCAATTGAAAGCGGGTGAGGGGTGTTTTTCATCCAGAACGAAAGAATCTGTTCTTTTTCAAAAACAAAAAGCATTCCTGTTCCGTCCGGAATATTCTTGCGGTTCATAAAACCATAATTGCGTTCTTCTTCTTTTTGGGCAACCTCTGCTTTTACAATTGTAGTAGTTCCGTCTGCGCGGGTTATTGTTAGCTCTGTTACAGGAAGTTTTTTTGATTTACAGCTTGCACAGGAAAGAACTGTAATCAGTGTTGCGGCCACAAGAATTGATTTTTTAAGATTTGTTTTCATATTAGAACTCTTCAAGGAAGCTTTGAGCATTTTTTTCTTCGTATGATTTTTCTACTGTTGCCGAAGTTTTAAGCATATCAAAAGTTTCGTTGTCTATGTATTTTACAGAAAGTGGTTTTTCAAGCTGCATTGTAACTGCATCATTTTTCCATACGGCTTTTTGCGGATCAAGGCTATCTGGTTCGCCGTATTTTTTGCACAAGGTTGTAAACATTGAATAATAATCAATCTTTGCTGTGTTTATATTGATTGTAATTATGTAAAGCTGTTCATTATAAAACTGGAACCAGCAGTTAGATAAGTAAGGGGAACCGCGTCCACCACTGGCATTTGTTTCTATAAGGATTTTTGCGTCTCCTGGAAGAAGAGAAACGTCTCTGTCTCCTGAATATCCAAAATCTGAGTTTCTAAGCAGATGTTCTTTTGCTTCTTTAAGAGACATGCCTAAATGAACATCGCCATAACCATCTGGTAAATCGGCAGCAAAAAGAGAAACTGTAAAAATTGAGAGGAAAATACTAAATAAAAATTTTTTCTTACTCATATAGAGTTTATCGGTAAATTTTTATTCTTCATTACTCTGTTTTCTGTAGAACGCAGCCTGTTTAACAAGTTCCGGTACATCCTTGATGTAAATCTTGTTGTCTACAAGCTTAATGTGTGCAGAAGAAGAGAAATCAAAAATAGCCTTATGCTGAGCTTCCTGTGGCAATCCACACATGTTTGCAATGTCTTTAGGAGTAAACTCTGTCTGCATTGCTTTTGATGTAAGACGGTCAATATTAATGCGCTGTTTTTCAAGCTGAAGCGAAAGCATATCAATCATCTTGTGGAATGGATCGCGAAGGTTTGCATTATCAAGCTGACGGTACATAGACCAGAGTCTTTCGGCAAGTGTTGTTGTAAGGCGTGAAATCAACTGTGGCTGTGTTGTTACCATCTGATTAAAGTTTTCGTGGTTTACTACCATGAGGCGGCAGTCTGAGTGTGCAATTGCATTTGCAGAACGTGGTTTGTTCTCCAAAAGTGCCATTTCACCAAACATATCACCTTTGTGGAGGAGGGCAAGAGTTACTTCGTTTCCGTCTACAACCTTGGAAATTGTAACTTCACCGCTCTGAATAATAAACATATCTGAACCGCTTTGAGCCTCAGAGAAAATCATTGTGTCCTGAGGATATTCACGGCTAAGTTCTTTTGAAGGTTCAAAATAAGGTGCGCGAGTTCGTGCTTTAAGTGCAACAAACTTCTGTTTTGCAATTTCGGCATACTGGCCTTCTGGTTTTGTTTTAAGGTACTGATAGTATGCATAAACTGCAATGTTGTTGCGGGAAGCTTTTTCGTAATACTGAGCAACTCGAAGGATTTGTTCTGATGTATCTGAAACAACAGTATTCAAGGTTGCTTTTGTAAGCATTTCGTTCATCTGGCGCATGCGTGCCGCAAATGTTTTGATGATTTTTAAAGCAACAGGAGTGTTGTTTACGATGAGTTCAGGATACTGTTCCTTGCGAACGGCGATTGCCTGTACATCTGTTATTGCAACTGCAGTTTCAATCTGAAGGTGAGATGCCATACAAGGTACTACTCCAACGAAGTCTCCTGGTCCGAGCTTAAACGGCTGAATTCCTGAGCCTGAAGATTTAAAACACTGGACCGCACCTCTTTGAACGATGTAGAAGCGGTCGCTGTCGGCCTTGCCTTCTACTACCATGTATGAGCCCTGTTTAAATGTAACTATCTGCAATTGTAACATAGCAATCTCACCCTAAACTGTTATTATAATAGTATAATTTTACTATTGAAATTTGTCTAGTTAATTATCGATAAAAATTATCTCCGGCTCAAGTGAAAAACCAAACTTTTGATGTACTTTATTTTGAACCTGTTCTACAAGAGTTTTTACGTCCTGTGCAGTTGCATTTCCTGTATTTATAATGAAATTTCCATGGAAATCGGCAACTTTTGCGCCTCCACAGGTAAGGCCTCGAAGACCTGCTTCATCAATTATCATTCCGGATGGCTTTCCAAAATCGCGGTTATTCTTAAAAACAGATCCTGCACTTGGAAACTTAAAATGGCCCTTATCTACGCGTTCTGCTATATATTTTTTACATTCCTGCTTGATTTTTTCCTGTTCCGAAGCGTTTTTTTGTATAAGGCGGAAGGTTGCTGTTGTAATAAACTTTTTTCCGGTTTGATACGGTGATTTTTTATATGCCCATTCTTCCGGATTAAAAAGTTCCTGATGTAACTTGATTTTTGAATCTGAATAATCCTGATAGCTTACAGAAAAAATCACATCAGAAATAGATTTATCAAAGCAGCGGGCATTCATATAAACTGCGCCGCCTACTGTTCCTGGAAGTCCTGCAAACTGTTCCACGCCGCTTATGCTGTTTTCTGTACAAAAATTAACAAAAGCCGCCATTGGAGTTCCCGAAAAGCAGGTTATTAAAACTTCATTTTTCTGAAGTGTGATTTTACCAAACTGTGGCGAAATATTTGAAGGAGGGTAATATGCTGTATCATTAAAATTGCAGGTTGAAATTACTGCGCCCTTAAATCCTTCGTCCGCAAAAACAATATTGCTTCCGCCGCCCATAATAAAAAATCTGACATTATTGTTAAGAAGAGCTTCAAGTGCAATTTGAAACGAATAGAAATTCTCCGGTGCAATAAAAAGCTCTGCCGGCCCGCCAATTTTGAATGTAGTTTTTGCCGCCAGCGGTTCATTTTCAAAAATATCGCCTTTAAATGCATCATGATTTTTTAAGATTTCTTTTATAATGCTGTAATTATTCACAATTCAATTATACCATTCACCGTAACACAGCGCAACACGACTATATAGATAATTATGGAAATCAATTTTATAGGCATTTAGATGGAAAAAAATAGCTTCCGCCGAATTCCATCTTACAAAACCGCAGGCTAGCCCGCTATGCGCTGAAGTGCCTTGTAATTATATACATGGCCGCCTTGCGGCCGCACTTCAGAGCATTTTTGTAAGCTGTAATTCGGCTCGCGCTATTTTTTTTGTGTGTTCAGAAAGAAATTGATTTCCA
>CAMKDH010000142.1 GCA_946411215.1 uncultured Treponema sp. | reverse complement strand
GTAAAGCTTGTTCGCGAAAACCGCAAGCTCAGTATTGAAGATGTAAGTGAACGCACAAACTTAAGTGTTCAGCAGATTTCAAGCATTGAAGACGGAAGTCTTGTTCCAAACCTTACACCACTTATTAAAATTGCCCGTGTTCTTGGTGTTCGTCTTGGTACATTCATGGACGACGTTGAAAACTTGGGACCTGTAGTTTCACGCGCTTCAGAGAAAAAAGAAGTAACTCGCTTCAGCGACAGAGGAAATGCTGTAAACTCAGATCTTGATTTTTATACACTTGCAAAAGATAAAGCCGGCCGTCACATGGATCCGTTTGTAATTGATATCTTCCCAAGCTCAGAAGAAGAAATCAAAACTTCTACACACGAAGGCGAAGAGTTCATTTATGTTCTTGAAGGTCAGGTAGAAATCATCTACGGTAAAGATAAATATCTTCTTGAAAAAGGCGATTCAATCTACTACGAATCAATTGTTGCACATCACGTACACAGCTACGGTGAAAACAATGCAAAGATTCTTGCAGTAGTTTACACGCCTGTATAATTTTACTTACTCTTTGTTGATACTTTCTTCGAGTAAACGGTATTCAGAAATATCTTCAAAGAGAATGTAGAATACATAATTCTGCTTGTTTGTTGTAATCTGCCAGATATGTGAACGGATATGCTTTACATCATGCTTGCTAAGGTTATGTATTCTAACTTCGCATTTTGCTTCATCAAAAGTTTGAGTTGCTTTTTCCAGGGCAGCCTTAAATTGCTTTCCATTCTTTGATCTTATAAATCGTGAGAACAGATTATTAATAACATCAAAAGGTCTGTCTGCAACTCCAAATAATTCTTTTGCCTGATTATTTGTACGCATTATTGTTGTATGTGCTTTTGCAACATTGTATTCAATAATTATTGCGGCTCCAACAAAATGATCAAATATGTAAGATTCCTGGGTTGTAGGATTTATAAATCGGGCAATCTGGAACTGACCTTCAGGACGTTCTGTTTTAATTTCAATCTGTTTTTCTTTATCTTTTTCCTTGAGGATTTTTATAAAGGCATCTTCTGGCATTGGTTTTGCATACAAGAAGCCCTGAATAATATCACAACCAATACTCTTAAGGAACTGAACCTGTTCTTCTTTTTCAACACCTTCGGCTACAGTTATATATTTAAGTTTCTGGGCCATTCGTATAACAGAACTGATAATTGTTCCGCCACGATCTACTATAGATGAAGAACCATCTAGAATATGAGAAGGATCTTCTTCTTGTTCTGCGATTTTTGAAAGGTTTGTTGTGTCGTTCAAAAATCCCATGTCGAGCTTGATAATATCAATCGGAATGTCTTTAAGGGAGTTCAAAGATGAGTAACCGCTTCCAAAATCATCCATTGCAATTTTAAAACCAAGACTTCTGATCTGGTTTATTCGCTGCAGGAAGTTTCCTTCATCGCCAATGTATGCGCTTTCTGTAATTTCAAAGTGAATGAGTTCAGGCGGTATATGATATTCATCTTTAAGATATTTAATTGTGTAGTAAATACCATCAGACTCAAGACTTACACGGGAAATATTAATAGAAACCGGAACAGGATCATAACCAGCATCAATCCAGCGTCGAACCATGCTGAATGCTTTACGCCAGATTTCCTTATCAAGATAGCGGATAAATCCATTTTTCTCGGTAACAGGAATAAAAATGGAAGGAGAAATAATCTGGCCTTCTTTATTAATCCAGCGGCAAAGTGCTTCGGCGCCGACAAGCTTATTTGAAGAAGTAGAGTATTGAGGCTGGAACCACAAAACAAATTCATTGTTATCAAGCGCAGATTTCATCAGGGTAGAAAGCTTTGCTTCATCGTGCTGCTTCTTCTTTAATGCTTTTGTATAACCATTATATGTATTTTCCTGTTGTGTAACTCTAAGGTCCATTGCAAGAATTGCGCTGTTAATCATGTTCATTACAGAAATGTCTTTTTCATCTGGATTATCCTGCATGCTGTAATAACCAAAGCGCATTGTAATAGGGTAGTTAATTCCAAGAGAAGTACAATCAAACGATTTAAGATTATTGATTTTTTGAATGTTTTCTATTGTTTCTTCAATAAAGAATGCGAACTGTCCGCTTGTAATTCTTGCGTACCAGCCGTTTCCATCAAGTAATTCTCCAAGCTTTTGACTTATTGTCCTTAATACAGCATCACCAATATCACTTCCAAAAAGTTCATTGATTACTTTGTATTTATTAATATCACCGCAGTAAAGCCTATATTTTTTCTTTGGATTTTGTGTAATTACACTTGATACTTTTTCTATAAAGGCTTCCTTATTCGGACAATTTGCAACTGTATCTGTATAAAGCCTGTGACGCATTTCGTCATTCATGTAATGAATACAGTTTTCTTTTTTGTTGTAAGAGTATGCAATTGCAGTTGCCATACTCTTACAGGTTTTATATCCGCACATACCACAATCAATATGTCGTTTTTCTTCTGTATTTTTGAGCATAGCATTAAAGATGTCATCATAAACAGAATCAGAAATATGATATGGCTGAATGTATCGTTCTGTAAAATTACGTTTGAAATCCTGAATATCAAAATCTTTAAATTTATCAAACAGGAATTTTGTTGATTCTTTGTAGTCGGTAGTTTGTTCGCCAAAGCTTTCAAAATATTCTTTGAAATCTTTTAGGAAGCGTGAAAAATTTTCGCCTTTTCTATAAACTGAGGTTTCTGTTCCTGGGCCTTCAAAACAACCCTGCTGGCATGCATATACTTCACAAAGAAGTGGCTGGATATTATCATAATCACTTTCGGCATACATTAAGATTCGTTTGAAAGTAGGGTCGCCGGCACCACTGTGAACCATAGTTGTATCTTTTACAGAGAAGAAGCGTGCTATAAGAGTTTTATAAAAGCCTGTACGAATTGCAAAGCGACCAAAGCCTATAGAGTCCAGATCAGATTTATATGGTTCAAATCTTGAAAAATCTACATCTTTGATTTTTTGCCAGATATGATGATAGGTAAGATTATAATTTATGTTTCCGTTTGTATTTTTAGTTTCAATTTCATCTTTCTTCGCAATACAAGGACCAAGGTAAGCCAGCTTATTTGTATCTTCAAGATATTTGTGAACATAAATTGCAGTACACAAGGGGCCTGACTGAATTGGAATTACCTTACTTATAAGCTGAGGATATTTCATTTCAACAACATTAATAAAGGCAGGGCAGTTGTTTACAATAAAGGCTTTTTCTTTTGCAGGCTTGTCATAATTATCTTTAAGATATTTTACTGTTCCCCATAAAGAGATTTCAGAACCAAAAGTACTGTCATAGATTTTTTGAACGCCAATTGAATGAAAATACTGAAGAATCTTTTCTGCATTATCGCCAAAGGTAAAATAAAAACTTGGATCTACAATAAGAGATATTTTTTCACCGTTCTGTAGATCATTATAAAAGCTGTCAATATCATCAACGTATTCGCGGGCTTCATGAATACAAAGTGTAATACATTTACCGCAGTGATTACATTTGTCAGAATCAATAGCAATGATTTTTTTACCATCTCTTGTAGCCGAAATATTTGCACCCATAATAGAGCACTGAGAAATACAATAATTACAGCCTATACAATTATCATTAGTTATTAATATACCGTTGTTGAATCTAAACATTAAAGCTTCTCCATGCGGGAATTATTCAAAAGATATAAGAACAAGAGATTGATTAAGATTATTATACATTATCTGTTCACCATAACCCGAAACACCAATGTATTTTCCAAGTAAAGAGGAAAGCCTGTTAATAAAATCATCAAATCTGTTTTCTTGTTTTAAAAGATTTGTTCGCGATAAACAATGAACTGCAATTGAGAAAGAAGGATTTGGCAGCAGCTTTTTCATATGCTTTGCAGTTTCATCCCATACACTGTCAAAATGATCAATTTCAAGAAGAACAACACGGGTCATGTTATAAAGACGGGTGTAATAAATTATTGAATCATCATCCTTTATTTCTTTGGCCTCTGAAATCAAAATGTTTTTGCCTTCAATTCGTCCTATTGGATTGATTTTAAGTGTTTGCAAAAGGTTTTCTTTTTTGACATTTAAAAGGTTGCATAAAACTTCTGCAGCAGGTTTGTTGTCAAATTCATAAACACGAAGTTGTTCACAATCAACATCTGTTATTCTAAGCTGATGTGCAGTAGGACGGAAAAGATTTTCTCTGTATAACTGAATTTTTCCCTGAAGATTATGAATGAAAATAAATGTACAGGATTCAACATAAATATCACCATTTAGGGCAACCAGGGAAGTTTTTTCGTCAATATTGCTTCCGGCGGTTGAGCCTGCAACTTTTATATCTGTTCCGTTTAAAACATCTTCAAAAGTATCAAGAACAAGCTCTTCGCATCTAAAACCTGATGTTGTAAATTCAAGGCAGCAGGTATTATCAGTTGATGTAAGAGATTTTAAGGCTTCACGAATATGCTGACTGTAATTTTTTGGATGACGTGATACTTCATAAATGAGCCCCGAAGAACATTCAACTCCGCTATAAATTGCCATGACAGAAAGGCCTTTTTCGGAATATCCGTCTGTACAGAAATTTATACATGTTGAGGCACCTATAGAAGTGGCTTCGGGAAATTTTTCTTTAAGTTCTTTGGCATAATACCATAAATCATCATAATCAGAGAAAAAAATTATGATTTTTGGTGAACAATTCTGAGAAGCAATAACATCAAAGCATGCCTGGAAATCGCTCTCTTTAGAGCCGGTCCCACTTAATGCTGTAAGTGCACGTTCCATATTATTATTATACCATAGAAAATGTGAAAGTAATAGTTTAAAATTATATTTCATGTCACTTTAATTATATTAAATAACTTTAATAATATTTAATTTTTCTATTGAAATTTTGCATTTTTTTCTTTATTATGTAAGTTATGATTGAATTAACTTTATCACAATTATTAAGAGAAAAAACAAAGGCTAATCCAGAGCATGAATTTATGGTTTATGCAGACAGAGATCTGCGCTTTACTTATGCACAGTTTGATAAACGTGTTGATGATTTAGCCTGCGGACTATACGCTATTGGTGTTAGAAAAGGCGATAATGTTGGTATTTGGTCTACAAATGTTCCAGACTGGCTTACTTATATGTTTGCTTGTGCCCGACTTGGAGCTGTTGCTGTTACAGTTAATACTTCTTATAAATCTCACGAGCTTGAATATCTTGTAAAACAGGCTGATCTTACAACTTTGTGTCTTTGTGATGGTATAAAAGATTCAAATTACGTTTCAATGATTAAAGAGCTTGTTCCAGAAATTGATGAATACGAGCGAGGATGTTTAAAATCAAAGCGTTTCCCATGTCTTAAAAATGTTGTTTTTATGGGACCAGAAAAATTCCGCGGACTTTATTCTACACCGGAACTTCTTCTTCTTGGTCAACACGTTGATATTAATATTATTCATGATATTGAGGCCCAGGTTAGTCAACACGATGTAGTAAACATGCAGTATACTTCCGGAACAACAGGATTTCCAAAGGGGGTTATGCTTTCTAGTCATAATATTATTAATGACGGATTTATTATTGGAGAACGCATGCGCTATACAGAAAAAGACAGACTTTGTCTTTTAGTACCGCTTTTCCATTGTTTTGGAATTGTACTTGGTGTTATGGCTGTACTTACTCATGGTGGAACTCACGTTCTTCTTGAAAGCTTTGATCCTCTTGTAGCACTTGCTTCAATTCAAAAAGAGAAGTGTACATCACTTTACGGTGTTCCTACAATGTTTATTGCAGAGTTAAATCATCCAATGTTCAGCATGTTTGATTTGACTTCACTTCGTACAGGTATTATGGCAGGTTCCGGAGTTCCTGTAGAACTTATGAAGACTGTAATTGAAAAAATGCATATGCCGGAAATTACATCAGTTTATGGTCTTACAGAATCAAGTCCTGGAATGACTCAAAGCCACTGGGATGATACTGTAGAAGTAAAGGCTACAACTGTTGGAGACGCTTTTGAAGGAATTGATGTAAAAGTACTTGATCCCGAAACTGGTAAAGAATGCCCGATTGGAGTTCAGGGAGAAATGTGCTGTAAAGGCTGGAACGTAATGAAAGGTTATTACAAAATGCCTGAAGCTACAGCAGAAACAATCGATAAAAACGGATATTTGCATTCGGGAGACCTTGGCGTAAAAGACGAAAACGGAAACTTCAAAATCACAGGCCGTATTAAAGATATGATTATCCGCGGTGGTGAAAATATCTATCCAAAAGAAATCGAAGAGTTCCTTGCCCAGATGCCAGAAATCAAAGATATTCAGGTTGCAGCCGTTAAGAGTGAACGCTATGGCGAAATTACAGGTGCCTTTATAATTCTTCATGAAGGAAAAACTCTTACAGAACAGG
>CAMKDH010000141.1 GCA_946411215.1 uncultured Treponema sp. | reverse complement strand
CACAGAGCTACCGCAACGTATTCGAAGCTATCAACGACTTTGAAAAACACATTGCATTTGACAAGGGAAGCTTTGTATTCCACCGCAACTGGGGTGTTGGTATTATCCGCAAGCTCGAAAAGGATATGCTCACAATCAACTTTGGAAAGACTGGCGGTATTCATGAAATGTCTCTTAAAATGGCAGTTTCTGCACTTAAGCCACTTTCAAAGGAACACATCTGGGTTCTTAAAGCAACAATGAAGAAAGACGAGCTTGCTAAAAAAGTTAAGGATGACAAAAAATGGGCTCTCAAAACAATCATTCAGAGCTTTAACAACAGCTGTGACTTCAAGAAAATCAAGGCAGAGCTTGTTCCTGTAATCCTTACAACAGGTGAATGGACATCTTGGAATACAGCAGCTAAAAAGATTCTTGAAACAGATGCAGAATTCGGTGTAAATCCAAATGACATCAATCAGTTCATCGTACGTGAACATGAAATCAGCCCAGAAGAAAAGCTTTCTAACGAGTTCAAGGCTCAGAAATTGTTCTTTGCACGTATTGAAATCCTTATGAAGTTCTTCAACAGCGACCTCACAGACAATTCAAGCGATTTGTTCTCTGAAATGTACTCATACTTCACAGGCTATCTTAAGAACATCAAAAAGGTTGATGAACTTGTTATTGCATCATACCTTCTTGCAAGAAAATTGAGCGGAATTGACAGACAGTTCCTGTTCCCTGTAAAAGAAACATTCGCAGATCTTTATAACAGACTTATTGACCCTACTCCAAGAGAAGTTTATGACCTTCTTAAAGATTCAAAGAATACAACTCTTAAGGATGACTTCCTTGAATGTATTAAGATGCTTCCAGACTGGAACGATCAGTACATCAAGCTCTTCCCAACTGTTCTTGATGAAAAGCTTTTGAACGAACTTATCAAAGGCGGATTCGAAGCTGATGTTCAGAAATTTGTTCGTACAGCCTTTGAACAGTCTAAAGACTACAGAGAAGCTGTTATTTACCTCTTTAAGAACTGTCAGGAAAAAGAATGGTATAAGAACGCTGGTGTTTCTTACGAAAAGCAGCTCATTACACTCATCAACATCATTGAACTTACATTCCGCGAGATAAACAACCACGTAAATACAACAGAAAACAAGAAGCTCAACAAAAATGCTTCACAGCTTTTGTTCAGCGAAGAAACTCTGTTCAAATATCTTGCAGAAAACGATGAAGATACTGTTAAGAAGCTCTACACTCTCATTGATGATATTGCAGACATTGATCCAAACTACAAAGCACAGACACGTAGTAAGATTCTTGAAAAATACCCAGACTTCAAGTTCCGTGTATCTGAAGAAAAGACTGTTCAGCCAAAGGGCATGATTGTTACCGCAAAGATGCTCGAAGAAAAGAAGGCAGAAGCAGACCGCATCATGAACATAGAGATTCCACAGAATGCAAAGGATATTGCCGAAGCTCGCGAAAAGGGCGACTTGAAAGAAAACGCAGAATACAAATCTGCAAAGGAAAAGCAGCACATGCTCAACCTTTCTCTTTCAAAACTCCAGGAAGAGCTCAACCGCGCAACTGTATTCGACCCAACAACAAGCACAACAGCAGTTGTATCTTTTGCTACAGTTGTTACTCTTACAAACAAAGAAACAAACGAAGACGAAGTATATACAATCCTCGGACCTTGGGAATCTGATCCAGACAACAACATCATTTCTTACATGTCACCATTCGGAAATGCTGTTATGGATAAGAAAGTTGGAGAAGAATTCAACTTTGAAATCAACGAACATGAATATGTTTACGTTGTAAAAGATATCCAGAAGGCAAAAATCTAACGCCAAAGGTTCAGGAGAGTTTTTATGAGCCTGCCGTGCAAGAACAAAGCCGGCACAATGACAGAGCTTATTCCAGGAATATTCGTTATTTCTGGAATAACTAATGTCGGTGTTATAACAGATTCAAAAAAATCAGAAATCTATCTCATAGACACAGGGCGTACCGAAGAACAGGGCGCCCAAGTTCTTGAGATTCTTGAAAATCATTTTGGTCCACTCACCTCTTCATCACCAGACAGAAAATACACTATAAAAGCAATTTACAATACACACGCGCATGCAGACCATACAGGAGCAGATGCATTCTTCCAGATAAAAACAGGCTGCGAGATTTTCCTTTCTGCAGCTGAACGCGGGATTCTTGAAAATCCTTCTATGCAGAGTGCTGTTTTATGGGGCGGTTTTCCTCCAAAAGAATTCCGTAACAGTTTATACACACCTGCAAACATTCTTCACACAAAGCTCATAGATTTTTCAAAAACAAAATCTGTAAATGCGTCTGATGGCAAAAAATATAAAATGAGTTTTCTTGAACTTCCGGGGCATTACTTTGGCGACACAGGAATCCTTCTCACAGCATCAAACGGGGAAAAAGTTTTGTTCGCGGGAGACGCTATTTCTAACCGTGAAGAACTTGGCAAATACTGGATTCAATTTATGATTCAACCCGACAAATGCGAACAGACTCTCCAGAAAATCTGCCGCATAGAAAATCTTAAATGGTGCATCCCTTCTCACGGAAAATGCATAACTGATGATTTGAATGAAACCGCAGAGCTTTGCACAATCGCTATTTATTCAACCCGTCAGGCAATCTTAAATGCACTTAAAAAACAGCCGCTTTCTACAGAAGAACTCATAACTCAGGTTGCAAAACAAAACAACATTACAATGGGCTTTGGACAGTACCATCTTGTAAGCACAACAATAAGATCACATCTTTCGGCATTAAGAGAAAATAAACAGATTAAGGGAAAGGTTATTGATAATAAACTGATTTGGGAAGCTTGTAAAAACGGCTAGTATTTTGGAAGTTTTACAACTTCGTTTTCATCCCAGTTTTCTACAATGCGTACACCACTTGAAGTTCCGATTCTGTTTGCACCCGCTTCGAGCATTTCTATAAAAGTCTTTGCATTGCGAATACCACCAGATGCTTTTACACCCATATCTTTTCCTACAGCTTTACGCATAAGTTTAACATGGAATGCACTTGCTCCATTTGGAAGCTGCTGACCTTCAAGGCCTTTTGGAGTAGCAAAGCCTGTTGAAGTTTTTACAAAATCGGCACCTGCTTTTTTTGCAGTCTGACAGCAGAGCTTAAGTGTTTCGTCATCAAGGAAGCAGGTTTCCATAATGGCTTTGATTACAACAGTTCTGCCAAGTTTAGCGGCTTCTTCGCGGGCAGCTTTTACAACAATTGCGATGTCGCTGCCAACAAGAGAAATACGACCGTCAATGGCGGCACCAATATTAATTACCATATCAACTTCATCAGCACCGTTACGGATTGCATCACAAGCTTCAAATGCTTTTACTTCAGGATTAGCGGCTCCAAAAGGAAAACCGATTACAGTACAAACCTTTACATTTGTCTGAGCAAGAGCAAAAACCGCATACGAAATATAAACCGGATTTACACAAACAGATTTAAACTTGTATTTAATAGCTTCGGTACAAAGCTGAGCAATTTGTTTAACTCCTGCATCTGGAGATAAAAGAGTATGGTCAATATATGATGCAACTTCTTCTTTAGTCATAATTTCATAATACTATATCATTTTTCAAAATTCAAGATTTGGGAAAGTATATACATTATAAAAAACGCGGAGCAGAAAACAGGATTTTGCGGAACGTCCTCTTCGTTCAGTGGAGCAAAATACTGTTTTCTGCGGGAGCGTTTTTTTATAATTGTACAAAACTATTGCGAAATCGGGATAGATAATGTATTATTTTAATATATTATTTTATAGGAGAACTGTATGTTTAAAATTACAGACGCTTGTGTAAATTGTGGAGCTTGTGAGCCGGACTGTCCGGTTGGAGCTATTGCTGAAAAAGATGATGCTCGCGTAATTGATCAGGACAAATGCATTTCTTGCGGCACATGTGTTGCAGACTGCCCTGCTGACGCCATCGTCGAAGAATAGTCAATATTTTTCTTTGGAAGGAAAACATGCGGGCAAAGGGCAAATTCATTGTATTTCTTAGAATTCTGCTGTTGATTGCTGTTTGTGTTGCGGCAACTGTTGTCCTCGTGTTTCCTTTATGGAAATTCTCTACATCGGCACCACGCATTTATACTGCGACGGTGCTTATTCTTTTTGCTGCACTAATTGTTTATTTTATAATTCAGAAAATCCTTTCTAAAAAACGGAAATAATGATGAATCTGTCAAGAAAGATTCTTTCACTGGTAATTTTCATTTTATTATTCGCACTTCCTCAAGTCTTTGTTTTTTCCCAGGAGTCAGATTCCCCATCTTCTATTCCTATTCAAAAAGATAAGCTTCCTCGAATTGAAAGACTCAGGACAGCAAGAGATAATCCTGTTTTTCGGGAATACAACAAAATAGTCGAAGACAACTACATAGAGATTTTTGCAAAAAGAAAACCAGACCTGATTTTTTTTGCTCACACGTTTACTGAAGCCGATAAAGCAGATTTGCCTTGGGGAGATTCTCAGCTCATTCCACTTGCCGCGCGCTGTAACATTTCATATGACACAATTGCAACTCTAAACAAAATCAGAAACTCAACAGACGACCTTATAAATCAGACAATTATACTGCCAACAGCCACGGGACTTTTTATAAAGCGCTATGCCGACAAAAATGCAAATGCCCTGGAAATTCTTTTACGCGAACATTATGCAGACACCATCCTTACCGACCAAGATTATTATTTTAATATCGATGGCGAAGAATATATTTTTCTTTTAGGCAAGCACTTTTCTTTAACAGAACGATTTTATTTTCTTGATTCCTATCTTGGCCTGCCGCTTGAAAAAGGAACCTTCTGGATTTCGTCTGAGTTTGGCAAAAGAAAAAATCCAATCAACGGAGAATGGAAAAATCATAACGGTATAGACCTGGCTGCTGAAGAAGGAACGCCTGTTTATGCAATCAAAGACGGAAATGCAGCGTTCTGTATTCAAAACGATCCAACCTTTGGAAATTACATCATTTTGAGCCACGATACAGGCAAAATGACAAGCGTTTATGCACATTTATCATCAATTTGCATAAATCAGTACCAATTTGTAAAAAAAGGTGCTATAATAGGATATGTAGGACATACGGGAATGGCGACAGGAGACCATCTCCATTTTGAAATTCGTCAGGGCGGGGTTGCGAAGGATCCTCAGGAACAAATTGAGAATCTTCACTAATAAGGAAAGCCCGATGTTTACATCTACAAAGCGAAAGTTCATTTTCTCACTTTTCCTGCTGATGTTATTTAGTGCAGCATCGGCTTCGTTATTTGCAGAAACCTTCCGTGTTGCTAAATGTCATGTCATCAACTTAAAAGAAGAAACAGATTTTTCGGACTCTCAAAAGCTAGGACTTAATGATGCGCTCGCAATTTATATTCCGGAAGAAAGGCTCTTTTTGGAAGGCATAGAAATTAAAATGGAAATTCCGGAAGATATGGCAATGTGGCGTGACTGCTGTGGTGCTTATATTTATGATTCAATCCGCCCTGCCCCAACAAGCCAGCAGATAGATTATTCGGGAAGCAAGATTTTCTTTGGTGTAGTTCCTGGAAAGCTTTCGTGGATTTTACAGATTCCGCTTACAAAAAATGCACAGTTCAAGACAAATCAGTATACAAAAACAATTGAACAAATTCCTTCGGCAAAGGGAAACTTTGTGTTCCTGCGCCTGCAGCAGATTATGAAAGGTGTGCCGGAAGAAGTAATGAATTCTAAAATAAACTTTACTGTACGACCAATTTTAAGCGATAAGGGACTTTTGAAAATTAAACTTGATGTTCCACAGCTTGAAGAACAGCAGGCACAGTCAGAAGAAAACAACATTACGATTTTTATTGATAATGAAGTTTGTCCGGCTGAGGATTCTGAAAAAGGCGTACTTCTTGCAAGCGGCATTCATAATGTTAATGTAATTTCGGAAAACTACAGAACTGAAGTTCGAAAGGTTCGCATTGACCCTGCAAAAAAGATGGAGCTTGCGATTACCCTTAAAAGCATTGAACCAACTGTCATCATAACTGCCCCAGAAGGAGCAACTGTATTCCTTGATGATGAAAAGTTCGAAGCTTTGGGTAAAGAAGTTGTCATAACCGAAGGCGACCACAAAATCAGCTGCGGTATCGGTGACTACCAGATTGTACGCTCGCTTTCTGTAACAAAAGGCCGCTCTTATAAGGTAAATCTTACAGTTGACCTCCAGATTAGCGAGGATGATGAGTAAGGCGGCTGGAGGCCTGTCATTACACCAATTATTTCCAAAAAATCTTATAAAATCTTCAAAATCCATTAAAGATTTAGCCTATACCACCCGATATTTAAAATATCAGGGACATTTCCCCTCCCACCCATGTCCCTGATTGCCTAATGGGCATGGCACGGTCTA
>CAMKDH010000140.1 GCA_946411215.1 uncultured Treponema sp. | reverse complement strand
TTTACCGGCGATTTCCACGGCGAAATGCGTTTTACAACAAAAATCGGTGGAAGCGATGCTGATGATACAATGCTGGAAAATGCCTGGAAGGGCGGAATCCCTGTAGAAGGTCATGTAGAAGCCGAAATCAAAGGTGGATTTGAAGTAAAGCTTGGCGGTAAACGTGCATTTTGTCCATATTCACAGATGGGCTTCAAAGATAAAAAAGAACCTGCATATTATGTAGGCCGCACACTCAGCTTTATCATCACAGAATATAAAAACGATGGCCGCGACATTTTAGTAAGCAACCGCAAAATCGGCGAAAGTGAATATGCCGCAAACCTTGGCAAGCTTGCAACCCAGATTACAGAAGGCGCCGTAGTAAGCGCAACAGTAGAAAGCATCGAAAAGTTTGGTGCCTTTGTAAATGTTCTGGGCTTCCGTGCCTTGCTCCCAATCAGCGAAATGTCTTTTGACCGCGTAAGTGATGCCAATGAAGTTGTAGAAGTTGGACAGGAAATCACCGTAAAAGTAATTCATACAGACTGGAAAAATGAACGTGTAAGCGTAAGCCTTAAGGCTCTGATGAAAGATCCATGGGAAGCCGCCGGTGCAAGATTCCCAGTTGGTTCAAAACAGGAAGGAAAAATCAGCCGCATCGCCGAGTTTGGCCTTTTTGTAAACATCGCCCCTGGAATTGACGGCCTTGTTCACATAAGCGACCTTGAAGATGTAAGCGCAAACACAAACCTCCGCAAGGTTTACAAAGTTGGCCAGAGCATGAGCGTAGTTGTAGAAAAAATCAACGCCATGGAAAAACGCCTGTCCCTCAAACCAGCCAGCTCCGCCGAACAAGACACCGCCGCCGCCAAATACATGAGCGACCAGGACGATGATGGCGAGACATATAATCCGTTTGCAGCTTTATTGAAGAAATAAACCATAACCACGTCATTGCGAGGAGCATAGCGACGTGGCAATCCATATATTACATTGCATCATGTCCGTGGATTGCCATGCTCCGCTCTCAATGACTTAATTCATACTTCACTGTGTCATTTTTCCCTTAAATCCGCTATAATTATTACCGATATTGAAGTGTAAAAATATATGATGAACAAAAGTGTTCCCAAAACTTCAGTAAAAGCTCCTCTTTTTAAAGTCCGCCGCCTCGTGCTTGTGCTTGTTTTGTTGTTTGTTGCGCAGGGAGTGTGGGGAGAGACATATTATTGGACCGGAGCTGCTGGTGATAATAAGTGGAGCACACTCGGTAACTGGAATTCACAGGTTGATGGTTTGGGTACGACACCGACTGTCTATCCTACTGATGATATTTGTATACCAATTGCAGCTACTATTTCTGTTGATGAATACACAAGCGAATCAAATGGTATTCAAGTCTTAGCTATTAATAAGTTACGCATTCTAGACAATAATATTGAAAATAATGATTTTACAGTAACATTTTCTGGTTATGGAATTTATGCATCTCAAGGAATAGAAGTTTATCGTCCTGCAGGTCCAACAGCAGGCGATTCTCAAAGCACACTTGTTTTTGATTGTGATGTAATTTGTCCAAATTATTATTCTGCTAAATTAATAATAAACCCGGGTGCAAACATAACTATAAATTCTTCAAGAACTGCATTTATTGATGTTATTGAAAATCAGGGAGATAACTCATATCCTGCAAAAATAACCGTTGCCGGAAGTTTAACTTCACAATCAATATCACTATCAGATAATTCAGACAGAACGCTTGAAATAGTTTCGGGGGGAAGTGTTACTACAGATACTATATCAGGATATCCTGATACAATTACAAATAATGGAACTCTTGCCATTAATAACCCGGCAAATCCCTCTTATGCAATTAATACAATTAATACAAATGGTACCGGCCAGGTATCCATAAGCGGCTCTGAACTTTATATCTGGAAAGGAACAAAAGATTCCAATTGGAAAGATTCAGATAACTGGGTAGGGGCCTTTCCTAATTCCAGCACCGCAGATGTGTTAATACATATGTATTCTAATCCGCCATGTATAAGTGAAGATGATTCTATTGAAATTAAGTCTTTAAGCATAGATACAGATGCTATTTCGTTACAAATAAACGGGGCGCTAAAAATATATGATGATTTAACTATTTTACCAGAAGATACGAACGGGTATATAAATATCTTTTCATACAATAGTAATGCACTTCTGGAAATTACAGGAAAATTAACTTTTTCTAAAGTATATAGCGAAACAGAGTTATCTATTATTTGTAATGATTTTCAATCTGGTTATGACGTTGAATGTAAAAATCTTACTGTAAACGGAAATGCTAAAATAGGTGCAGAAATAACAAGTCATGGTTTTCAGCTTTATAAGGGAACGGTTTCCGGAGACTTGAATGCTTTAGATCCGACCGATCTTTCAGATATCACATTAATCAGCAACGAAAATAATGGGATTAATACTGATATTTCAATAGAAGGTGCTGTTTCAAAAATTAAAACTCTGAAAATTCAAAGTTATAGTAATATCAATATAGATGAAACAATAAACAATATTGAAAACTTAGAAATTTATACAGGGAATTCTTCAACTGGTACTTTATCAAAAAGAGTTGATGTAACAAAAAATCTTACAGCCTATGGTTCTTTTGATTTTGTAGAAGACATATATGTTGGCGGAAATGTCACAGGTCAATTTGATTCACAAAACGGGCAAAAACTTATTCTTAATGGAATAGGGGCGCAGGCTTTTGAGCTGGATGGTATTTCTACATATGATAAAATAACAATAGAAGAAGCCAAAACTGCAGGTTCTCTAACCGTTTCCGGAAACTCCTCCGAGGGCACAATAAAGAATTTTATTATCAGCAATGCCACTGAAACAAATTTTTCGGAAAACGTTACAATCACAAATTTATCAATAAACAACGGTGGCACTACAAAGTTCGGGGATTATATTTCTATAGGAACTCTTACCGATCTTAATACGGCAGGTAATATTGTATTCCAAAAGAATGTTAGCGTAACAAATATTTCAACAGATCAGACTTTTAAAACAAACGGATTATTAAAATTTGAAGATGAGTCAAATACAACTTTTGGTTCTCCATCGCGAAACGCTGTGATACATATTGCAGGGCCAACAGAAGTCGTTGGACAAATCAATGCAGCTTCTGTTGAATTTGGAGAAACAGCAATATCGCATTGGATACAAACGGACGGCGATCAGAAATACTCAGGTGCTGTTTCTATAAATGTTGATGGAATAGGATTGATTTCAGAAAATGGGAATATAAGTTTTGATTCAACAATTAAGGCATCGACTGATAAAAACATGGGACTTGTTGTTCAAACAAGGGCGGAAAATACAAAGACAACTTTTGCCGGCTCGATTGGACAAGATAGCAAAGCCCTTAAATCTCTTGCGGTGCATGGTCCTTTGGAAATTGCAAGTGGTTGTACAGCAATTACAACTGATGGTTCTCAGGAGTATCATGGTCCAGTTACACTTGATGAAACTATTGCCCTAACTTCCGACACAAATTACATCACCTTCGGCTCAACAATAGATTCAAAAACCGACACAAGTAAAACTCTTACAATTGATGTTCCAGATACTATAGATTTTTCTGTTTTTGGAAAAGTTGGAAATACTAAACCAATTTCTTTAACAATAAATGAAGCAAAAAGCGTGACATTTAATGATACTGTAAACATAAAAGAATTTTCAGATTCTTCAAAGGCCATAGACATTACATTTACAAAGGGTGGAACTATCAACGCAAACAGTAATGTGGTTTTTGATGGTAAAGTCAACTCTGGAGATACGCTTTCTATCACTGCTGCTGCGCTCACTTTTAATGCAGATGTAGAGGCTAAAAACCTCACAATGAATGCAGTTACAACAACTTCGCATAATATCACAGTCTCTGGCAACTGGATAAACAATAAGGCAAAAGATGAAGCGACTTACGGATTTGGCTTTACTGCGACAGGAGGAACTGTAACTCTTACAGGGGCAAATCCAACGGAAGAGGCCGGTGTATTTCTTAGCGGCGACAATAAATTCAATGAACTTAAGCTTCAAAATAAAACACAAATAACCGGCAGCAATGAAATTGCAACTCTAACTGCAGACGGTGATGGAACTGGTCTTGGCGATGCTGTAATAACTGTTACACCTGCGAAAACTCAGAAAATAACAGGAGCAATGTCATTAAAAGGTCTTGGTCTTAAAGGAAGTGCTGAATGGAATATCCTTTATACAGGAACGAATGCTCCTGCAATAGAAAATCTCACTGTTAAAAACTGTAACAATATATCAGCCAATAAACTGACTGCTTTATATAGTATTGATGGTGGTGGTAACACCTACTGGAATTTCCCGGGAAATCTTTATAAATGGCAGGGTACTACAACAGACTGGGATACTCCTTCAAACTGGGACCTTGGTTCAGTACCTGGAAAAGGTGCAGAAGTTGAAATACAAAGTAATCAATCTGCATACCCGGAAATTTCTTCTCCTATCGACTTATTTTATGATGATGACAACAAGGGTTCAATTACAAATAACGGAACAATAACCTTTAGAGAAACAGGAAGCATTACAGCAGGTATAAAAGCAAATGGTACCGGCAGTACTATTATTTATGATGGTGCATTTGTTAATGCAACGACTCTTGACTGGGGCTATGATTACGAAAACCTGACTTTTGCAAGCGGAACATTTAATTTATCTGATGCGTTGTCTGTTAATGATTTGACCATTGGAAGTTCTGCCAAGGTAACAACAACGAAAGATATAACAGTAACGGGAAACTGGACAAACAATAATTCATCAGATGGATTCACAGCAAACGAAGGAACGGTAAGTTTTAATAATAAAGCTGACGCTAATGAAACTCAACGTAAGAGTTATGCTGACCTTACAGGAATTAATACATTCTATAATCTCAGTTTAAATAGATGTCTAAACATTCATAATGACAATACAATTGAAAAAGATTTTACTGCAATTAAACCTGAACAAGGTGAATTTGGAAACCTTAAGTTTGAAGCAGATACAGAACAGACTGTAAAAGGCAAACTTACAATTAAAGGATTGGGTACAGGAGGAGGCCAAAGACAGTCTGCAGCTTGTATAACAGAGAATGGTACATGGAAGCTTAAATGTGAACAAACACAAAATGATCATATAATCCAATATGTTAATTTAAGTGGATGTAACAATACTTCTGAAAATTACAAACTCATTGCAAGGAACAGTAGAGATACTGGTGGTAATCAAAATATTGTATTTTTAGGTCTTGAGTATAGGTGGACAGGAAATACCAGTAATGACTGGAATGATTATAGAAACTGGGGATCTGAATTTGACAGTAATGGTCCTGTCTCTGTTCCAGAAAAAGGTTCAACTGTAATTATTCAAGAAGGAAAGGATAATTATCCAATTTTACAAGAAAATTTGGACTTAAAGCTTTCAATTACAGAAGATGAAACCACAACATATTACGGAACCATTACAATTCAAGCTGCCGAAGGATCTTATGATCAAGGTTCTTTAGATTTTAACGGACGGTCACTCACTGCAAAATCAATTACAAATAGTGGATTGGTTCGCCTTAAAGGAACAGAAACAATTAACGCCACCATGGAAAATGGTGAGGACGGAACAAAGGGTACTGTTGAATATTATGATGATACAACACCCCTTACGACGTTTGTCTGGGATGGTGATGATGATGAAGCTAATGGAAAGCAATATGCAAATCTTATTGTAAACAAACCTGTTAAACTTTCTACCGATACAGCTTTAATTGCTTCTGCAGGAGATATAAAATTTAATTCAACAATAGATTCGGCTGATAGTACAAATCATCTGCTTACTCTTAGTGTACCTGAAAATACAACGGAGCCTTTAAAAACATATACAATTACAGTTACAGGAAAGGTTGGAGAAACAGACCAGCCAGCCATAACAATAGCACAGGGTGGAACCGTAAGCTTTGACGAAACCGTAAAGGTAACAGCTTTTGAAATAACAAAGGCAAATAGTACAACCTTTAATGGGGCGGTAACAATAGGAACCTTTACAGATGCTGGTGGAGCTGGAGCTATAACCTTTAACAACGGCGGAACAATCGATAATGAGGTGACATTCAATACAACCAGTGCAGTTTCAATTACCGGTACAATGAATATAGGAACTTCTCCATCTTTCGCAAATCTTACCCATACAAGTGGCGCAACGAATATTACGGGAATCCTTAATGCTGCACAAATCAATCTTGGAAGCAGTACTGCAACAGTAACGACAACAATCACAAACGGAACAATAAATGCAACTTCAATTTCAACATATGCACTTACAACAGGCGGAACAAGTACAACTGGTATCACGACATCTGGAACACAATCATACTCTGGAGCAGTAGTACTTGGCGCAGATACAACGATGACTTCAACAGATGGAAACATCAGTTTTGGTTCAACAATAAATGGAGCAAAAAAACTTACTCTTAGT
>CAMKDH010000139.1 GCA_946411215.1 uncultured Treponema sp. | reverse complement strand
TCCATGCCTTCATAATCATCAGGATTGAAAGGCACTATAATTTTACGAAGCTGATTGAGTGTTGTAACTGCATGACGATCCCAGATTATTTTTTCTTCTCCTGTTTTGATAAGTTTCGGGTCTTTAATATTGTTTGTCTGATAAACAATCCTTTCCTTGTTTATCCAGTTTTTGATCATGTCATATTTACCTGCATGAATATGTTCAAGATAAATACGATCTGTTCTTGTATCTCTGAAAATAAAATATTGATCTTTAACTAATCCTTCCATATTTCTTCCTCTTTAAGTAAAAAAATGAAATACTTATCAGGGAATATCATATAAAGATATTCCCCAATAAACCTGTTATTGGCTTTCTTTCATAGCAGCTATGAAATCTTTAGCAGCCTGAAGTTCTTCAGTGGTACATTCTCTGGAGTAGTGATACTTTGTACCATCAGAGAGTGTAAGTATGTCGTTTGATGAATCATAAGTCACTTTTTCGGTTTTACCACCTAAAAGCATTGCATACTTTAAGGTCAATTCCCCAGTTTTTTTGTCATAGGAATAAGTTCCCGTGGCAAGTCCACCAAACCATGCTTCAGAATCAACAAACAAAAGTTCACTTCCATATTCTGATTCATAAACCTTTTCTGCAAAAGACACCTTTACTTCTTTTTTGCAGGAAACCGACATAACAAGCAGACAGAAAACTGCTGCGACCAGATAAAATGATTTTTTCATAATAACTCCTGTGTAATATATTAATAATTGAATTTTCCGTGCACTCGAAAATCCAGATTACTTAAGATTACGTCTTCTGAAAATATAACAATGATAAATAAACAATGTTACAAATAATAGTGTATTTATCACACATTTTATATAATGATTATAACACAAATATAACAAAATACAACATTATTTTTCACACTATTGATTTTAGCGGATTTAAGTAATATAATTTCTACAATGAACGAAGTACAATTATTCAGAGATATTTTAAAAGCTTTCCCGGTATTAAACAGTTATAACTGCGAGGGATTTGCAGATATCATGAAAAGATTTATAAATTTTTATTCTGAGGAAGAAAACTATTTTAAAGTCCCTGAATTCGAACCTTTAAAAAATGAATATTTAAAAACAATAGATGAAAGATATTTAAAACCAACAGAAAATGCCATTAAATTGTTGGATACTTTTTGCGACGAACATAGCTTATATTTTTTTAATATTGAAAATGAAGATATTATTTCCCTGGCTAAAGAATTATATACAAAAGGATTATCCCAGGGATCCGTCAGGGTTATTTTATCCCGACTGCGTCAATTATATTCTTTTCTTGAAGACAAAAGGGTAATTCTTGAAAATCCTTTTGAAGATATAAATCTTTCGGCTATTAAAAATGAAGAAGGGATTCAGTATGTTATACCGTCTGAAAAAGATATCAAAACAATAATAAGAAATCTGCCAATAGAGAAGGCCGTTATTGTTGCAATCATGAGTATTAAAGGCTATTCAATTCCAAATATGTATAGCTTAAGTTTTCATTATACAGAATACGAAAACATAAAAACAAAAGAAATTATAGGTTCAGTTTATTGCTATTTAAACGACGACGTCTGGGATTATTTAAACTATAATAAGGAACCCGAGGATTGGATTTGGAAACAAATGGCTTATGGTGATTTTAATGGATTCTTTGACTACCAGAATTCTCCGGCCTGGTATAATAAATTATTACAGGATTTCTGGAAAGTTATAAATGAAGAGTTTGAACCTATACAGTTAGGGGAAGGTATAGTAGATGATGATCCAGGGATGTTATATTATAGAAATAACGATATCTCATTACATTATTATGAAAACTGCATTATTAAAAAAATAAGAGAACTTTATAATGCTGGTAAAATTGAACACGAATATTCCTTAAAGAATTTCCGTTATTTCGCGGTTGCCAGAAAATACAAAAAATATCATGACCTTAAGCAGATTCAAAGGCTATTAAATCATAGTACACCAAATATTACGAAACAGTTTTTGGAGAAGATCGGATTGTTGAATGAAAATGGTAAGAAGAAATAATTATAGTTCTTCCAGTTTTTTCAAAAGTTCTGCTTTAAGATAATTGTACCGCTCGTGTTTTTCCTGTTTCTGCCAGTGTGTTTCGCGGAACTGTTCGGGATTTTTTCATAAGTCGGGTCTGCAGGTTTGCAATCGGCGGTTTGCCAGCCGTAAAAGTTGTATTGTTTCATTTGTTTACACTCCCTGACCAATGTATAAAAGATATCCTGCCAATACACTCCAAGCCACGCCGCCAATAATTTCCAGAATTGCAAAGATCTTAATTTTTTGATTCTGCTTTTTTATTGAAATGACTAATCCTATAATTGACAAAACGAGACATGGCACTGGCATAAGAAAAAGGACAAAAAGACTTATACTTACGAACACAATATATATTCCGCTTCGATTAAGCGCAAATTCTAAAGCAGTTGCAAGAGTTAATGATAATAATCCTGTTACTACAATAATTGCAGGGATTAATGTAAGCAGTGCTTCAAGGGAAATCTTTTTTTGTATTTGTTGCTCCATGACTTTATGATAAAGAAAAGAAGGGAAAAAATGAAGATTGCAACGACGAAGCAATGAATATAGGAATTTGCAATGAAAAAATATAATATAGAGGTAGGGTTAATAGGAGTAAATCCAAATGAATAAAATCATTAAATCCTTAAAGAATATAAACTGGAAGCTTTTTGTCTCATTATATTAATTCTGATGATTGTCTGTTTTTGAATGTTGATGATGAACGATTTCAGGAAGTGAATAGGAAGATTGCTTTGGAGCGGCTTGAAAACAGGATTGTGCAAGCGCTTGTGATTCCCAAAAAACGAAAGCCAACTAAACCAACAAAGGCAAGTAAAGAACGCAAGCTTAAACTCAAAAAAATCCGATCTGAAATTAAAAAGGGCAGGGGAAAGATTAAATTTTGATCTTTTCGCACCAAATTTTCCGTGATAAATAAAACCTCAGAATATATACTCAGCTTATAAAGATTCATGCAGCAATATACACAACGATAACAGTAATCGTGCCAGTTGGTGAAGGAATCTTGTTTTTCTCGTGATTAATTCACGATCAAGAAATTAAAGTATAACTTTAATGACAGGTCAGTATTTTTGTGCTAATCTGTGGGGACAGAATATCAATTGCGTCTCGCAGGTTTAAAATCCGGGCGCAAAAATTCGAAAGGTGCCGTTGGCATCCTATTTATCTTAATGAAGGAGAACGCTTATGTTCGCAAGATTTGATGATTACTCAAATGATTTGTTTATTGCAATGAAGCAGAGTGATAAAGAGAACACCCCAGCAATTGCAACAACAGCAGCATTGTCTTTTGTCGATTATACAGCAGTCGATCATACAAAAGAACCTAAGTGCGCCATTCCTTCAACAAAGTGGATAGGAAAAACCAATTGCCAGGGCGACACAGGACTGTATTCTACAACAAGGAAAGTCCAACGAATTTTTGTGAATAAGGAGATTAAACTAAAATGGAGACTATCAGAACTTTCTTAAAACCAGTAATCGATTTGCAGGGTACTGGTGCCCAAATCAAGAGACTTAGACAATTAAACGGCTTCTCAGTTCACGATGTACAGAGCGTGTTTGGATTTGATTATCCGCAGGCAATCTACGGCTGGGAAAGTGGTAAAAACATCCCGACAATAGACAACCTTCTTGTGCTTGCACAGTTATTCAACGTTGAAATTGGTGATCTTATTGCAACTAAAACTATAGAAATTGATTCTGTTCCGGAGAACATAATGAAATCAGCGTGAGGAGAGAGATAAATCAGCTTATTCTGGAGTTATAGTGAAATGGTTATCACGTCGGCTTGTCACGCCGAGGGTCCGAGTTCAATTCTCGGTAACTCCGTAAAGATGCTAACAGCAATTTGCGAAAGCGAATTAGATCAGTTGGTAGATCATCTGGCTTGATATCCAGAATGCACAAGTTCAAATCTTGTATTCGAGTTATGCATCTTGTTTTATGCTGCTTGGGCAGGTTGGTTATGCACTTGATTTGTAATCAAGAGACGGTAGGTTCGAGTCCTACAGGCAGCTGTAAAGGCACGTACAGCAATTATTCCATGGGTCGCAGGTTCGATTCCTGTCAGCCCTAGTTTGTGGGGCTGTAGCTCAGATGGTAGAGCAATGGCCCGGATTTGCGCAGGGTTAATTTGTGCCTTGTTCTGGCAGAAAGATACACACAGCAAATTTAACAGTAGCTTAGAGGTGAAAGCACTAGATTTGTAATCTGGATACGCGGGTTCGACTCCCGCCAATTTGTATCTTGTAAAAACTGCCATTTATTTTGGCTAATAAGGAGGCGTAAAATGAACGCATTACAGGCAATGAAAATTAATTTGAATGTGGCTCACACAGAGAATGGAGATTTGGCTTACAAGTCTACAGGTTCTGCATGTCTGGATTTTTTCTCTTTGTGTGGTGGAATGAGACGCAATGTTTCAGATTTGAGTAAGCTTTTTGTAAAGGCCTTTGCTGAAGAGCCGGTAGTTGCCATCAAGATTCTTTTTTATATGCGTAACATTCGCGGTGGACTTGGTGAACGCAACAGCTTCCGTGTTCTTTTGAAAGAGCTTGCACAGTTCTATCCGGAAACTGCAAAAAAGATTTTGTACGCAATTCCTGAATATGGCCGCTGGGATGATGTTCTTGTTTTGATGGATACATCAATAAAAGATGACGCCGTTGCCCTTATTAAAGCTCAGCTTGAAAAAGATAAGGCTGCAATTTGTGAAGAAGGGGAGGTAAGCTTGCTTGGTAAGTGGTTGCCTTCTATCAACACATCTTGTGCTGAAAGTGTTAGTCTTGCCAAACAGCTTATGACTGCTCTTGGTATGAAGGCCGTGGAATACCGTAAATTGTGTTCTGCACTTCGTAAGGAAATAAAAATCCTTGAAGATAACCTTCGCCGTAAGGATTACACCTTTGATTATTCAAAGCAGCCAAGCCAGGCAATGCTTCGTTACAAGAAGGCTTTTATGCGTAACGATGAGGAACGCTACAAGGCATTCTTGAATAAGGTAGTAGATCAGGCCGAAAAGCTTGCCCGTGGTGAAGAGATTCCGGAAGAAGAGAAGGTAAAGTTGAATACAAAAACACTTTATCCTTATCAGATTGTGGCTCCATTTATACACGGCTACTATGGAATCAATAATCTTGAACCAGAAAAGGCTCTTCCTCTTGAAGCAAGTTGGAAGGCTTTGGACCGCGGTACATTTGCTTCTAAAACAATTGTAGTTCGCGACGGTTCTGGATCTATGTACGGTTGTGGAGATTTTGCTGCAATCAACATTGCAACATCTCTTGCCCTGCTTTTTGCAGAACAGTTGGATGGCGCTTACAAGAACAGCTTTATTACCTTTAGTTCTGAACCTCGCTTGATTCAGATTCCTGAGTCTTGTGATACACTGCAGAAAAAGATGCTTTATATTTCAAAGTTCAATGACTGTACAAACACAGATATTGGCAAAGTATACAAGCTGCTTTTGGATGTAGCTAAGAACAAGGCCGTTCCAAAAGAAGAAATGATTGAACGTGTTTTGATTATTTCTGATATGGAATTTGACTGCTGCTCTGGCCGCGAAAGCACTTTTGAATTCTACAAGCGGGAATTTGAAGAAGCCGGTTACGAACTTCCGGAGCTTGTTTTCTGGAATGTAGAAGCCCGCGACACACATCTTCCTGTTACACAGAATGAAAAAGGTGTAAAACTAGTAAGTGGTGCCAGCGCCAACATCTTTGCCGATGTTGTAAGCGGCGATCTTAAAGTTGTAACTCCTTATGAGTTCATGATGAAGATTCTTGAACCATACAGCGAGTTTGATAAAATTGTAGCATAAAAAATTAAAGGCACATACAGCAAACCAAATTGCTTCGCAAAAGCACCAGTCTGATAAACTGAAAAAATATGTGCCTTGTTTTAAAAATCAAAGAAAAAGCGCTATATTATAGTGTATTAAAGCAATTAAAAAATATCTTGATTTTATCCAGTATCAATATGCACAGACAATGATGGAGCCTCTTTCTGAATCTAAAGAAGAATTTAATGCAAAAATGCAGCAAGGCATAGATGATATGAAAGCCGGCCGTGTAACACCTCTAAAAGAAGCTTTCGCCGAAATTAAAGCTCAGTTCGCATAATGGAATACAAAGTAGTTTTATCAGATACCGCCACCGTAATCCACGTTGCTCATGGAAGTCAGGATTTGAATAAGGTGATGTCGGATTATAAATAAAAAAAGGAGCTTATACAAATCTACGCAAATTTCTTGAAACCGACGGATATATCAGATTACAGATAACTTTCTTACCTGGCTATCAAACTGTGTTTTGATTACTATCTTAAATCTCCTTTCTACTGTACTATAAATCCCAGGAGGCATTATGGCATACTCAGATTTTATGGAGCTGGCAAAGGCTCGATATTCGGTGAGGAAGTTTTTGGATAAGAAGGTTCCAAAAGATATTATTGAAAAAATACTTGAGGCGGGGATGATTGCGCCGACGGGTTGTAATAATCAGCCGCAGAGGATTAT
>CAMKDH010000138.1 GCA_946411215.1 uncultured Treponema sp. | reverse complement strand
TATTATGAATTTGGTCAGCGCACTCTTGATATTATTCAGGAAATGGAACACGCAGGAATTGTATTCTTTGCCGATATGGATAACCTTAAGAAAATCAACGATACATACGGCCACGATGCCGGTGACGAAGCAATCAAGCTCCTGGCCGAGATTTTCAAAATGGTATTCCGTTCTAATGACGTAATCGGTCGTCTTAGTGGTGATGAATTTGGTATTGTTGCACCTGGTATGGTAATTGAGCATGTTCCTTTAATCCGTAAGAAAATTGACGAAACCTGTAAAAAAGAATCAAAGCGTCTTAAGCTTCCGTATACACTTTCGGTCAGCGTTGGTTATGCAAGCCTTGAAAAATCATCTCTCCTTAAACAGCTGATGAGTGAAGCCGACGAAATGCTCTATAAAGAAAAGAGAAAGAAGCATGGCAGACGAAAATCTTGAAAAATATCTGTCTGTCTTAAATGAACAGCAGCGTGAAGCAGTTGTTCACGAAGGATCTCCTCTGCTTATTCTTGCAGGCGCGGGTTCCGGAAAAACACGAGTAATCACAACAAAAATTGCATATCTCATTGGTCAGAAAGAAGTTAATCCCTATTCAATTTTATCTGTTACATTTACAAAAAAAGCTGCCAACGAAATGCGGGAACGTGCCGTAAGAATGGAACCACTTGCCGAACGCTCGCAAATCCGTACCTTCCACTCATTCGGTTCCTGGTTCTTGCGCAAGTACTATGAAGAAGCCGGAGTGGAGCAGTCTTTTACACTTTATGATGATGAAGATATGGCAATCCTCATCCGCAAAATTGAGCCTGCCCTTACTCAAAAAGAAGCCCGCCTTGCTGCACATCAGATTGCTCTTGCAAAGGATTATTGTCTTGGCCCTCAGGATGATTTAGCAATTATAGCCAGTGAGTTTGACCTTCCTGATATTTATGAAAAATACGAGGCCCGTCTGCGCTCAACTGGAAACGTAGATTTTGGCGATCTTATTATGATGCCTGTAACTGTAATGGAAGCAGTACCTCAGATTGCGGCTCAGATTCATCAGCGCTTTAATGTAATTATGGTTGATGAGTATCAGGACTCGAATATTGCACAGTATAAACTGCTTCAGAAAATCTCTGGTGTTGAAGAAGGCTATCAGAATTACGTATGCGTCGTTGGTGATGATGATCAGTCAATTTATAAATTCCGCGGAGCCGAAGTTCAGAACATCCTTACTTTTTCTTCTAAGTTTCCGGGCACTCAGATAATCCGTCTTGAAAGAAATTACCGTTCCACTTCAGAAATTCTTGCAGCGGCTTCTCTTGTTGTAAATAAAAACAGCGACCGTCTTGGAAAAACTTTGATTGCCGACAGGGGCGAGGGAGGATTTCCTGTTCTTGCATATCTTCCGGACCAGAATGCTGAAGTTACATTTTGTTCAGACCTTATTCAAAAAAGCGTAGATAAGGGCGGTAAGTATTCCGACTGGGCAATATTATATAGAACAAATGCGCAGTCTCTTGGCTTTGAAAAAGATTTTCTGCACAAGCATATTCCTTATGTTGTTGTTGGTTCGCTTAAGTTTTATGAGCGTGAAGAAATTAAAGATGCCTTGAGTTATCTTGCGTTGTGTGCAAATCCAAAAGATGAAATCTCTTTCAGACGTGTAATCAATAAGCCGTCGCGGGGACTGGGCGAAAAAACTCAGGATAAGATTTTTGATATTGCTCGTGTTGTGCAGGAGGACGGACAGTCTTCATACAAAAGTCTTATAGAAACTCTTGAGTCTTTGCTGGCAGACGGCGGACTTTCTAAAAAAGCTTCGGAAGGTGCCGAGGCCTTTGTAAAAATGTACAGAGACCTTACAGCATTTTTTGATAAATCTAAAAAGCTTTCTGATTTTATTGAACGGCTCATAAAATATTCGGGACTGGACGAATACCACAAAGCAAGTGATGAAGTTGAGGGAACTCAGCGGCTTCAAAACCTTCAGGAGCTTGTGAACAGTGCTGTTCCTTATGAATGTAGTATAGAAGGACTTGTTGCGTTCCTTGATGCAATCAACCTGGACCGTGCTCTTGAATTGCAGGCAGAAGAGGCTGGAGAAGATTGTGTTACTCTTATAACGCTGCATAATACAAAAGGCCTTGAATATAATAAGGTAGTAATTACGGGGCTTGAGCAGGGGGTGTTTCCGCGCGAAAATAAAGTTGGGGCTGACCTGGAAGAGGAGCGCAGGCTTTTTTATGTTGGAATTACGCGCGCGAGGGATGAACTTTATGTTACTTCTACTGCTCAGCGTGTTCTTTACGGTCATACTCAGTTTATGTCTCCAAGTATTTTCCTTAATGAGTCGGAAGAAGCATTTAAAATTGTAGGGCAGAAGCCTCGTCCTCAATGGGGATACGGATATGTGGGAAATGCAGGAAGCTTTGGCGCAAACAGAAGTGCGGGTGGGGAACTTGCTTCTAAATGGGCAAAAGGCACAAAGCTTTATCATGATGATTACGGTTATGGAGTTATTGTTTCTAACCGCATGAACGGAACTGAGTTTTTAATAGAAGTTCAGTTCGAAACAGGCAATAAAAAAACATTCATTCCACAGTATCAAAGTAAGTCTCTTCAAATAATCAAATAGCCTTTTTTTATTGTTGACGCAATAGTTTTTTGAACTTATAATTATAGTATTATGAATAAAATTCGAAGGGCGTTGTTTGTAGCTCTATTTACTTGTGTGGCCGCTTTGCCACTTAGTGCACTCGATTTGATTTTCAAAGTCGAGCCGGTTGTTATGTTTCCATTACAGGAAAATATGGGTGTAGCTCCTGGTGGAATTATTCAGGCAGATGTTGATCTTTTTAACTTGCTTACTGCAGGTTTAGAAGGCGGATATTTCTATGAAAAACCCGCAGCAACAGATGAAGGAATAAACACTGCATTTGGTGGTATCAATTTAGGAGTTTATTACTATCCGCTTTCCAGAATGTATATTGGTTTAGGTGGAGCTTTTGGTTTGAATTCATATTCAACTCAAATCCAAAGATCTGGAGATTCAGGACAGAATCAGAAGCTTGATTTCTATGGTTTGTATTATAGAGGCTTTGGTGAAGTCGGATTCCGTATTAATCCATCGCTTTGTTTGAATCTTGCAGGAGGATGGAGTTCCTTCTCTGCAGGTAAAGATCTTGGAGATGCGTTCCTTTCTGGTCCATATGCTGCTCTTTCTTTAAGAATGGGCGCTCACGTTGGAAACAAAACAAAGAGTTCTGCAATCAATGTTCGAATTGAGCAGGAATCTGATGTATTCCCTGTATACAGTACTGTTTATGGTTATGAACCATTCGGTACAATCTTTATTAGAAATGATGAAGGTGCTGAGCTCCGCAATGTTCATGTAAGCTTCCGCGCCGGAAAATATACAAACTCTGCAAAACTCTGCGGATCTATGGATAAAATTAATCGTCATGGTACTGCAGAATTCCCAATGCTTGCAGACTTCTCTGATGAAATCTTAGGCTTTACCGAAAATGGTAAAATCAGTGGTGAAATCATTGTTGAATATGAATTCCTTGGTAAAAAGATGAGCACAGTAGAGTCTGTTATTGTTGCAGTTGATAACAGAAATGCATTTATCTGGGGCGACAGTTCAGCTCTTGCTGCTTTCATTTCTCCAGACTCACAGGAAATTGCTACATTTGCAAAAGAAGTTGCAGGAATCACAAGAAATAATATCTATACTGGTATGAACGCTAACCTTCAGTACGCTATTGGTATTATGGAAGGTCTCCGCCTTATTGGTATGGGATACTCAGAAGATAACATCACTCCATATGCATCATACCACTTAGGATATGACATGGATTCTATCCAGTATCCGCTTCAGACATTGCAGTGTCTCTCTGGTGACTATGATGATCTTGGAATTCTTGTTTGTTCTTGTCTTCAGACAATAAACGTTCCAACAGGATACATTCCGTTTGACGATGACTTTATTGTTCTTGTTAAGCTTAATATGGGTGCTAAACAGGCTCTCAACAATTTTGCTTCAACAGACGGTCTTGTAATTGATTACGATGCAGATCAGGTTTATCTTGCACTTTCAATGGCAAACATCGAAAAAGGATTTACTGCAAGTTATAAAGCTGGTGCCGATGTTGTTGTAAAATGCTTCAGCAATGAAGATGCTTACTATGACTTTATTGATACAACAGATGCATGGTCAAACTACAAGCCTGTTGCATTCAGTACAAACTCTTCTGTAACAACTCCAAAGCAGGATGCTCTTATTAAGAACATCAAGGCTGCAATTCAGGACTACATTTCTTCTGATATTGAAGCTGTTATTAAACGTGCCCGCGATGAAGGCGATACAAACAAACTTGGTGTTGCTCTTGTTCGTGCCGGACGTTATACAGAAGCAAAGAAAGAATTCCAGAAGGCTGCTGACAGAGGTTCAATCGCTGCAATGAATAACGTTGCAAACATTCTTATGATTGAAAAGAACTATACTGCTGCTGCTGCACAATATAAGAAGATTTTGGATAAAGACCCTGAAAATAAAGTTGCTCAGAAAGGTCTTGAAAATGCAAATGCAAAAATAGAATAGGGAATTGTGATGAAAAAGATTGTTCTTATAGCATTGACTGTTCTCTTTTCTGTAAAGCTCTTTGCACTTGATTTTTCTATCAAGCTGCTGCCAGGTTACGAATTCGCTACTGAAAAACTGTTCAATGATGCGGGTGGTTTTTCAGTAGGACTTGGTGTTGATGTAGCACCAATCACTCTTCGTGAACGCGACAAGCTTTATATTACAGGACAGTTTGCTTCTACAAATTTTCCTACAAAAGATTTTGGACTTCAGCCGTTAATTGACGGAGGATTTGGTCTTGGCTATACAGTAAGACTTATGGACCGTTTTGCTGTTACTCCAGAATTCTATGCAGGTCTTTGGAATTACCTTGGATCAGATTCTTTTAATACATCTTCGGTAAGTGGACTTGTTTTCTGTGGTAAGGTTTATGCCGATTACTATTTTTCTCCATCTTTGACCTTGAGTCTTTTTGGTGGATTTAAATCCTTCTTTACATTGCCAACTCCATTCCTTAACGATGTTCAGGTTGGTATAGGACTTAAATATAGTATTTCACGCGGACTTTTCTCTGGTAACTATATTCAGATTGATGAAAGCAGTGTAGAACCACTTTTCCCTGTATTCTATTCTCATTATACAGAAAATCCTTTTGGTACTATCACTTTTGTCAACAACGAAGAAAACGATATTACCGATGTTACTGTTTCAATTCTTTTGGAATCGTACATGGCTAATCCTTATACAGTAGTTACTATTCCGGTTGTAGAAAGAGGGGAGCCTTTTGATGTTCAGATTTTTGCATTCCTGAACGAAAACATCCTTGGTCTTTTACAGCCAAAATCAGATTCATTTGATGTAACTGTTGAATATTCTTCTCTTGGAAACAGACAGTCTGTAACTCACACACTTCCTATAACAGTTTTGAGCCGTAACTCAATGACTTGGGAAGATGACCGAAGAGCTGCTGCTTTTGTTTCTGGAAAAGACGCTTCTGCTCAGAGATTTGCACGCCAGGTTAAGGCTGTTGTAAAGAACGATCTTAAATCAAGTGTTCCTGTAAATATTCAGTATGCTGCGGCAATCTTTGGTGCGCTTAAAGCATTCGGAATTAATTATGTAGTAGACCCGTCGAGTGCTTTTACCGATAATGTAGGTACAGCTGCAGTTGACTTCCTTCAGTTCCCATATCAGACACTTGTTTATCATGGTGGTGACTGTGACGACCTTACAATTCTTAACTGCTCTCTTCTTGAGGCAATTGGTATTGATACTGCGTTTATTACAGTTCCTGGCCATATCTTTATGGCATTTGATTCTGGGCTTTCACTTGAAGAAGGTCGTAGTAAAGTTGGAAAAGGCTACTATATAGAAGCTTATGATAAAATTTGGGTTCCTGTAGAAATTACACTTTCGCAGGATACATTCGGACTTGCCTGGACTTATGGTGCACGCGAATGGAAGAAGGCTGGAGAAGATGCTCTGCTTATTCCTTTAAGCGATGCTTGGAATGCATATCTTCCAATCAGTGTTCCAGGTTCTGATACTTCTATTGACGTTCCATCAAGAGAAGATATCATAAAATTCTTTAAAGAAGCAAATTATTATTGATTTTTTTTGAAAAATCGATAATACTATAGATGTTGAGAGGAGGTTTTTGAAATGAAAAAACTTTTTGCTTTGTTATTGGTTTTGTTCACAGGAACAATGTTGTTTGCAGCTACAGGATCATATGTAGTTGAAGCAGTTGTAGGCAATGTTACATACGAATCTGCACCTGGCAAATTTGAAAAAGTAACAGTTGGACAGGAATTGTCTGCTTCTACAGTTCTTAAGACAGGACTTAATTCAAGCGTAGATATTAACTTCGATGGTAAGAAAATTACTATTAAAGCTAAGCAGAACGGAACTGTTGAGTCTTTGTATGTTGCTGCTGCTCCTGCAAAGGGTGGTCTTAAAAAGCAGTCAATTGCAAAGTCTGATGCAACTGATACTGACGGAGTACGCGAAGGTGTAGCAACAGCTTCTTCAAGAGCTTCTGAAGCAAAAGAAGACTTTACTTGGGAAGAGTAGTACACTTTTATCAGTACCAAAAGGGGCTATTATAGCCCCTTTTTTTGTTAGTAGAGTTTATAGTTTATTATGAA
>CAMKDH010000137.1 GCA_946411215.1 uncultured Treponema sp. | reverse complement strand
ATGTAAGGAAAGCGCCATACGTTTCCTAATCCAATTGCACATCCGGCAGACAACAGCAAAAATCCAAGTCGACTGCCAAGGGTTTCTCTTTCTTTTTGTTCACCCATTTTTAAACTCCTTATGAACATTTTTAATGTATCTATCTATTTTAACTCACAATGAAATACTTGGCAAGATTTTTCCAAATCTGAGATTGTCGGGTCAAGCCCGACAATGACAATAATTGATTTCTTTGAAAACATTTAAAAATCTTGCATTTTTAACTATTCTCGTGGATAATAATATAATACGTATATTCTAAAAAGTTCTATTCCAAAAGAGAAAACAATTATAATACTAAATACTTGCAGCTGAGGAGTATATTTATATGGCTAAAGAACTTGATCGTTTTGATGAAAACGCTAGAAAGAATGTTTCGCTTAAAGTTAAACTTATTGCAATGATTGTAGGTGCCAGCATTCTTGGAGTTACATTTACTGGTGCTATTTCACTTAAAGTTTTTGATGATGGTCTTATTAGAAATGCAGAAACAGATATCAACAACATTTCTAATGGTATCAATTATATTATTTATGACTGGCTCGATAACCTTTACCGCTATGCCAACATGCTTTCGATGGAGCCTTCAACAAAAAGCTTCTTCTCGGTTCCTAAAGAAATCCTTCCTAGAATTGTACCAGAGATTAATTTTGGAAATGCACCCGGCATGGGAGAAGTCCCGCAATCGGACAACAAGCTTGATACTTTCCTTGCAAACATAGCAGTGCGCTCGGGACTTGATCAGCTTGTATTTATTGATAACACAGGTTATGTTCGCGGTGCGTATGGAATGCAGTCTAACATAACTGTTAATACTCCTTTTCTTACAAAAGCGCTTCGTGGTACTCCAAACTATGTTTTTGATGAATTTGGCGATATTAAATACGGAATTATTGCAGCAATTCCTGTTCGCGAAGGTCCAAATATCATGGGTGCTGTTATTGCAAGCTACGAGCTTGCAGATGACGGCGAAGATGCTTATACAACAATTGTAACCGATAACTATGGTGTTGAATGTACTGTATTCAAGGGAAAAGTCAGAGCCGCTACAACTCTTGGTGCAAACATGGTTGGAACAGAACTTGACAATCAGACAATTGTACAGCAGGTTCTTAAAGAAGGTGTTGCGTACAAAGGCATGAACACCATTAATGGAAAAGAATATTATTCAAACTACACTCCTTTAGTTAGCGAAGACGGCGAAATTACAGGTATGATTTTCGTTGCCAAATCAATGGATGTTATTGAGGAAGTAAAGCAAGTAACTATCATGAATGTAGTTCCTATCACTATTGCTCTTATTGTTATTCTTGCTATTGCAGGATTTATCTTTGTTCACTGGATTATGAACCGCATTAAGAATGTTTCCAGTTTCCTTGGTGATCTTGCAAAGGGTGATGCCGATTTGAGCAAGCGCTGTGCCCTTTATATTCGTGATGAAATTGGTACCCTTGTTATCAACTTTGACCTGTTCATGGATAAGCTCCAGGAAATGGTAAAGAATCTTAAAGATTCAAAGAACGAACTTGGAACAAGTGGAGATTACCTTGCTTCTGGTACACAGGATACTGCAAGTTCAATTACACAGATTATTGCAACTATTGAAAGTATTCATAATCAGATTACAACTCAGACAAAAACTGTTGGAACTACAAGTGGTTCTATGCGTCAGATTTCAACTTCAATTACAGAACTTGACGGTTTGATTGAAGATCAGTCTGCAAGCGTTACACAGGCTAGTGCTGCTGTAGAAGAGATGATTGGAAATATCAACTCTGTAAAGCATTCTGTAGAAATGATGTCTGGCTCATTTAAGAATCTTCAGTCTAATGCCGAAACAGGATTTGCTAAACAGAATGCTGTAAATGATCAGATTAAGCAGATTGAAAGTCAGTCTGAAATGCTCCAGGAAGCAAACGCTGCAATTTCTGCAATTGCTGAACAGACAAACCTTCTTGCTATGAATGCGGCAATTGAAGCTGCACACGCTGGTGAGGCCGGAAAGGGATTTGCTGTAGTAGCAGATGAAATCCGTAAGCTTTCTGAAACTTCTTCTGAACAGTCTAACAAGATTGGTGAACAGCTTCTTAATATTCAGAATTCTATTATTGCTGTTGCTAACTCTTCTACCGATGCAAGTGAATCATTCTCAAATGTTGCTAACCAGCTTAAGAGTACTGATGAGCTCGTTCTTCATATTCATTCTGCAATGGAAGAACAGAACGAAGGTTCTAAACAGATTCTTGATGCTTTGCAGAACTTGAATAATTCTACTATTACAGTTCGTAATTCTTCACACGAAATGCTTGAACGCAACTCTAAGATTGTAGAAGAAATGGAACACCTTTACGAATCTACAAAGATGATGAACAACAGCATGGAAGAAATGGCAGTTGGTGCACGCAAGATTAATGAAACTGGTGCAACACTTGGCGAGATTTCTTCTCATGTAAAAGGTTCCATCGATAAGATTGGTGAACAGGTAGACCTGTTTAAAGTATAAGTCGGTCGCTTCGCAAAAAAACGTAAAAACTCGAATATGGGGTTCTGAGGTACTCGAAGGGCCCTTTATTAAGGATTACTCTATGAACATTAAACAAATCTCTAAGCCGGGTTCTACAAAATCATATATGATTTATCATGAAAACCCGAATGTTTTTCACGTTAACACGCTTGAAAATCACTGTTATTTTATTCCTTTTGCAAACGGGCAGGATGCTTTTGCAGAACGCGCAAAGTCCAAAAGGTTTGAACTTTTAAACGGACGATGGGGCTTTGAGTATTATTCAAGCGTTATTGATTTGCCTGATAATTTTGCAGATATTAAATATGCGAGCAAAGTGCTTGAGAATGGCAAAAAGATTCCCGTACCTTCTAACTGGCAGCTTCATGGTTACGACAAACCTCAGTACACAAATGTCGACTACCCTATTCCGTATAATCCGCCGTTTGTGCCAGATGAAAACCCTGCAGGAGTTTATTACAAAACTTACAACTACAAGGCTGATGGGCTTGAGCGCATACTTTGTTTTGAAGGTGCAGACAGCTGTATTTATGTTTATGTAAACGGAAAATTCTGCGGATTTTCTGAAGTAAGTCATCATACTTCGGAGTTTAATATTACATCTTTGCTCCAGGAAGGCCAGAACATAATTACAGTTGCAGTCCTTAAATGGTGCTTTGGAACATATTTTGAAGACCAGGATAAAATAAGACTTTCCGGTATTTTCCGTGATGTTTATGTGTTGAGCAGACCTAAAAAGAGGATAAGTGATTATAGGATTGTATCCCGTCATTGCGAGTCCGAAGGGCGTGGAAATCCATGGGAATTGGAACTTACTATCTTTGGCAGTGACAGTTCCGTAACCCTTAGAAGTCCTGACGGCAAACTTATTTATGAAGGCCCCGCAAAAAAAGACGAGACACTCAAAATAAAAGTGAATAAGCCTGCACTATGGTCTGCAGAAACTCCTGTTTTATATAAGCTCACTCTTGCAACTGCCAATGAAGTTATTGGTGAAGAAGTAGGCTTCCGCAATATCACAGTGGAAGATGGTGTGCTTAAAATAAACGGCAAGGCAATAAAGTTCCGCGGTACAAACAGACACGACAGCTATCCTGATACTGGTTATGCTGCAAGCCTTGCACAGCTCGAAAAAGATTTGCAACTGATGAAGCAGCACAACATAAATGCAATCAGAACTTCGCACTACCCTAATGCACCAATTTTTTATAAGCTCTGCGACAAATACGGATTTTATGTTATTGACGAAGCAGACCTTGAAATGCACGGAAGCGTTAGTGTAAACAGCACACCGCATTGGGATTATTCTGATTATTCAGGCATTGCGTTAGTTGCAAGTAACAAGCTTTTTTATAAAGGCATTCTTGACCGCGAAAAAATCTGTGTTACACGAGACATAAACAGACCTTGTGTAATTATGTGGTCTATGGGTAATGAATCTGGAAACGGCCACAACCTTACAGAAGCTGCTAAATGGATAAAGGATTTTGACAATACAAGACTTTTGCATTACGAAAGTGTTCATAATCAGGGAGACACAACAGATGCACCGTACGATGTTGTATCGCGCATGTATCCATCTCCAGAAAGCTGGAGCAAGTTCCCTGATGATAAAAAAGAGAAACGTCCTTTTATTTTGTGCGAATACTGCCACGCAATGGGAAACGGACCCGGCGACCTTGAAGATTATCATAAAGTATTCCACAGTTCTCCACGTTTCTGTGGCGGCTTTATATGGGAATGGTGCGACCACAGCCTTGTAATGGGCAAAGCAAAAGACGGCTCTATTAAATATGGCTACGGCGGCGACTGGGGCGAAAAACATAATGATTCAAACTTCTGCTGCGACGGATTAACTTATCCAGACAGAAGACCTCATACAGGATTACTGGAAGCCAAACAAGTGTACAGGCCTGTGCGAGTGGCCCTTCGACAAGCTCAGGGACCACAATTCACCTTCTGGAATCTGCTCGCTTTTACAGATGCATCTACCGTGTTCGACTGCAAATATGAAGTTTGTGTAGATGGAAAAATTACTAAAACAGAAAAGCTCGTGCTTCCTGCACTGCCACCTCTTAAAAAGACTACGGTAACTGTAGAAGACCTCCCCGCTGTTACAGGTCACGACGCATATATCCGTTTTATCTTTACAGCGAAGGCAGATACACTCTGGTGCAAAAAAGGCTTTGAAGTTTGTTTTGACCAGGTACAGTTAGCAGCAAAACCAGACGCAGACCAGGAAGCAGAAATTCTTAAAAAGGCTTCGTTCATGCCAATGCTCAAAGGCCAGAAGGAATGGCAGCCTGGAAAACGCAATGAAAAAGGTATTCAGGAAAATGCCAGGGCCGAGATTCAAAAACTCATTTCTTTTGTGCAGACCGCTGCCAAAAAGAACGACACTAAAAACGGCGACGGACTTTGCTACAAAGTAACACTTGGCAAAATGGAATACAACTTCAACCGTCGTACAGGCATGTTCGATTCCATAAAAGTGAGCGGAAAAGAAATCCTAAAAAAACCTCTCAGCTTTAATTTTATGCGTGCTCCAACAGACAACGACCCAATGCGGAATGAATGGTTTGGCGCACACCTGCACGACTTTGAAACCAAAGTATACGGTTCACGCATAGAAAAATCAGCAGACGGAAAAACTGTTCGCATTACTGTAGATCAGGGCTTTGTATGGAGTGTACACCAGCCGTTTATGTATGGAAGGGTTGTGTATACCATGGGGTCCTTCGACAAGCTCAGGGACCGCGGATGCCCTTCCCTATCTGTAGAATTCAACTTTACAGCAACACGCCGTATATTCATTTTGCCACGAATAGGACTTCGCCTGTTCCTGGACAAAGGCTTTAATCAAGTTGAATATTTGGGATACGGTCCTACAGAAAGTTACATTGATAAACATCAGGCAACTTATGTTGGAACCTTTACTTCAAAAGTCAGCGACCAGTACGAGCCATATATAAGACCACAGGAAAATTCTTCTCACTATGGCTGCAGATACGTAAGCGTTAAAAACAAAGATCTTGAGATTACTTGTTCAGGAACAAATCCTAAAACAAAAAATCAAAAATACATAAGCTTTAATGCAAGTCAGTATACACAGGAAGAGCTTTGGACTCACAAACATAACTACGAACTCCAGAAATCGGACTATACAGTGTTGTGCGTTGATTATATGATGGCGGGAGTTGGATCTAATTCCTGCGGACCCGCACTTTACCAGAAGTACAGGATTCAATTGCCTGATGTAACCGGGCAGATAAATATTTGTTTTAAATTGTAGATTGCTTCGCCCTTCGGGCTCGCAATGACGAAATTGGAGGTATGAAAGTGAAAAAACTTATTATTGCAGCCACATTAGTTTTGGCTCTTGCTGGCTCACTTTTTGCAAAAGGACTTGATAATGAAAATGCCATTGGTATGTATATCCTTGGAGGAGAAGAAGCCGTTGGCGGTATACAGTACGAACGCCGTTTTTCTGATTTTATCAGTGCGAAAGTTGGTGTTTTTGCATTCTACAATGACAAAACCTATTCGGATCCTTTTAATGCAAACGTAACTGTTGAAACCGATTTCACTCTTTTTGAAAGCGAATGGAGAGATAAAATCAGTTCACGACTGTTTGCATATGCAATGGCAGGTTATGTAGGAGTTTATGAACGCTCATACGAATATGCCGAACCAGAAAATATTAAAACCGAAAAAATGCACAATAATGCACTTGCAAGCGTAGGTTTTGGTTTTGACTTTATTTTCTTTGATCATCTTTCGGTTCCAATTCAGTTTGGATTTATGGGAACCTTCCCTGATGATCCTCAGGTTGGATTCTGTGGTGGAATAGCGTTGCGCTACACCTGGTAAAAAAAAGGCAAGCCTTTCATCGGGCTTGCCTTTTTTTGTCTATTTCTTATAAATACGTTTTACCTTTTTGGTTGTTGTCATTTCGAGTGGTTCATCAAGAAGTGTTACCTTTTTGATTCTCTGGTAGGTCAAAAGGTTTTTGTTTACGTTATCTACAATTTCATTTACTTTTGCAAGAACTTTTTCCATATCAGAAGGATTCTTTCTGTCGGCACCAAGCTTGCTCAATAAGCCGTCTGCAGGATAAACAAGGGCTTCAATTTCTTCACCGGCATCCTGACCTTCTGGAATAAAGCCCTGAATTGTAATCTGTTCAATATCATCATAAAGCTGGAAGGCATTTTCAATTTCTTCCGGATAAACATTTTTACCAC
>CAMKDH010000136.1 GCA_946411215.1 uncultured Treponema sp. | reverse complement strand
ACAACGGCCATTATGAACCCGCCACAAACATGGAACTGATTAAGAATCCTGGGGACCCTGGGTTTGAAGAAAAAAGAATGCTTGATGATCTTTACAATGTAAGTTCTGATGGCAACTTTAATATTGCAGCTCCATATAATTGTAAGGTTTATCAATGGAATTTCTATCAGACAGAAAATAGTATTTTACGAGAGTCAGGACCTAGTGCAATTGATACGACTCTCACAGATATTACCGACAAATTGGATTTTTTTCCAAACAGCGGTAAGGATAAACGGGAGTTCCGGTTTTATGTTCCAAAATCCCAGTTGGGACCAAAGGATTTTTTAGGACCAGGAACTTATATTCTAAAGCTTACCGTTATTGGTAATGATGATAAAACCTACACCGATTGGTGTCTGGTTGTTATTTACGAGCAAATCTATGGAAAGGAAAATTTCTTCAAGGAGGAGTAATATGAAGAATATTAAAAACCTTAGTTTCATTTTGATTGCGTTTTTGACAATTGCAATCTGCTCTTGTAATCATGGCACAACAGCCACATTTACAGGCGGCAATCAAAAACCTTTGACAATTTCAATCACTTCGAATGAAAACATCAAACTTTTTGATACCTCAGCAAGTCAGCGTACTATTGTCGCAGATGCATTTACAACAGGTTCAGAACTCACCTTCTATTTGTGGGGTACTGCACAAAGTGGACAGACTCTTGCTCCTAAAACTGTAACTGTTACACCAGATAAAATTAGAGGAACTGATGATGATGACCCATATAATGGAAAGGTTATCCTTGATATTGACAGTTATAACTGGGATCTTACACTCGCAGCTTGTCCTACAGCTGATCTGACAACAGAAAATGCAATTCTTGCAGATGCTGTTCTTATTGGTTATGGAAATGTAAATATGATGTTTACAAATAATATTAAATTTACACTTTCTCCAAAAGGATTGTCTAAAACAGGAAAAGTCGCTCTTACATTAGAACTTGGAACTGGTATGTCTATTCCTGATGGATATACTGCTACAGCTTATATTTATGATGTTGTTAGTGGACAACCTGTAACATCTCATTCTGATGAAGATCTTTTCCAAGCATATTTTGATAAAACAAACGCAACTGATGATACTGTAGAAACAAGAACTGCATTTGAAGGTGGAGCTTCATTTAATGCAAACAACAAAGAAATTGATCCAGGAACGTATTCTTTCCAGGTTGAATTCACTAAAGATGGCGAACTTCGTAAATATGTTTGGAATGATACATTGATTATTCTTCCGGGAACAACTGTTACAAAAACTATTACAATTCCAAACCTTATAGGTACAAAACCTGAAACTCCTGTAGATTTTGCAGTAGAATTCAATGATGATGAAGATGCAGATTATGAAGATTTGTATTCTGTTCATTTTACCTGGGATCAGGATGATGTAGTAAATGAAACAAACTTCGTATTACAGATTGTAGAACTCAAAGGTGATGATGATATTGCTGCTATAACAGACGCTGCTGGATTTGAAGCAATTTTGAACGATGCAACTAAGTATAATGTGCAAGAAACTTTTGATTACTTACATGATATAAAGCGTGATATGAAGTTCTATAAATCAGGATCATTGTTCGCTAATAGTGAATCTTTGGATATATATCTTGAACTTGGTAAACGCTATATTGCTCGTCTTTATTCAGAAAACAATGCAGGCTATTCTGATGATGCTGCATATGTAACTATAACTGCACCTGCAAATATTACTGCTGAATCTGGAACATTAACAACTATTAACCGCTTCAGAATTAGATATTATAACCAGGGCGGTTATTGGAATGTTGGTGGAGCAAAAGCACAAGATGCTGATAATCTTATGAAAATCCATTATTGGAGTCAGACAAGCAATGATAAGACTTATGCTGTATTAAATCCAGTTTCTTCAGGATTACATACAGATACAAATGATAAGATTGGTACAACTGCTGCTCCTTATCTTTACAGGGGTCCTGCAGATTGGATTTACTGGGTAACAAATCTTTCTACAGGTAATAAGTATCCAACTGATAATGGAACTTCATATACTCCAGATGCATACGATGGTTATGAAAATCTTGATCTTTATGCTATCTACTCTCGCGAAGGTGACGTAGAATTCTATAACGATACAGATTATGACATTGTTGATGATACCAAGGATTATGTAGCGGGATTTGGAAAAACAGCAGCAGAACTTTCTTCATTAACTACTACTACAATTTCTAAAGGTAATCTTGGCTATGATAAAGATAACAATCCTGATGCAACAACAACTGTAACTGTTACTTTACCAAGTGGAACTGGTAATCCTTCATGGGTTTACGATAAGGTTTCATTTAAGATGAGTTATAGTGATGTTGTATACTTTACAGAAACTCAAGTTGGAGAAGCTAGAGGTACTGCAAATACATTTACTATTCCATTGAAGAACTTACCGACAGGTTGTATTTTTAATTGTCTTGTAAAAGCACAATTCAATAAGACCACCGTAAGTTATCCATTCACAATCTACCTTACAGATTAGTTTATTGAGTTAAACTTTCATGTAGAAAAAAATCCCTTCTGGCATACCCGCCAAAAGGGATTTTTTTTTAAATCTATCTTTTTTTCAAAATTCCACTTTAAAAACTTCCTATTTTCGAAAAATAAATCTAATACTATGTATGGGAAAATTCATCATTCAAATAGAACCTGTAACAAACGAAATATCTGGTGTGACGCGGGGGAGCCCGATGTCTTTTGAATTAGCTGATAGCGGGAACGTTAATCCTTTATATGTGTCTTCTACTTCAACAGCATATAATTGTCAGTCTTGTGTAGCAGTATTTATGTTAGCAATTGCTTTTTAAACAAACCTGTGTTAGATTTTATTGTGGAGGTAGCTAAATGAAGTTAAAAGATTACAAAGAATTCTCAAAAACTCATGGCCAGGACTCCGCAAAATTTTTAACAACTTACAATGGAAAATCAATTTATATAGCTACTCGTTCCGATTATAAGAAAAGAATTATTGGTTATCCTCTTTTGATGACAGAAAATCAGAATGAAATTGTTGCACTTACACATGAGGAAATCTGGAAAGTGTTAGCCTCAATGCCTGACTAAACCTATTCCTCCTGCAGCGACGGATCTTCTTCCTGAATTGTCCTGTTGAAGATAATATTCAAATTGTAGCCTACGCCGATGCTGAAGCCAAAGCCTAAGACGGCGTCGTAGTTGCCTTCTATGTAGACTGAGAAATTTTTGTAGTTGGCACCGGTTCTTAGAGCTCCGTAGAAGCCTGCGTATAATTTGCTTGAAATTGATTTATCAAATTTGGCATTCCATAGAACGTTCATTGCAATACCTGGAGAAAAATCTATAAACACTTCGATGTTTTTCTGGAATGGGAAAACACAAACTCCGAATGGGAAATAAACTTTGCCACCAACAATTATAGGACTCGAAATTGCAGCTCCATCTAAAGAATACTTATATGGAAAATCTTTTTGAGGGAATCCTATGTGTGGTTCTAAAAATCCGCCAAAGTAAAATGGCTGAATGATTCTGTAGGCAGTGTAGCCCGCAGCCAGACTGACACCAAGAATGTATGGACCTGGTGTTACACTGCCTTTTAATCGGAAACTGATTGCATCAGAGTTTTTGTAGCGGATCATTGCAAGGGCTTCGTAAAGTTGTTTGCCGTCATCTTCTTCTGTAATTTCTTCTTCGTTTTCTTCAGTCTCTTCATATAATCGCTGAAGGGCATCTTCTGAATCCATTGAAATAACCTCTGGCTCAGGAAGCTTTGCGTTTTTTGGAAAAAGGACCTTGCTGTTTTCTAAAACAAAAATTGTGTTGTCCTCGTGTGCAATCAGAAATTTTGAAAGTGTAGAATCAATTTTGTAAAGTGTAACAGGACTTTCTGAAAAGCTTGGAAGTAACCCAATGAGTGTTGAATCTTTAATATTATAAATGTTGAGCGTATCGAGTTGATCAAGAATAAGAATAGTTTTGTTATCAAGCGAAAGTGAATAATCTTTTATTGGAGATTCTGTTTTTATATTTGATTTGAAATCACTTTGTGCATAAAAATCAAATTTTGTAATTGAAGTTTCAGAGTCGGCATGCAAAATAGGGTAGATGTTATCATCATTAAACAAAATGCGGCCAGACTTTTCAATATCATAAGGAATCTGTGCAAGCGGCTGCATATCAAAATCCCAGATATAAATCATACCATCCATATCGCTGGCTTTTTCAAAATCATCCTCTTCGTCAAAATCCTCACTTTCGTTGGCTTCTGCTGGAGTGTCATTATTTTTTGTATTATCAACGCAGGTAAACAGCATGGACTGTTTTGAATTAATTCCAATAGCTTTTACAGGCGTTTCTGCAAGCTTATATTTTTCCTCAATATAATTAAGCTCAAGTGTGTTGTACTTAAAAAGGCTCACTGAACCATCCTCGTAACCAAATGCAACAATCTTGGCGTCGGGAGTGTAGGTGAAACAGATTGGGTTAGATTCTGTACTGCGCTGCAATTGAAATACAACTTCATCGGAACAATGCTTTTCGTAGAAATCATCAATCGTATAAAAAATCCTTCTGATTTCTATTGTGTTAGAATCTGATATTAATAAAATAAAATGAACGTCTTTTTCGGAAGTATAATTAAAAACAGGATTTATAAAGTTTATTTCAACGATGCTCTGATATTCAGTCTGGATTTTGTGAGTGATATTAAAATCCTGTGAATCTCTGATTACAATTTCGGAACCGTCTGTATATGCAAAAAGCTTTGAATCAAGACTCCACGAAAGGCTGTTTACATTCTGATTGCCTTGAATCATAGGAATTTTTAATGATTGTGCGTAAAGTGCTGCCCCAAAAATCAGTAGAGCTGCTATAAGAAGTGATTTCTTTTTGAATAAATCAGTAAAAACCATTGAAATCATTATAATTCAAAAATGCCATTTTTTAAAGGGTTCATTTTTATTGCGAGAAAAGTAAAAACATAATACAATAGAAGAATGGAACAAATAGTAAGAAAAAACGGGCTTTTGTACACTCCCGACCTGCATACAGTTCTTGGCGTTGATGTTGAAACTGATGAATTTAAAGGACGTATTCCTTTTGGTGCTCATTACGTTGATGAAGAAGTTTTTACCGAATGTCCTTATGAAAAAATAGATTTGCCTGATTCTGTTGTTGGAATTGGCGTTGCTCTTTTTAAGGATTCTCCAAACCTCAAGAGTGTAAGACTCCCCGAAAAAGTTACTGAACTTCCTCCTTATTTGTTTTCGGGCTGTACTTCGCTTGTAAAAGTTAAGATGCCTAATGTTGTTTATTCTTTTCCTGAAGGTTTGTTCCAGAATTGTTCCAGCCTGCCAGAGATTCCTTTTAGAGCAGGTATCCGCGAGCTTCCTCAGTTTGTTTTCCAGGGCTGTAGTTCTCTTGTTTCTCTTGTAATTCCTTCTACAGTAGAAAGAATCGAAGCTCATTCCGTTGAAGGTTGCACAAATCTTACTACACTTGTTCTTCCGGAATTTCTGCATGAGCTTGATGAAACTGCTTTTGATAATTGTCCGAATATCCGCAATATAAGGATTTCTGAAGACAATCCGTATTTTTATGTAAGTGAAGAAGACGGATGTTTGTATGAGCATACTAAAGATGGTGATAAATTACGTCTGCGTGTTGCAGGTTCTAAGCCCGCTGGAGTAAGCTTCCTTAAAGAAGATGTAGATGATTCTATTGATAAAGAAATAGAAGATTTTTATACAGACGAAGATATTCTTGAAGATGATGATGACTTTAGTGCAGAAATCTCTGGTGATGATGTTGCAGAACAGGCTGTAGCACAGGAAGCCGAAGAAGAAGATGAGGAAGAAAAATTCCATACAGGTGCAGTTTCTAATGAGGAGCTTGCAAATCTGTTTGGAGGAAGCACTGGTTCTGGAGGAGATGCTGGTGCCGGCGCTTCTGATGAAGAAGAAGATGAAATTGCGGCTGTTACTGTAAAAATCACAGATTCAAAAACTCAGGCAATTTTGGGCAGCGTTGGATTTAGCCGTGTAATCGAATGCGAACCAGCTGGAACTCCACCTGCTGATGCCGATTTGTTTGTAATTGCAGAAATGCTTGAAGATGGTGATTTTACTAAAAAGCTCGAAGCTATTGCACGACGCTTTGCACAGATTCAGGATTTCAAACGCATCTTTATGCTTTATGGTCTGCCTGTAGACAACGATGAGTTTATGGAATTTTACAGACTTTATGTAAGCAACAGAAATGTTGTGTTTGCGTGTGAAGCTGCAAATGCATCTACACTTTCTGATTACGGTCGTACTGTCTGTGAATATTCAAGAATAGATTTGAGTGCCAGCGCTCTTGCTGAGCAAAGAAATAATATTCGCGAAAAAAATTCAGAATTAATAAAACTTATATTACAAGATAGAAAATAATTGAGGAAACAAAATGAAAAGCGACAACGCAAAAAAGGGTGTAGAACGTGCACCGCATCGCTCATTGTTTTATGCAATGGGATATACTAAAGAAGAATTGGACCGCCCGCTTGTTGGTGTGTGCTGTGCTAAAAACGAAATTATTCCTGGACATATAGAACTTGACCGTATTGCTCAGGCTGTAAAGGATGGAATCCGCATGGCTGGAGGAACTCCTGTAGAGTTTCCTGCAATTGGTGTTTGCGATGGAATTGCAATGGGCCACGAAGGAATGAAATATTCACTCGTAACACGCGAACTCATTGCCGATTCAATTGAATGTATGACTAAGGCTCATCAGTTTGATGCTCTTGTTATGATTCCTAACTGCGATAAGATTGTTC
>CAMKDH010000135.1 GCA_946411215.1 uncultured Treponema sp. | reverse complement strand
AACCAATGAAATATCTTACAGGTCCTGTAATTTTTGGTGAACCTGGAACAAACGGACAGCATTCATTCTACCAGCTGCTCCATCAGGGAACAGACATCGTTCCACTTCAGTTCATCGCCTTCCGTCAGAATCAGACAGGCGAAGATGTTGTAATTGAAGATTCTACAAGTCAGGTTAAGCTTGCTGCAAACGTAACCGCACAGATTGTTGCTTTTGCATGCGGTAAGAAAGATGAAAATCCAAACAAGGCATTTGCAGGTAACAGACCATCAAGCCTTATTTACGGAGATCAGCTTAATCCAAAATCACTTGGTGCACTTCTTGCTCATTACGAAAATAAAGTTATGTTCCAGGGCTTTGTATGGAACGTAAACTCTTTTGATCAGGAAGGCGTTCAGCTTGGTAAAAAGCTTGCAAAGACAGTTTTAAGCGGTCAGATGGAAGGTGCCCTCAAGGCATACGCAGGACTTTTGATTAAATAGTGTAGGCATATGAAAGAACGACAATCGCGACTTAAGGCTATAAAAAATCTCATTAAGAATAACACAATCGAAAGTCAGGACGAACTGTTGTCTCTGCTTGAAAAAGAAGGCTATGAAGTTACACAGGCAACCCTTAGCCGCGACCTTAAGCTTTTAAAAGTAGGCAAGGTTCCAGACGGACGACAGGGCTACATGTACGCACTTCCTGGTGACGATGAAAACGGAGAAAACGAAGCAATTTATGTTCAGGATTTTCTCCGCGGTTATTTGAGCATTGATTTTAGCGGAAACATTGTTGTTATAAAGACATTTCCGGGGCATGCAAATACAGTCTGCAATGCCCTTGATAACCTTAATATGAACGAGGTTCTTGGAACGGTAGCAGGCGATAACTGTATGTTTGCATGTCTTCGCGAAGGCGTTACCGGTGAACAGTTCCTCGAAAAGCTTAAGAAGCACATACCTGGTATTGAAGACTAAATGATTTTTACAAGTACACGCAACGATAAACTGGAAGTTTCTTTTTCTCGCGCAGTAAAGGATTGTCTGCCAGAGGATGGCGGAGTTTTTGTACCTTCGGCAAACGCTTTTGAAGATCTACGCCGCTGGATTTATTACATAAACGAAAATACTTCCTTTACTTCCATAGCGGGAACTTTAACTTCGGCTTTTATGCAGAATGAATTTTCTCCTATTATTTGTCAGACAATTGCAGAAAAAGCATTTCCTTTTTCGCCTGTAATAACTCAGCTTGATGATAATCTTTTTAATCTTGAGCTTTATCACGGCTACACAGGCTGCTACAGAGATTTTGGTGTAAGCTATCTTTGTTCATATCTTGAAACTACTCACGAACTCAACGGCGGAAATTCTGTTTTTGTTGATTTTACTCACGGCGAGCTTGGAACTTTGCTGGCAAAAGTTCTTCGTGGTAAAAAGCATATAAAAGCAGTTGTTGTATATGAGCAGGGCAGTGTACGCGGACTTGAATCAGAAGATTACATCTGGAATGGTGGAAATATTGTACCGCTCGAGATGGAAGGTTCAGAAGCAGAAATCAAAGCTGCAATTGCAAGTCTTTTTGCAGATAAGGATTTTGTTGCAAAAAATAATCTTACCCTTGCAAATACAACAAACGTGTGCCGTCTCATGGCGCAGGTTTTCCATTTTCCGTATGCCTTTGCTCAGGTTAAGCACAAGGTAGACGGTGATATTTTTTATTCAATGGAAGCAGGAAATTATGGAATGCTTGCAGCAGGGCTTTACAGCTGGCGTTTTGCACTTCCTGTAAACGGATTTTATATTCCTGCAACTCCTGCTCTTGGTGTAGATGCCGCCGGCTATGCTCAGATTCTTGATTCTTTTGTTAGCCTGAACAAACGCGGTGGAGCAGATCCGATTGTTCCTGCAAATATAGAACGCCTTGAGACCTTCTTTGGACACAACTCTTTGATGATAAGAAACTTTGTTTTCCCAGCAAAGGTTAATGAACGTTCTCGTGAAAAAGCCGCAAAAGAACTCTTTATAAAATATGGACTTTTTGCAGACCCTGGAACAGCAAGTGCTTATGCCGCAGCAAAAGAAAGTTCAGAGCTTGGAGCAGGTGGCGAAGATGATGCACTCATTCTTGTTTCTCAAAATCATCCTGCTTTGAACTCAAGATACTGTCGCCTTGTTGTTGGAGAAACTCCGATTATGCCGGATGAAATTGCAGAAACAACAAAGCCAGTTCGCTTGAATCGTCCTGTGATTACAAGTCCCGCAGAACTTAAAAAGACAATTACTGAATATATAAAATAGGGAAGAAATATGAAAAGAATCTTTTTACTCGCAAGTCTTGTTCTTGCAGCAACAACCTGCTTTGTTTTTACGGGCTGTAAAAAAAAGACAGCTGAAAATCCGTTTGCACAAAACGAAGATTCCGGACAGTTTGGAAAAAAAGTTCACGTTCTGACGGAAGAAGAAATTATTGAAAAGCAGACAAAGGAGAAACTCGCTATGGAAAATTTTGGAATCAATAATGAAATGTCGCAGCAATTGCCATCTGCTGCTTTTAAAGAAAGAACAGATGTTCAATATGGAACAGTAAAACACGAAACATATTATTCAAAGACATGCCGCATGGAACGTCCGTATAATATCCTTCTTCCAGCAAGTTATGACGGTCAGAAAAAATTCCCTGTAGTTTATTTTCAGCACGGAATTTTTGGAGACGAAAACAGCATCATTCAGGACGACAACAATAAGGTTAAACAGATTGCTGCAAACCTCGCTGCTGACGGAAAAGCTAAGGAAATGATTTTTGTTTTTGGTCACATGTATGCAACTGATGATCCAAATCAGAAACCAGGCTTTGATGCTAAAGCAGTTCTTCCCTATGATAACTTTTTAAACGAGCTTGTAAACGATTTAATGCCATATATTGAATCTCACTATGCAGTTCTTACTGGTCGTGATAATACTGCTGTCTGCGGATTTTCAATGGGTGGCCGCGAATCTTTGTATATAGGACTTAACCGCCCGGATTTATTCGGATACATTGGTGCAATTGCCCCAGCTCCAGGCCTCGTTCCTGGTAAAGACGGATACATGGCCCATGATGGTTCTCTTCAGGAAAGTCAGGTTAAATTCGAAAATACAATTCCTCATTTTGTAATGATTTGCTGCGGAACTCAGGACAGCGTAGTAGGTAAGTTCCCAAAATCTTATCACGAACTGTTTAAAGCAAATGGTGTTGATCACGAATGGTTCGAAGTTCAGGGCGCAGATCATAACCATATAACAATCCGTACAGGCTTGTACTATTTTATCCAGAGAATCTTTTAATTAATTGATTTTTGATTAAGAATAAGAAATTATAATTCCATTAACTCTTCTGTATCTTTCAGAAGATGTTTTGGAATTTCAATTGTTGCAACTGTTTCGTCTTCGGTAGTGCTGAACTTAAGGCATTCCATTGTTAAGCCCAGCTTGCGAAGCATGATAACAATTGTAATGATTCCAAGTCCAGAACCTTCAGTCTGATCAATATCAGAAAAAGCATCTGCAACATTGTCGTAGTTTGAAGTCTTAGCAATTTTGTCCTGAATACGAGCGTACTCAGAAGCAGTAATTTTTGTATTGTTAGAAACAGCAAGCGAAATTACATCATTTGCCGAAAGCTGAAGGTGAACCTGCAGCATACCAGATTCAAGCTCATCTTTATAATGCTGTGTATTATCGGAAAGATTTGATTTGAAGTTTTTCATTCCGCTGGCATAATCACCGGCATCATTAATATTCAAGTGCTGTTCTTTGAAATAGATTCGTTTTGCGTTTGCTTTACTTGCATTATCAAGAAGTTCAAAAAGACAATATGAAAGACAGTTAAACAAATATTCTTCATCACATTCTTTGAGGAACACATTGAGGATATTTTGAAAACGTTGTTTTTGTTCGAGAGTGAGCGTATAACAATAAAAATTAACGGGACGCCTTTCTCTCACCGCGTCTTTGATGCTTTGAATGTCATCCATGCTCAACTCAGTATTATCTACTTTCATAATTACTTATATTATAACCCTTAAAAAGGATTTTTATCAAGAAAAAGAGTAAAAAAAGTTAAATTTTTTTTATTTTCCTTTTTTCTTAGTTTTTCCCTCCTTTGTGTGCTTTTTTGGTGCTGTTTTTTTAGGAGCTGCTTTTTTAGATGCAGGCTTCTTTGCAGTTGCCTTTGGCGCGTATGCCATTGCAAACTGTTCACACTTATATACTGCCTTGAGTTTTGCAGCACGAAGATCCTTGAACAGCTTCAAAATATCAGGAGTTGCAGATGCTTTTGCATTTATGAGCATGAGCAATTCTACAAGATTCAAGCTGTCATCACAGATTTCTTTATTGAACCACCATACTTTATCAAAAAGATTTGCACCACTAAGAAGGCGTCGGTATTTACTTATAACAAGAAGCTCTGTAATTCTTGCACCAGTTGCTCTGGCTCCCGCAGGAGTTCCAAGCTTACTTGTATCACTTACGCGTGAAAGCAGGAACAGCTTTGTAAGTTCTACGCGAAGATTCTTTCCAAGGTCTGTATAAGACTGAATGAACTGATTGAACTTTCTTCCAAAGTTAAGGAAGTCTGCAAGTCCTGTAACTGCATACTTTCCGCACAGTGCACGACAGATTAAAAGAAGCTCGAGGTTCGGATTATTTGATTCCATGAGTTTTAAGAGCTGAGGTACTTCTTTTGCACCCGCAATTGCTTTTTGTAAATCGGCAGGCTTTTTAGCAGCCTTTGCATTGTGAACCTGAACAAGAAGCTTGAGAATCTGCTGGCAGTCCTTTGTGAGTGCGCAGACCTGTACTTTTTCGCTTGATGTCTTTGCTTCTGCCTTGTCTTTTGATTTTTTAGCTTTAGGAGCAGACTTTTCTTTGAAAGTTCCTTCCGATGCTTTTTCAATTTTTTCACATTCAGTTTCAAAGGCGCGTGCCTGCTTTTCTGCAAGCTTAAGAACTTTATTAATTTCGGTAGTGCTAACCTTTGGTTTTTTTTCGTTTGTAAATGCCTGGATAATTGGAGGAAGTGCAGTCTTAACGTATGCATCCATAGAAGCATAAAGGTCTGCAAAAATAATTTCCTGCCATGCCGATTCTATATCTTCACAACCGGCACCATTTAAGTGCTCACACAAAATCTTGTAGCGGTGGTCAGCTTCGTCTGTTACCTGGTGAACATCCATGTATACCTGATATTCAAAACCGTTGAGCATTACAAAAAGACCTTTTTCACAAATCTCGCTGCTCTTGCGGATAAACCAGAGTCCACTGCGGTTTTCGCGGAAGATACAGTATTTGTCATCTTCGCCATTGAGGTTGAGCCCTTCAGAAATTGAACGGGAGGTGAGTGTAGTTTCGTCACCATTGCCTGTCTTTACTGCATATGGGTCGGACTGCTTAATCCAACCATAAGCGCGGTCGTACTTGTTGTTATATACAACAAACACGCGTTCGTTTCCGGCTCCGTTTGAATATGCAAATACGTTTTCGTTTACAACACCGTCCTGCCACAAATCATAGAATAAGAAGTTTTCTACGCCGCTGAACAGGTATCGTTTTTTCATGAGCGGGAATATTTCGCGCCAGTGTCTGTCTACAAGATACTGACTTGGTTTTTCGTCTTTGTAGGCCTTGGTGTATTCCATGCCATATTTTTCTGTAAAGCCTTCAATCTGTCCGTGACCAAACATCGGGAGGCCAGGCATTGTAATCATAAGAGTACATACACCAAAATATTTATCGCCGTCACCAAACTGAGCAATTGCAGTTTCTTCGTCAGGGTTGTTCATGAAGTTTACGTAGCGCTTAAGAATCTGCGGATCAAAGGTGATTGTGTTTTTTACAGTTTCGCGATATTTCTGATTTTCTTCTTTTTTGAGCATGTTCATGAATGCCGAGTTGTATACGCGGTGCATGCCCAGCGTTCGTACAAAGTATCCTTCCATCATCCAGAAGGCTTCTGCAAGTAACAGGGTGTCAGGGCATTCCTGAGCAACACGGTCTACAACTTCGCGCCAGAATTCATTTGGAATTGCGTCGTTGAACTGCTGTGTACTAAGGCCTGTTTCACTACGGGTAGCAATGTCTCCTCCATGTCCAGGCTCCGGATACCACAAGCGTCTGATTGATTTTTTTGCAAGAACCATTGCCGCATCAAAACGGATAATCGGGAAGTTTTGTGCAACATGTAAAATTTCCTGCATAACTGCTTCTCGGGCTGCAGGGTTCAAAAAGTCAATCTGTGCAGTGTCGTTCCAAGGCAGTCCTGTTCCGTCGTTTCCGTGGTAGATGTAACGTGTGTCACCAGTCTGATTATCTACGCGCTTGAAAACTACGGCACAGTCGTTTTTGCTGTAGTAGTGATCTTCAAGGAAAAGAGAAACGCGTCCGTCCTGCGAAAGGTTTTCTCCATTGAAAGTGTAGTGTGGGAACGGGCAGTCGCGGCGCTGAATAAAAAGATCAGGGCGGTTGATTACCCAGTCTCCATCCATACCTGTGTGGTTTGGAACCATGTCAGAAGCAAGGCGGATTCCTCGCTGCCAAAGTCTCTGGCGCAAGTTTGCCAAGGCATCCCAGCCACCAATGTTCTGTGCAATGTTATAATCAAAAAGTGAATATGCACTGGCTGCTGCTTCTGGGTTTCCGCAAATCTGTTTAATGCGTCGGCTTGCTTTAGAACGTTCCCAAAGTCCAATGAGCCAGAGTCCTGTAAAGCCTTCGTCTCGAAGCTTATCAAGTTCTGCATCAGGAATCTGGTCAAGGCGTGTAATAGGGTAGCCGTATTGTTTTGTAAGCTGGTCCAGCCATACAAGGACTGTTTTTGCAATAAGAATTACCTTTGGCATCCAGTC
>CAMKDH010000134.1 GCA_946411215.1 uncultured Treponema sp. | reverse complement strand
TGTATTTTTCCGAGTTCTGTCAAATCCCAATCTGTCCACGAACCTACCATTCCATCAGCGTCTATATAAAACCGTATTCCTCCTTAGAAATTCGCCCACTGATTCAGAAAGTTGGTCCTGGGTTGCACGCCACTTCCAATTTTTTCCGACAGTCGAAGGTTGATTCATTCTTGCCCTTCCATCCAGTCCAATCAAATCCTGCATGGTAAGCACACAGGTGTTTGAAACCGTTGCCATCGCAGTCAACATCATGTTCACCGCTAAGTTATTTTCATCCGCGCGAAGATATGCTTTTGCAAATTCCAAATCATCTTTTGAAATCGCGCTCATCCATCCGCGGATAGTATCATTGTCATGGGTTCCCGTATAAACTACAGAATTTTTTTTGTAGCAATGCGGAAGATATCCACTATTTGTTTCCCTGGAATCAAATGCAAACTGCAAAACTTTCATGCCAGGAAATCCAACTTCATCAAGCATTTTATAAACAGAGTCAGTAAGGAATCCCAGGTCCTCCGCAATGATTGGAAGTTCTCCAAAAGTTTTTTTAATTTCAGAAAAAAGGTCCGCTCCAGGTCCCTGCCGCCAAAATCCATTTTTCGCATCAGAAGAACCAAACGGAATACAATAGTAGGAATCAAATCCGCGGAAATGGTCGATGCGAAGTACATCATAATTTTTCAGACTCATATCCAGACGCTTTTTCCACCAAGAATATCCATTATTTTTCATGTAGTCCCAATTGTAAACTGGGTTACCCCAAAGTTGACCATCAGCAGAAAATCCATCAGGAGGACAGCCGGCAACCTCAATAGGTTTTGAATCAGCATCCAGATAAAACTGTTTTGGATTTGACCAAACATCCGCACTGTCAGCCGCAACATAAATTGGAATGTCACCTATGATTTTTATTCCACGTTCGTTCGCATATTTTTTTAATGCGTACCATTGTTTGTAAAAAAGGAACTGCAGCATTTTGTAATATGAAACACGATTCAAACATTTTTCATACCAAAACTTTACAGCATCCCCTTCTCTTTTTCTGATATCATCTTCCCAGCAATCGAATGAACATCCTCCGTGCGCATCCTTGATTGCCATAAAAAGCGAGTAATCTTCAAGCCAAGCAGAATTATAATTGCAGAAGTCGTAATATTCTGATGGAATATTTTTTTCAAAATTTTTTTGGACTTTCGCGAACAAGGCATGTCGTTCTTTGTAAAGCACTCCATAATCAACAGAAGTAGAATCGTTTCCCCAGTTAACATTTTCCCAATCTTCTTTTGAAATCAGGCCATCATGTTCCAGAAATTCTAAATCAATAAAATATGGATTACCTGCAAAGGTCGAAAAACTTTGATATGGTGAATCACCAAAACTTGTCGGCCCGATTGGTAAAATCTGCCAATAAGTCTGTGAACTATTTTTCAAAAAATCAACAAAAGCATAGGCACTGGAACCAAGTGTCCCAATCCCTGTTTTTCCCGGCAAAGATGATATGTGCATTAAAACACCGTTAGCACGTTTATCAAGCAAACTCATATGTTCAACCTTATTTTCGGGCATAACTAAAAAATCATGTTTTCTTAGAAATGTCCTTTACACTTTCTCCGTCAACAAATTCAAATGGAATCATTTTGTGCGACGGTGCTGTTTTATTTTCAATGTTGTCCAACAAAAGCGAAAGTCCTTCGTCGGCCAACTGTTCTTCCATCTGACGAATTGTTGCAAGACGCGGACAGATAAAATCAACCAAAGAAATTCCATCAAATCCTATGATGGAAATATCTTCCGGAATTTTTTTCCCCATGTCAGTAAGTTTCCTGATTGCACCAATCGCCATTGCATCAGACATCGTAAAGATTGCAGTAATCGATGGATCTTTTTTTAAAAGTTCTTCGGCAGCATTGAATCCACCTTCGAAAGAATATTTCGAAACCGCATAAGATTTTTCAAAATCAAAATCCAATTTTGCAGATTTCATTGCTTTTATAAAACCTTCGTAACGGATACAGGAGAGTTCCGAATCCATTGCGCCACCAATTACACCAATCTTTTTGTGTCCATTTTTTATCAAATATTTTGCGGAACTGTATGCCGCTTTCATATTGTCTGTACTTACACTTGAAAGATATTTGCTTTTAAGTGAATCAGCATTATTGGAAATCAAAACGCTTGGAACGTGTACCTTTTCAAAATCTCCACTCAGCTTGTCCGGACTACCTCCAAGAAAAATGATTCCCAAAGGTTTTAGTGAAAAATAAATCCTTGTCGCATTTAAGCCTTCGTTATCATTTTCATCAAGGATGATAACATTCGCTGAATAAATCGAAGACTCAAGTTTTCTTTGGATGCGTTCCAAAAGACCATTCAAAAGAGTGCTGGAAGTCCCCTTTACAATTATGGCAAGATTTTTTCTCTCCTGCGTTTTTAGCTGCTTTGCATTTGCGTTTTGAACAAATCCATGTTTTTCAACAACTGCCATAACTTCTTCTCTAGTCTTGTCACTAACATCAGGATGATTGTTTAAAACTCTTGAAACAGTTCCAACCGCACATCCACACTCTTTCGCAATGTCTTTAATAGTCATACTACCCCTTTACTGCTCCTGCAATTACACCCCTTATAATATACTTTTGTGAACATACATAAAAGATAATTATAGGAATAATTGAAACAACAAGCATCGCCATAAATCCACCGTAATCAGTAGAACCGTAAGCTCCCTGCATTGCCAGCTGAATTGCAACAGGAACTGTCTTGTGATCGGAACCCAAAATCAGGTAAGGCAAAAGATAGTCATTCCAAACCCACATGGCATTCAGGATTGCAACTGTTATGGCAGTCGGCTTGAGCATTGGGAACACGACGATAAAAAATGTTTGCAGCGGATTGCATCCATCGATTGTCGCAGCTTCCTCAATTTCCAGCGGAACACTTTTTACAAAACCGGTAAACATGAAAACTGAAAGTCCAGCTCCAAATCCAAGATATACAAGAACAATTCCTACTACATTATCGAAAGCAAGACTTGTTACCATAAATGTCATCGTGTACATCACCATCTGGAACGGAACAATCATGCTGAAGACAAAAACGTAGTACAGTGCTTTTGTAAGTTTTGTTTTAACACGGACGATAAACCAAGCCGTCATGGAAGTTCCCACAATAATCAAAGCAACGGAGGCAATGCTCACCCAAACGGATCTCAAAAATGCCATAAAAAATCCGGACGTTGTAAGACCGTTGATATAATTTTCCAGACCAACAAACATATTTCCACTTGGTAAAGCAAATGGAACTGTTGAAACATACAACCTTGATTTGAAGGAATTCATCAGGACCAAAAAAATCGGGAAGATAAATATTGCCGTCAAAACAACCAGAACTGCGTAGATAAACTGTGAACCTATTTTATTATTTTTATTTGTCATGATTCAATCTCCTTTCTGTTAGTAAGTTTCAACTGCAGGAAAGCAATCACCGCAACGATGATAAAGAAAATGGTTGCCTTAGCCTGAGCCACACCATGCCAGTTTGCATTTCTATTATAGAAAGTCTGATAAATATTCAGAGCAAGCATTTCAGTACTCTTTTCTGGAGCACCAGCTGTCAACGCAAGATTCTGGTCGAACATTTTGAATGAGTTTGACAAAGTTAGGAACATGCAGATTGTGATTGAAGGCATGACCATTGGTATCTTGATTTTGAAAAGAGTTGTAAGTGAAGACGCTCCATCAATCTGTGCGGCCTCCAACACATCGTCAGGAATATTTTGTAAACCCGCGATATAGATTACCATCATGTAGCCAATCAGCTGCCAGTTTGTCAAAACCACAAGTCCCCAAAATCCGTACTCCGTTTTGAACGAAATATCTTCACCAAAAAATTTCAGAAGGAATCCGTTAATCAAAAGATTCCAAACATATCCCAAAACGATTCCGCCAATCAGATTCGGCATAAAGAAAATCGATCTGAAAAAATTAGTTCCTTTGAGTCCCTTCGTAAGAAGCAGTGCAAGAGCAAATGCAAAAATATTTACAGTAACAATCGAAACCAAAGTGAACAGAGATGTAAATCCTAAAGCGTGTAAAAATTCTTTGTCGGTTGTAAATGCCTTTATATAATTTTGAAAACCTACAAACCCTTTGATATCAGTTACAGTCGTAAAGTTTGTAAACGATAATACAATGCCTATAATAAAAGGTATCAGAAAAAATAGGACAAAGCAGACTAATGTAGGCAAGACAAAAATTGGAAAATATTTTTTGAGTGGATTATTTTCCTTTTTCATAGTTTCCTCCATAAGGGTTTGTAGCACCCTTGAAAAAAGGAGGGTTCAACAGGAAAAACCCTCCCCAAAAGATTTGTTGTAAATCGCTTTTAGGATTTATTACATTTCACTTTCGCTGGCCCAATCTTCAACAACACTGGTCTTAACTTCTGACCAATCTTTTGAACCCTGAGCGTAGCGGAGCAAAGATGCACCAAAGTTGTCCTTGAATGTCTGTGAAGGGAACAATGTGAAGTTCCAAGCAACAGATGTGATTCCAGGTTTTGACATCCAGTTGTTGATTTCTACAGCAAGTGGATCTGTCGGTCTTTCGTTGTCTGAGAATGTATCAAACGGAGCGATGAATCCCAACTTGTTTGTTACATAATCTTTTCCAGTTGCTGATGAATACAGCCAGTAGATAAAATCAGCGGTTGCTTTCTGATCAGCTTCTGAAGCTTTTTTGTTGATACAGTAGAAGTTTTCTGTTCCGATGCAAAGTCCCTGACCCTCTTCACCAGAAACTCCAGTGTAAATAGGAAGATACTTTACATTTTCAGGAAGAACCTTGTTTCCGCTTACACCAGAAATCTGACCCCAAGCCCAGTTTCCATTCTGTACCATTGCGGCTTCTTCAAGAGCAAACTCGGCCATTGAATTGTCAACAGTTTTTACACCGACGTTCTTTGGTTCAATAACTGAGTCGTTCAGATAGAGGTCAAAAATATTTTTGAATTCACCATCGTACTGGAAATTGATTTTCTTTGTTGCGTCAGATGAAAGATCGACATTGTTGTTTTTGAATTCATAGTAGACCGGAAGATTTGCCAAGTGGGTCTGCCATCTCCAATCCTCTCCCGCCTTCAAAGATGTTGATGCAAACACACCCTTGATTCCCAGAGCTTCTTTGTTTGCCTGCATATCATCGGCCAAAGCTTTGAGTGCTGCGAAGTTGTTGATTTCATCCATGCTTGCGTAAGGAGTTGCTTTGTTTGAGAGAGCAAAATATTTATCGGTGATTGCCTTGTTGTAGATGATTCCATATCCTTCGACAACATACGGAATTCCATAAGGAACTCCATCAATTGTTACTGCAAGTGATTTATCGGAAAGGTGCTTGTAAAGTTCGGTGCCAGAAAGATCAGCGCAGTAGCTTGACCAGTTTGCATAACCACGAGGTCCGTTAATCTGGAACAAAGTTGGAGCCTGCTTGGTCGCCATTTTTGATGTCAATGTTGATTCGTAAGAATTGTTTGCAGCAGTTTCAACAATAACTTTTACACCTGTCTCTGCTTCATAAGCCTCTGCCAATTCCTGATAGACAGATGCAACCTCTGGTTTGAAATTCAAGTAGCGGACCTGCCCAACTCCTGAATCCTTTTTTGCGCATGACATGAAACACGATGCAGTCAATGCTCCAGCCAAAACAGCTGATACAACCTTGTTAATTTTTTCCATATTTTCCTCCAAACGAAAAAAAACATAATGGATCCTCTGAAAAGAAACATTTCCAGAGTAAAACCCCGTATTACCATTCAATTTTGGAAACGTTAATGGAAACGTTTCCAATTTCCTATAGTATGCATCCTTATTTTTATTTTGTCAAATTTTTTTTTACGAATTTTTGAAATTTTTTTGAAAATTTTGTTTTTACCGATTTAGGGAACCGAATACCCCTCTTCCGACGGAGTTACCGCCAGAATCACTCGGGATTCTTCAATTTTATATTCAGGTTTTGCATTGTTTTGCGCACGGTGAGTTCGGCTGTAGTAATCGACAGTCCTGTAATCAAGTGCATCAAAGTCAGGATGCCAAAACCACAGACACATCCGGCTCACCCTTCGCCCACCATCACCCCTTCGCGGATGTACGAGAAATTGTCAATAGTTGTGGATTGAAGTTTGAATCGGCATAAATTTTAAGCAACTTCTTTCAACACACCATTTTCAAATTTTATATCCTTGACGACAAGTTCAAGCTTTTCAAAGCCCTTCAATCGCCGCCAGCCTTTTTCTGCCTGCTGGCAGAGTTTAAAAGCCATAGCCTCAGTTGCCTTTGCAGTTCCGTTTGCTCGGTCATAATTCCCCAGCGGATTCCAAATCTGTCGACAAATACCACCCGGCAGGAACTATATGGAATTACTTCTCTGCATTGTCCGCCAAAATTCAAAGAGGGCGTGATTTTCATAGCTTGATACCTCCAAATTGCAATTCCCACAGCTCAGCTAATGCTTCTGGTGACTTTCTCCTTTCTTATCCGAACAGACTTGTTTTCTATTCTCGCTTTTATCCTCGCAGAATTACAGCATAATCCAGTATAGCCTGACCGCTTTCCCACTGTCACACAAAATCTTTCCTGATCAGCTCGTATCCCCATACCACAGGTTTTTCAGAACCTTCCGGCAGCAGATTGTGCGTATAGCTTTGTTCCTCGTGCCTGCGGACAAATGTGTTGGGACCGATGCAGTACAATTCGATATGGATATTCTGGTTTACACGCACCAGATACAGTTTCCCGTTCTTCACTTCAATATGGATTTTGCCGGGAAGATATGTGCCGGTGAACTTCTGAAGATGCTCCTCCGAAACCGGTACCTCATCCGGCCTCGACGCATGTTTAGGTTCTATTCCATACAGAATTTCTGCGATGCCTGTTCCCAGCCGGTAC
>CAMKDH010000133.1 GCA_946411215.1 uncultured Treponema sp. | reverse complement strand
AACTTAATCCTGTGGTTAACCGCCGCAAGTTCCTTGAAGAAGAAATCAACGAAAAACGCGATGCATTCTTTAATTCAGTTCAGATTGGTGACACTGTAAAAGGTACCGTTAAGAGCTTTACAAGCTTTGGTGCCTTCATCGATTTGGGTGGCTTTGACGGATTGCTCCATATCAATGATATGTCTTGGGGCCACGTTGCTCGTCCAAAAGACTTTGTTAAGAAAGGTCAGGAAATCGAACTTAAGGTTATTCGCCTTGATCCAGAAGAAAAGAGAATTAATCTTTCTCTCAAGCACTTCACAGAAGATCCTTGGGTACACTTCGAAGATAAATATCATGTAGATGATATCGTAAAAGGTAAGGTAACAAAGCTTACAGAATTTGGTGCTTTTGTTGAACTCGAAAAAGGAATCGAAGGTCTTGTTCATATTTCTGAATTCTCTTGGACAAAGAAAATCAACAAGCCAGGCGACATGGTAAATGTTGGTGACGAAGTTGAAGTAATGATTCTTGGTTACGACATTCAGAACGGTCGTGTTTCACTTGGTCTTAAACAGACACAGGCTAACCCATGGGATTCAATTGCAGAACGCTATGCTGTAGGAACTAAGGTTTCTGGAAAGGTTGTAAAAGTTACTAACATTGGTGCTTTTGTACAGCTTGAAGACGGAATTGACGGTTTCCTCCATGCAGATGATATTTCTTGGACAAAGAAAATTAAGCATCCAGGCAGCGAACTTTCTGTAAATCAGGAAATCGAAGCTGTTGTTATTGAATGCAATCCAGAAGAACACAAAATCAAGATTGGTATGAAACAGGTTTCTGCTAATCCTTGGAAAGAGTTTGCTGACCAGTACAAGCCAGGTTCTACATTGGAAGGTGAAATTACTTCTATCACAGAATTCGGTTTGTTTGTAAAAGCTCCAAATGGAATTGAAGGTCTTGTAAACAAGGCTAACCTTAGCGAAGAAAAGGATGTTCCTTTTGAAGAAGCAATTGCAAAATACAAGGTTGGTGACAAAATCAACGTATTTGTTGTTGATGTAAACACTGATAAAGAAAAAGTAGCATTTTCTGTACGTGAATACAAGAGAAAGCAGCAGCGTGATGAAATCTCTCAGTACATGTCAAACAATGACGATGACGGAGACGGAGCATACACACTGGGCGAACTTTTGAACACAAAGAAAAATGACTAATATTCTTTACTGATATTATTTGTTTTTCTGAAAGGAAACGCATTGTGGCTCGGAAGTTTTTCTGACTGCAATGCGTTTTGTTAATTCTAAGTTTTTTGCGAGGGTGGGCTTTGAGAAATTTAGAATACTATAGTTCAGATTCTTTGGCAGGCGAAAGCCAGTTTATTGAAGAGCTCAAAAAGATTTCTTCTGTGCTCTGTAAAAATAATGCAAGCGTCCTGCTTAAAGGTGAAAAAGGAACGGGAAAAAGGCAGTTTGCTTTTCTGGTTCATCTTCAGGGTAAAAACAATCCGGAAGATTTCTTTGAGCATAATTGTCTTGTTTATTCAGAACCTGAGACAGTCCGATTTTTTGAACTTGTCTCTCAGCTTCCTTCCTTTGATTTCTTAGGAAAAACAATCTTTATCAGCCAGGCGGATAATCTTTCCGCTGTCCTTCAGGAGAAGCTGCTTATACTTTTAAAAAGTATTCGCGAGGAACGAAAAAATATTCGTTTCATTTTCTCTACTGAAGTGAATATTGAAGATAAAATAGAACAGGGCTTGTTCATGCAGGATTTATACCAGCTGATGAGTACTGTTCCTGTAAATATGATTCCTTTGCGCCAGCGTAAGGACGACATACTTTCTATTGCGAACTACTACTTTGCAAAACTTTCTACAGTTTCGGGAGCAGGGTTCAAAGGGTTTTCGGAAGAAGCTCTAGAAGTTATGAAAAATTATTTCTGGCCGGGAAACATTGCCGAGCTTAAAAATGCCGTTGAGCGAGCGTTTATTGTAGGGGAGCCTCCTTATATAAAAACTTCCGATATGGCTATTGCTACGGCAGACTCTGTTCCTTCAGTTGAAACAGGGGAGGATAAGAGTTTAAAAACAGCCGTTAATGCTTTTAAGAAAAGCTATGTTACAAAGATTCTTGAAGAAAATAACTGGAATCAGACAAAAACGGCAAAGGTGCTTGGGATACAACGGACTTACGTAATCCGCCTTATAGACGAATTGCAGATCCGTAAGTAAATAGAAAAATTTATAATTGGGGTTAATTATATGTCAGAAAAAACAGAGAAAAATACTGCAAGTGCAAAACTTAATGGTTTTCTTGAAAAGAACAGAAAGCCTGTAATCATTTCTTTCATTGTAGTTCTTGTACTTGTTCTTGGATTTATTGCAACAGCTTTTGTAATTTCAAATTCTAATACAAAATCTCTTGCTGCTGTTGAAGGTTATTATTATGCAATGATGGATTCATCAACAGCTCTTGATGATGCAGAAATTTCAAAGCGCGCAACTGAATGTGTTGAAAACCTTGCTCCATATACTAAGAAAGGCGGAATTGCTGGTGTAAGAGCAAACATGCTTAGTGCTGAACTTTCATATCTTCTTAAAGATTATGAAGATGCTATAACTTATTATGATGCTGCAATTGCAAAAGGCAAGAAATCTTATACAGCTCCTGTTTGTTTGTTCAATAAAGCTTCATGCTATGAAGAGCTTGGAAAACTTGCTGATGCTGCTGAATCATACAGAGCTGCTGCAGAGTTTGAAGACTTTGGCATGGCTTCTCATGCATACTTCAGTCTTGGACGTGTTCTTGAAGCTCAGGGTGACTATGCCGGTGCTGTAGAAGCATATAAAGCTTTGAATGACAAATCTTCTGATGATGACTGGAGCCATCTTGCTAAAACAAGAATTATCGATCTTCAGTCACAGGGAAAAGTTGAATAATTTTATTTGTGAAGGCTGACATAATTGAAAAGGGCAAATAGCAACAAACGAAAATCATTATTTTTTCTCGTTTTGTTGGCTGTTTGCCTTTCTTTTTTTAACGTTTCCTGCGGGCTTGATGTTCTTAAAAAGCCTATCGATGATCCTTTTTATCTGGAAAATCAGCCAAACGTTGAATCTTCTTTTGATTCCTGTTATTTTCATTTTTCAACCCACACATTATCCGATCCAGAAGTAAGTGGTGGAAAGTCTCAGGTTTACTATAAAATCTATAATGATGATCAGAAGGTTAGTTCCGAAGAAAGCTCACTTATAAGTATGGCAGACGATTCTGTTCGTAAAGGAAACTCTGCCCAAACTATGCTTGAAACTTATGGGTACAAGGAACTTTATTATCTTGATTCTAACGGTTCTGTTACATCTTTTGATATTTCAAACGGTCAGCATAAAATAAGAATAAGACTTACAAATTATAGTGATAATGTAGAGGATTATTCTGCGAGCATTTCTGTTGATGGTACGAAAATTGGCATTCCTGTTCGCATGACCGGTAAAACTTTTGATTTTGGCCGTAGCGGTGAAAACGATGAAAATCCTGCGGATACTCATTCTGCAGAAAATGCTTCATCAAGTGATACAAAAGGATTTTTGGAAAAACAGGATGAAGGTGAAGAAAATATTTTTTATGTTGCGATGTTTGCTGCTTACTGGCGTTATGATGACTCTTATGAAACAAACTACAGTCCGGTTCATTTCCTTGGTCGTGTAAAAATAGACGCAAACGTTTTGAATAATTAATTTGGGATATGATGCTGGGCGGGCTCGAACCGTCTACCTGCTGCTTAGAAGGCAGCTGCTCTATCCAGATGAGCTACAGCACCGAAGTTTTAATAATATATCATAAAGAAAGGCTTATTTCAAGAGCAGCATTTCCTTCATAGTTCGCCATCCAAGCATTGCGCATTTTACGCGGGCTGGCATATGCGAAATATCCTGTAAGGCTGCTGCTTCGTCAAGACGTTCAAGGTCTTCTTCTGTTACTTTATCCTTAATCATTCTGTCAAAAATATCTGCAAGGGCAAGTGCTTCGTCCTTTGTTTTTCCAATCACTAAATCGGCCATCATGTCTACAGAAGCCTGGCTTATTGCACAACCGCTTCCTGTAAAGCTTGCATCTGTAATTACATTGTTTTCATCAAGCTTCATCTGAAGTGTAATCTGATCACCGCAGCTAGGGTTTACTCCCTCAAGACAAAAAGTAGGGGAATCCATATCCTGTTTGTGCGAAGGGTTTATGTTGTGCTCGTTTAATATTTCGCGATATAATTCTTTTGTGTCCATAGATCAATCCTTGTATCCTGACCATTCTCTTAAGTGGCTAAGCTTTTCCAAAAAGACATCAACTTCTTCTTCTGTGTTATAAAAATACATGCTTGCGCGTGCTGTTGCAGTCTGGCCTAAATATTGCCCAAGTGGCTGTGCACAGTGATGGCCTGCACGAATTGCAATATGTTCTTCGCTTAAAAGAGAAGCAATGTCGTGCGGATGTACACCATCAATTGTAAAGGTAACAATACCGCAGCGTTTGTTTCCGTCTTTTGGGCCGATAATATTTACATGAGGAATATTTTTCATTCCTTCAATAATTCTGCATGCAAGTTCAGCATCATGTTTTTCAATATTATCAAGACCAATGCTTTGAATATAACGGATAGCCGCAGCCATACCAACAGCATCACCTGCGCTTACAGTTCCCGCTTCAAACTTATGAGGAATCTCTGCCCAGGTTGCTTTTTCGCGTGTAACATATTCAATCATTTCGCCACCGCGAAGGAATGGCTCCATTTTATCGAGCAGCTCATACTTTCCGTAAAGAGCCCCAATTCCCATAGGTCCGCAAAGCTTGTGTCCGCTCATTGCAAAAAAGTCGGCATCAATATCCTGAACATCAACCTTCATGTGTGGTGCAGACTGTGCGCCGTCTACAATAAAAATTGCACCTGCATTGTGAGCAGCCACACCGATTTTTTTTACAGGATTTGTTACGCCAAGCACGTTGCTTACATGAACAACAGAAACAATTTTTGTGCGAGCGTTTATTTTTGAAGTAATCTCCTCGTCGCTTATAATTCCTGTTTCTTTATCGCATTCCATAAATACAAGCTTGGCTCCAGTTTTCTGACAAACCATCTGCCATGGAACAATATTTGAATGATGTTCCATTATTGTTACGCAAACTTCATCACCCTGGCCAAGATTGTTGAGTCCCCAGCTGTAGGCAACAAGGTTTAAGCTTTCAGAAGCGTTGCGTGTAAAAATAATTTCTTCAGCTTGTTTTGCATTTATAAAATCGGCAACTGTTTTGCGTGCGTTTTCATAGGCAAGGGTAGCGCGTTCGCTTAATGAATAAAGTCCGCGCAACGGATTTGCATTTTCTGTAGCATAAAAATGTGTCATTGCATTGAGCACAATAAAAGGACGCTGTGCAGTTGCGGCTGTATCAAAATATATAAGATCCTTATTTTCTTCCGAAGATTTTTCATCTATTGCTTTGAAAAAAGGAAAGTCTTTTCTGTATTTATTCATTATATATAACCTATTAAACTTGTATGTAAAACTGATATATTGTAATAATTTTCAAGATGATTTGCAACAATGCTTAGTCTTCGCCAAGTTCTTTATTAAGCCAGCTGTTAATTTCTTCTCGGACCTTATCATCCGGGATGTTTGCTGAGGCTGCTGTGATTTTTGCACGTGTAAGCATTGCTTCTGCAGTTGTCTGGTCAATTCCGCGTGTGTTTATATAGAACAACATTTCTGGAGAAAGCTTTCCTATTGTTGAACCGTGTTCTGCTGCAATATCATCTTCGCCACAAAGAATTATAGGAGCTGCTTTTACTACAGCTGTTGGAGAGAGCAGGAGAGTTGTTTCCATTTCGTTTCCAGTAGAGCCGGAGCAGCCTTTTCGCATATCAATTGTTCCGCGGTATGTTTTAGTTGAATCGTCTTTTACAGTTCCGTCTGTTTTCATGTTGCAGTCTGTTTTTTTGCCTGTATGAACTACAACCTGATTCATATCTACATATTGTGTGTCGCGGCAAATATATGCTGTGTCGGAAGTAAATCTGGACTGATATCCGTGAAGTGTTGCGTGAAAGCCTGCATCAATGTGCGAACCGCCAAGTTCAATCTGAATAAGATCTGCCTTTGCGCGTTCTCCACAAACAATCTGAGTATCATCTATCTGGTAAACATTATTTTTGAAAAGCTGAACTTTTGTAATCTGAACGTTTGAGTCGTCCTCGGCGTAAACCTTAGTTATTATGCCTGAGAAAACTGCGGTCCCTGTGGTCACTGAGCCTGTCGAAGAGGCCGAAGGGCCTTCATAAACAATAATAACCTTACAATTTACCCCAGCTTTTGCATGAATAATATTATGGGTAGCAGAATTGGAATCTGCAATTATTCTGATAATAAGCGGCTGTTCACAGTCTTTTTCGAATGTATAGATTTTTCCCTTCGCAGCATTTGTAATAATTTCTGCCGCATCTTTTCCAATTGAGTTTTCAGGCTCAGGAAGTTCAGTCTTAACAGTTTTGCCGTTGCTAACTAAAACGCCTTCCGGAATCTGAACATCAGCCCCAGCGTTTTCCGAAACAGAAAAATCAAAAGTTCCTGAATCCTTATTTATCTTAAGCCAAGTCCAAGTAAGATAAGGAATTGGATTTACATCTATTGTTTGTTCCATAATACAGAACATATTTTAATGATTTTAGTCAGTTTTTTCAATGCAGAGCAAGCTCCTTTTGCGTTTGTTACCTATTGCATAAAACCTCTATTTTCATTATTATGTTTGATACGTATTTAGACTTTGGGCGAGGTGGTGTTTAATCCCCGTTTTACGCTGACGAGCCGGTTTGGGTACCAGTCTTTTGCAGGTTGGATTCTGTTTCCTTATTCCACTGCACCGGGCGATTGTTAATGTTTATTTTAATAGAGGTATTTTATGTACGCAACTATTGAATTTAAGGGCAAGCAGTACAAAGCAGAAAAAGATGTT
>CAMKDH010000132.1 GCA_946411215.1 uncultured Treponema sp. | reverse complement strand
GCTGCATCCGCACAGGCTATCTTACAGAAATCAAAGAGAAAGTTGCTGTAGGAGCATAACCGCTTCTTCAATTCTGGCTTTTTTATCCTGATTGTGAGAAAGCCAATGGATTTCCACTCCTTTTTTTTCCATCATCCTGAACCATGTTTCCTGCCTTTTGGCAAACTGGCGGATGGCAATGAACAGTTCTTCATAGAGCTGTTCTTTTGTTCTTAACTCACCTTTTAAGAATAATGAACAATATCTGTACTCAAGTCCAAGCTTTTCAAGTCGTTCCCAGGTAATTCCGCTATCGTGAATAGACTGAACTTCTTCAAGCATTCCGTTATCAAGACGTTCACGAAGACGAATGCTTATGTTTTCCCAGATTTTCGGGCGGTCAAGACTTGTTCCGATTATGAATGGTTTAATTTCAGGACGGTCAATTGAAGTTGTATCATAGCCCGCCTTTTTTGCTTCTATAATTTCAAGCGCTTTTATTACGCGGTCTTTTTCAAGTAAGTCATTTTTGGTGTGAAGATCGGGCTGAAGCTTTATGAGACGGTCAGCAAGTTCTTCAAGTGGAGTTGCCTCAAGCTGTGCATGAAGCTCAGGATTTTCAGGAAGATTTACAAGCTGATAATCGCGTACAATTGCGTCTATGTACATGCCGGTACCACCAACAACAACAGGAAGCTTGTTTCGGCTTTGAATATCCTTGAAGGCGCGGTAAAAATCCTGCTGATAGTTATAAACAGTGTATTCGTCTGGAAGATCAATTATATCTATTAAATGGTATGGAATTGGAATGCCGTCTACTGTGTATTCATCAAGATCCTTGCCAGAACCAATATCTAAATGGCGGTAAGTCTGCCTTGAGTCTGCAGAAATAATTTCTCCGTTGAACTGATGAGCAAGCGCAACACCAATAGATGTTTTTCCAACCGCAGTAGGACCGAGTACAATTACACTGTTATACTTTTGAGTTTCGTTAGATGACACGGCATACCACACATTTTAAGTATTCTGATTTTGGATAGCCCAAAAGAACTGGGTGATCTGGTCCTGCCCCATGCTTTTCAAGAATCTGTACGCGGCGGTGACTGTCCATTGCAGCATGCATAATCATATCGCAGAACATGTTTGTTTCCATAAAGTAAGAACAAGAACAAGTTACGAGGATACCGTTTGGCTTGAGCAGACGCATTGCACGCAAGTTTATTTCTTTATAGCCGCCGTATGCTTTTTCAATCATCTTTGCAGATTTTGTAAAGGCTGGCGGGTCAAGAACAATTACATCAAATTTTTCACCTGCTGCTTCATATTGCTTGAGCAAATCAAAAACATCAGCGCAAACGGCTTTCATTTTGTTGCCGGCTTTGTTGAGTTCGATATTATGATTTACCATTTCAACTGCTTCCGGAGAAATATCTACAGAAATAACTTCATTTGCTCCGGCTTTATATGCATTAAGACCAAAGGCTCCGGTATGAGTAAATGTATCAAGCACGCGCTTATCTTTACAGAATCGAGCAGCTACCTGACGGTTAAATTTCTGGTCTAAGAAATATCCAGTCTTCTGCCCGTTTACAATATCAACTCCAAGCTTTATGCCGTTTTCAATAATTGTAATTTTACCATCCGGGCCATTTGCAACCGGAAAATCCTCTTTTGTAAGATCAAGCCATCCAGCAACTTCAGGCAATCCTTCTTTTTCTCTTACCGAAGAATCAGAACGTTCAAAAATAGCATCAGGTTTACAGATTTTACAAAGCGCACTAAGAATCTGCTTACGGAAAATATCACAGCTCAAAGAAAGAAACTGAATAAGTAAAATCACTTTGCTATTTTCATCGCAAAAGCGTTCGCAAATAAGGCCTGGAATTAAATCAGCCTCACCAAAAATCAAACGGTAAGAATCATTTTTGCTGTAATACATCTGGCGCAGGCTATAAGCATCCAAAACTCTTTTTTCAAAGTATGCAGCAGTATCTGCCAGAATAACATCAGCATTTTCGTGCCCGATTATCCTCACAGCAATCTTAGATTTTTTATTCAGAATACCTGTTCCCAAAAATCCGCCAGCCTTAGAATAAACTTCAACCGCAGTCCCGTCATCAAGCGTACATTCCGCAAAGCTTTCATTCTTCCAGGCATCCTTTTCGCTGCCTCTATGCTTTATATAAGAAATCTCATTATCAAAAACCCAAGGCATCCCCTGCAAGATTTCTTTTTCTTCATTCTTATTCAAAAATATTCTAGGATAATTATTTGCACTCATGGGTAGTATTTTAGCAGAAACATGATATAATTACAAATAAGTAAATCTAGAGGTTTAAAAAATGAAAAAAAGTAAAGTATGTATAATTGTATTTTTGACAGCTTTGATATCTTTTATTGGTTGTGATTCAAAAAAAGAAGATGAATTAAATCAAAAAATTGCTGAATTAACAGAATTGAATTCAAATCTCCAGAATGAAATATCTGAATTAAAAAATCAAATTGAAGAATTAGAAAATCAGAATACAGAATTAACAAATGAACTTAATAATCTTAAAGCAAGTATAGCAGAAAAGAAAAATGAAAGTTCTTATGAAAATAAAATTGTTGAAAATCACGACATTTCTTATTCATTAAAATTCGAATATGACGGATTAAATATCAAATTATTCTCAGAACCTAATTTTGGAAATGAAATATATACAATACAAAAAGATGATGAAATCCAAATCACAAATATTATCAGAGTTATAGAAAATGACTCTGTTTTTGTAAAAGCAAAGCTTGTGTCAGATCCTTCAATTGAGGGTTATATATATTTAGCACAAAATCCTTATAAAAACGGCAATTTTGAACCGGCAGAATTACTTGAAGTAGCTGGAAATAAAATCCAGACATTAAAGCTTGATTCAACATTCATTATTAGTGAAGGCACATCCATTAGAGAATTACCTTCAGAAAACTCAAACAGTATCCATGTAGTAACACACAAAGAAGGCGGTGATTATTATAAATCATCCCAAATTACATCTGATTACCAATGGGTAAAGATTACTCTCGGAGAATACACAGGCTGGGTTCCCGCAAACACCTTAAGCCGTGACGTCGGAGGCCCAACAATTTATACTCCAGAAACAACCATTAAATGGAATTTAATTGATAGTAATTTAATATAAATAAAGTGGAGTAAAAAAATGAAACCAGAAAATTTTATTGCATCGGGAGCAGCATTATTTTGTATGCTCGTATTTGAAGCCATAGCTTTATGGTGTTTTTTATCAAAAAAACCTGTGAACTTTTGGACGGGAGACAAGATTTCGGAATCATCTATTTCAAACATAAAAAAATATAATCATGCTAATGGAACAATGTGGCTGCTTTATGGTTTATTCTGGCTCATCAGTTCCATTATTGGCTTATACAGTGCAGAAATTGCAGGAATCTGTTTAGCAATTTGTTGTGCAGGAGTTTTATTATTAATTATGACATATTCAAAAATCAGGAATAAATATCAGGTAGAATAATAATTCTAACGTGGGTTTCTCCAATTTATAAAAGGGATCTAAATGCTTAAAACAAATTATCAAAAAGTTTCAAAGGTATATGATAAAAACAAAACAAGAACCGCTTTTGCAAAAGACACTGATCTTGAACAATTGCTCGCAAATAAACAAGACGCCACTGTTATAGATTTAGCCTGCGGAACTGGCAACTGGCTGCTCAGTCAGCAAACTTATTTCAACGATCCAAAGATAAAATGGATTGGTCTTGATGCTTCACCAGATATGCTAAAACTTGCCAAAGAAAAAGACATCGATGCTCAATTTATCAATTCAAAAGCCGAAGACCTTAATTTAAAATCAAAAGCCGACTTGATTGTCTGCAACTTTGCCTTTCATCATTTTGAAGATAAGAAAACTGCATTAGAAAAAATATTCTCAACGCTAAACGATAACGGAATATTCAAATACAGAAACATCGAGCCTGAATTCATTAAAGACTGGTGGGTTTATAAATACTGCCCGGAAACATATTATGAAGATTTTAAACGATTCTGGCCAAAAGATCTTCTTTGCTACGAATTACAAAAGGCTGGCTTTACAAACATTACAGTAAAACGCGAATACTATGAAAGCTACAAAAATATAGAAGTTCTTTATGAAAACTACAAAAGACGAGATGCTTCCCAGCTTGCAATGATTGGAGATACAGAATATCAAAGAGGTCTTAAACGCATAGAACTTGAAATTGCAAACGGCATAAAAGAGTACAAAGATGTAATTGCATTCTTAGATATTAAATGTGAAAAGCAGTCCTGACAGCCTCTGCCGTTGTAAACTGAACAGCGTGTATTCCGAGCGACGCAGCTGCCTCCACATTATCCAGGCGGTCATCTGTAAAATAAGTCTGTGACGGTTCATAACCTTCTGCCATCATAATAGTTTCCCAGAATTTTGGATCCGGTTTTGCAAGACCAATTTTATTAGAAGCATAAGTCTGATCAAACAAAGCGTAATCTCCTCGCTCCGTATGATTTTCCCAGTGACTTTGAATTGTATTTGTACCGCAAACTACACGATGATTTTTTGCACGAAGTTCCTTTATGAGCTCAACAGTTTCCATTTTAAGCTGCGGATGAAAAAACAGTCTGTACAAATCAGTCTTTACCTCAGGAACATTAAGCCCCAAAACCTTTATGCGTCTGTTAAACTCGCGCCAGAATTCTTCTACAGAAATTTTTCCAATACCTAAAAGAAAATCAATATCATAGTCAGAACCATCTGCCGCTTTTTCCTTCTGGCAGATATCAAAAAAATTAGAACGCTCAAGTCCAAGATACGGATACATTTTATTGTCAGCGCCAAAGTTGGTGGTAACAACCCCACCCATATCAAAAATATAAAGCATTTTTTTCCTCAAAAAATTAGTGATAACTAACAGAATAGAATTTTACATCAAGATAAGTTTCACCGTCTATCTGTAGGGCACAAGGCTTATCAAACTCAACCCTAACCTCATGACCGGTTTTTATTTCAACAATCTCTGTATGCGAAATATGCTTTCCCTTAAAAATCTGCGGGAAAATCACAAGAGTTTTAAGCTTTGGAGAATCATGAACAACACAGCTTGAAACAACATGTTCTTCATTAAGACGATCCTGATTCGGAGTAATCATCATACCGCCGCCAAAAAATCGTCCGATCATAGTTGGAGCAAGCCATACCTTTTTATAGTGGATTGTTTCGCCGTCAACAGTAACAATTGCATTACGAGGCTTAAACTTTCCAAGCAGGCCCTTTATAGCAATTGCAGTATAATTAACTTTCTTATCAGAGTTTCTGCGAACACGGTCACCTTCCTCACAGCAATAACCGTCAATACCATAACCAATGCCGTTTATAAAATAATGATTCTGACCATTAACAGTAACAACTGGCAAAGACTTCAAAAACTCATTCATAGGAATAAGATTATTTTTAATTTCACAACGCTCACGAATATCATTCAAAAAATCGTTTCCGCTGCCGCATGTATAAAAGAAGATTTTCTGTTTTAAATGAAGATCGTAAACATCATTTGCAAACCGACTTAAAGTTCCGTCCCCACCGGCTACAATAATCGTATCATCTTCTTTAAGCATTCTGCAGGAATCAGCTGCATTTACAATACCTGTAATATCAATAAACTTTATCTCTTCACCCGAAAATAATCGTCCAAGTTCAACCTGGGCATCTGACGCTTTACCATTATTTGAAAGCTTGTTCAAAAAAATGTAAATCATTATTTTTTCCTTTTATGAAACTTTCTCTTCGAGCATTCCTAGTTTTTTGGCAATTAAATCATGAGAATATTGTGAAACTTCAACAGTCGATTTATTATCCCAAACATCAGGCTGAATAACATCAAGAATATCCATGTGCACAACAGTTTTTTTCCAAGGGAAATTCTTACTGATATTTTCAGTTCCACTCATACTTACAACAACAACAGGACAACGAGCCTTTTCTGCAATCTTAAATGCACCAGGCTTAAACTCCTGAATAACACCATTCTGACTTCTTGTTCCTTCAGGGTAAATACCAACAGAAACTTTATCCTGTTTAATCAAATCAATTCCGCGTAAAATTGCTTCAAGCCCCTGACGAGGATTCCCACGAACAATAGGAATATACAAACCTCTTCTTAAAAAATGACGTCCAATTGGAATTTTAAAATTTTCAGGTTTCGAAACATATGCCATCTGGGTTTTCTTTAGCACTGCACATTGAATAAAATTATCAAACTTTGAACAGTGGTTCGAAACAAGCAGAAATCTGGTGCCAAACGGAATCTTTTCATAACCAGTTACATACAACTTTATTCTTGCAACCTTAATAATATAGCGGTACCAAAGAACAAACGCCCAGTTATAAAACTTCGAAGGCTTGTCATATTCCTTCTTCAAAGGGATTGTAAGACTTACACAAATCCAGAACAACCACAAAATCACATGAATCGAAATAAAAGCTCCAATTATACAAACTGGAATAAGTATATAAAGCATTGGTTTATTATTCATTCTTCCATTATACCATTGTTTTATATTTTGCGGTAGAGAAATTAAGTTAGAAATGAAAAATTATAAGGAGGGCGGAGCCCCGCCCTACGCCTCAAAGCAAAGCTTTTCGTCTACCCCACCCAGCGGGGACACCCCGCAACGCCCCGTTTTCGTCATTGAGAAAAATCATCTTCGTCATTGCGAGCGCAGCGAAGCAATCCAGCATATAAAGATGCCTCTGATTTCTGTTCTATTAGTAACATGCCTTTTAAAGGGCAGCTTCCTACTTTCGTCGGTCGCCGGTGGCGACCTTACCAGGTTTTGCGGAGCAAAACCTGCAGCGTATTGGCGAGTCAGGGAACATCTCTCCATGTGCTGCTCTTCAGCGGGAAAGTAATTAATGGGAATGTAAATTATGAATTCTCTCAGTGTAGAAAAAAGGACAAAAAAAAGCCGGCAGCTTTCTACTTTCCCGCTGAAGAGCAGTATCATCGACGTAAGAGAGCTTGACTTCCGTGTTCGGAATGGGAACGGGTA